>DATJUH010000024.1:0-47028 GCA_035502515.1 Acidimicrobiales bacterium
GGATGGCCGGCGACGAGCGCCGAACCCCCGGTCAAAGCATTGAAGAGGCTGGACTTGCCGGAATTGGGCAGGCCCACGAGCCCGATGCGTTCCACACCCAAAGGGTACTGCCCCGTCGTGCGGCCACCTGTGGGGCCCGTCGTGCGGCCACCGGTCGTGGCCCGTCGTGGAGCCAACTGCGGGGCCCGTCGTGCGGACCACCTGTCGATCCGCGACCTGTGCGCGCCAGTGTCACGATAACAGCATCTGCCGCGCACAAGTCCCGCTCGGGGCAGTCCCGAGGCCTGCGGCGCACACCCAGGGCGCCGCCCACAGCACGCGGGGCGGCCACGGAGCTGTCGACGGCGGGCGGCCGGCGCAAGGCCGGCGCTGGGCCGGGCGGCCACGGGGCGGGCGGCCGGAGCAGGGCCGGCGCTGGGCCGGGCGGCCACGGGGCGGGGAGCCGGCGCAAGGCCGGCGCTGGGCCGGGCGGCCACGGGGCGGGCAGCCGGCGCAAGGCCGGCGCTGGGCCGGGAGGTCGAAGCGGGCAGCCGGCGCCGGCATCGTCGGCGGGCGGTCCGACCCCCGTTGTCCCCTGGTGTACTGTCAGTAAGCCAGGAGCCTCGATGCTGGACCACTTGTTCCTCGATACGGTCGGCGCACTACGGGCGGCGCTTGATCAGAGCCTTTTGGAGCCCGCCGGTCAAGACGACCGTCTTGTCTACGACCTGCTGACCGGCGACCTCGTCTGGGAGGCTACGGTGAGCCTGCCCGGCGATGGCGACCCGCCCAAGGTGAGCGCCGACATCAGCCTCGATTGGCAGACCTGGAGCCAGTCGGCGTGGCGCAGCATGAGCATGGGAGAACAGGTCGAGGAGCCACCGGAGATCGGCATCGAGGTCGTCTTCAGGGTCCAGCGCCTGGCCAGCCGGCCGGCGCTGCCAGCCATGCTGGCGGTCCTCCCCGAGGAAAGCCCGGACCTCGGTGGAGACAACCTCGACCGCTCGGCACCGGTGATCGAAGAGGCCTACGAGGACGAGGGCGCCCCGCCCGAGGTCGCTGTCGAGGTCTCGTACGAGGGCAGCTACCGGTTGCCGGCGCCGAACCCGGACGAGCCCAAAGAACTGAGCCTTTTTCCCGGCCCGTTACCTCCGCCGGCCGAGGGGCGGGACGCCCTCCAACTGCGTTCGGGCGCCACCCGGCAGGTGAGCGCGGCCACCGAGGCGTCTCTCAGCTCGCTCGGCTCCTGGGTGGCTTCCATCCTGGTCCGTTTGGCTGACCTGGAGCTCGAGTACCTGCCCCCGGTCGAGCCCGACGCCTCCTGACACTTCCTGATTTCCTCACTCTTCCTCACCCTTCCGGACACGGGCTTTCCGGACACGGGCCGGCCGATCGTGCTCCGCTGATTTGAGCGGTCAATCGGTTGGCACCTCCACCGGCTGAGCCGTAGGGTGGCCCGGTGGAAGACCGACCGCCGTACCGCTTACCAAGGAACGTTGTCCCCGACCACTACTCCTTGGTCCTCATGCCGGACCTGGCTAACGCCGCTTTCGACGGCGAGGCGAGCATCGACGTCAGAGCCGTCGATGCGGCCACTGAAGTCATCCTGAACGCCGCCGAACTGGAGATAAGCGAAGCTCGCTTCACCAGCGAAGGGGAGCCGGACCGCCCGGCTACCGTCTCGTACCGGCCTGAGGAAGAACAGGTCGTGCTGGTCCCCCATACCCCGCTCCAGACCGGCAACTACACCCTCTTCCTGCGCTTCACTGGGCAGCTCAACGACTTGCTGCGCGGCTTCTACCGGAGCAAGTTCCGCCGGGACAACGGTGAAGAAACCTGGCTGGCCGCTACCCAGTTCGAGGCCACGGACGCCCGCCGCGCCTTCCCGTGCTGGGACGAACCAGACCTGAAGGCGAGCTTCGGGGTCACCATCGTCGCCGACGAGGACCTGACGGTGCTGTCCAACACTCAGGAGATCTCGTCCATCTCGCTCGGCAACGGCAAACGCCGCGTGCAGTTCGCCGACACCATAAAGATGTCCACCTACCTGGTGGCGTTCGTCATCGGGCCGTTCGAGCTGACCAGCCCACGGGATGTGGACGGCGTCCCCCTGCGCATCGCCTGCGTGCCGGGCCGCGGCGCCCTCACCGGCCTGGCCGGCGATGCCGCCACACATGCGCTCCGTTTCCTCCGGGACTACTTCTCGATGCCGTACCCGAGCGACAAGCTCGACCACGTCGCGGTGCCCGACTTTGCTTCGGGCGCGATGGAGAACCTGGGCCTCGTGACCTACCGCGAGACGGCCTTGCTCGTAAGCGAGGACAGTTCGCAGGACGAGCGCCAACGGGTGGTGTCGGTCATCGGCCACGAAACGGCCCACATGTGGTTCGGTGACCTGGTCACGATGCGCTGGTGGGACGGCACCTGGTTGAACGAGGCCTTCGCCACGTACATGGAACTGCTCGTCACCGACACCTTCGAGCCCAGGTGGCAGATCTGGTCCAACTTCGGTATTGATCAGGCCGCCGCTCTGGCCACCGACGGCCTGCGGGCCAGCCGGTCCATCGAGTTCCCCGTCGGCCGGCCGGACGAGGTCCAGGACATGTTCGACGTGATCACGTACGACAAGGGCGCCGCCGTCCTGCGGATGATCGAACGGCACCTGGGCGAGGACAACTACCGCCGCGGTCTGCACTTCTACCTCGACAAGCACCGCTACTCCAACACGGACACGACCGACCTATGGGACGCCCTCGAAGTGGCGTCCGGGCAGCCGGTCAGGACCACCATGGGCACCTGGGTGGACCAGGCCGGTTACCCGCTCGTTACCGCGGAGCTGAGCTCCGACGGGCACGCCCTCGAGATCTCACAGCGTCGCTTCCTGCTGGACGGCGGCCCCGACAAGGACGACCAGCGCTGGGTGGTGCCGATCAGCGTGCGCTACGCCACCGGCGACGGGGCCTTAGGGCACGAGCAGCTCCTGCTCGAATCCAGCTCGACCACCATCGAGCTCAAAGAGGATCCGGCGTGGGCGCTGGTCAACGAGGGGGCCTGGGGCTTTTACCGCGTCCATTACAGCGACGAGCTGCGCAGGCGGATCTTCGCCTCCTTGGCTGAGCTCGACGGCCGCGAACGTCTGCGCCTGGCCTCGGACACCTGGGCCGAGACGGTCGCCGGCGTGTTGTCCCTCGAGGCCCCCGTCGAACTGTGGTCGTTGCTGTCGGCGGACCGGGACCCGGACGTTTGGTGGGGCATCTCGGGCGGGCTTGGGTTGCTCGACCTGGTGGCCGACGACGGTGAGACTGCGGCCGTAGCGGCCACCGCCCGTCGCCTCGCCACCGGGGTGTTCTCCTCCGTCGGCTGGCAGCCGGACCAGGACGAGACACCGCGGGTGGCCCGCCTGCGGGCCAGGTTGGTGACGCTCCTGGGCACGCTCGGAGCCGACCCGGATGTGCACACCGAGGCTCGCCAACGGCTGGCCGACGCTGATGCCGGCCGTACCCCGCTCCCCCCGGACCTGGCTACCGCGGTAGCCCGCGTTATTGCGGCCGGCGGCGGGGCGGAGGCGTGGGAGCTGCTCTACTCCCACTACAAGAACGCCGCTACGCCGCAGGACGAGGTCCGGTACCTGGACGCTCTGGGGGGCTTCCCGGAAGCAGACCTGCTGCGCCGTTCCATAGAGTTGGCCTTCTCGGGAGAAGTCAGGTCGCAGGACGCACCCTTCCTGGTGGCCGGCATCTTGTCCCGGCGGGACGGGTGCGTCGTGGCCTGGGAGGCGATGGAGAAGCGCTGGGACGAAATGCTCGACCGCTGGCCACCCAAGTCTCTCCAGCGCGCCCTCGAGTCGCTGCCGGGACTGGCTGCGGCCGGAGACGAGTTCGCTCAGCGGGTGTTCTCGTGGCTCGATTCCCACCCCGTGGGCCTGGGCGAGCGCCGGGTGCAACAGGCCCGCGAGCGCCTCGCCATAAACCTGGCGTTCAAGCGCCGTGTCGCCGGCCGGCTCAACGCAGTCCTCGGCAGCGATTGAGCCCAAGCTCCGAAGCCACGCCCCCGAGGGCAACATTTTCCGGGCCACGGCCATAAGGCCGGGCCGATGACAACATCCCCGAGCCGCTGGTTGGCCGGGCCATGGCCCATCCGCGTCTTCGCCGTCGATGACTGCTCGGTCCAGCTGACCTGGGCCGCGTCGCCGGCAAACGGATTGAGGATCGAAGTCGGTGACGTCGTAGCCCACCCTCAGCCTTCCTCGCCCGCCGAGCTCGTGCTCGACGCAGGGGGTGTCGCCGCCGGCGCCGAAGACGTTGGTAAGCCGGCCGTCCTCGGACGCTGGAGCCGCGGCTATGTGTCGGGCCGGCGCATACTGGACCCGGGCTGGCCGGGCGGCCCCGGTGAGGCAGTCATAGAGGGGCTGGCGCCGGCCACCACCTACGACATCGTGGCCAGCGCCAACGGAGTGCCTGCCTTCGTCGCCGGCCGCGTCCGGACCCTCGCCCCGCCCCCCGGCCGCCTGCTGTACAAGTTCGCCACCGTGAGCGACCTGCACATCGGGGAAAAGGTCTTCGGCGTGTTTTACCGGATCCACGACGCCAGTGAGCGGACTGCGAAGCCCTGTGAGGACCCCTATCCGGTCAGAGCGTTGCAGGCCGCCATCGACGAGGCGGCAGCCTGGGGAGCGGAGTTGCTGGTGGTCAAAGGCGATCTCACGAACACCACCTCTCCGGCGGAGGTACGTGATGTGGGCCGGCTGCTGGCCGCCAGCCCTATACCGGTCGAAGCCATCCTCGGCAACCACGACAACAATTTCGGGGTCGATGCGCGTGCTGTGCTCGAAAAACACGGCATCGCCATCTCGTGGCAGCCCCGGGCTGTTGACGTTCCAGGGCTGCGGTTGGTGCTGATGAGCACGGCAAGTGGCAACCCTCGCCTGCACCGGGGCGAACTGGCGCCGGAGATGAGCCGCAAGATCGCTCGCCTGGCCGGCGACTCGGCCGGCCCCGCCTGGGTGACGCTCCACCACCCGTACGAGAAGTACCCGTTCCGGTCGGTTTACCCGCCCGGGCTCCCTTTCGACCAGGGCCGGGAGTTCCTGAACGCGCTGGTGGGGGCGAAGCGGGAAAGCTTCGTGACCTTCGGCCACCGCCACCGCAACCGGCGCTACGGCTACGGGCCGCTCGTGATAACCGAGGTCGGTTCCACCAAGGACTACCCCGGGGTCTGGGCCGGCTACAAGGTCTACGAAGGTGGTTTGGTCCAGGTGGTACGGCGCACGGCCCGCCACGACGTCATCAGCTGGACCGAGGCCACCCGGCGGGCGGTGAACGGCCAGTGGCGCCGTTGGTCACCGGGCCGGCTCGACGCCCGCTGCTTCACGGTGGACTGGCAGAACCGGGCTTACTGAGGCTCATTGAGGCTCATTGAGGCTCATTGAGGCGCTCGATCCGGGCCTCGACCGCCGACAAGCGCTGCTGGGCTGCCTCGTAAAGAAGTTCGGCTTGCTCGTACAGGTCAGCGGCTGCTTCGATCCCGAGCTCGCCTCCAGCCAGGCGGGAGGCTACTCGTTCCAGCGCCCCGACCAGCTCTTCGAACGTAAGCGTCTCGAGCGGCCCGCTCACACCGCTCAGCTGCGGGTCGAAGGCCGCTGGTGCGCCATCCGGCCGAATGTCCTTCGAACGGTCGCGCCCGGGCCCATTCTGGCCCTCGCCGGCCGGGGTCTTCTCGCTCACCGGCGGCGCCCTCGGCCGGTACCGGGACGGCTGAGGTCGCCCAGCTCCCCGCCATGAGCCGGTTCGGCGGTCTCCGGCTCTCTGGACTGTCTGGGCCCACCTGTTCCGCCCGGCCGGCCGAGCATGGCCGGCAATTCGACCCGGGCTGCTATGAGACCGTGGGCCACGCTCACTTCGAGGAGTTCGCCTTCCTGGACCTGGCCCGGGTGACGCACGACGGTGCCATCCAGGCGGCGGACCACGGCGAAACCTCGCTCTATCACGTGCTGAGGCGACAGCGAACGAGCATGGCGGGCCAGTGCGTCGAGGCGTTGCTCTGATGACGAGAGGCGAGCCGCAATCGGGCCTCGCCAGTCGCAGGCCTCGAGCCGGTGCCGGCACGTTCGCACGGCGGGCCCCGGGTACGCCCAATGGAGCCGCTCGCCGGCGTGGGACAACCGGCTGCCGGCGCGGTCGATGCCGGCGGCGAGCGACCCGCTCGCGTCGGTGCGGCGCAACCTTTCCCGACCAAGCTCGGCCCGCCTTCCAACGCCTGTAGCGGCCCGGGCCAGTAACCCGGCCAGCTCATCGTCGAGCTGAGCGCGGTCCGGCACTACGGCGTGGGCGGCAATTGATGGAGTCCCGCATCGCAGGTCGGCGACCTCGTCGCACAGCGGCCGGTCGGACTCGTGGCCTATGGCCGAGACGACCGGCACCGGGCAAGCAGCCACGGAGCGGCAAAGCTCCTCGTCACTCCAGGGAAGCAGGGCGGTCGGGTCCCCACCGCCCCGGGCCAGCACGACCACGTCGACCCCGGGCCGGCGGGCCAGGCGCCACAGCGCCTCGACGATGGACTGGGCCGCACCGGGGCCCGTCACGGTCGTTTCCTCTACGGCCAGGGGATAACCGGGGAAGCGAACGGCGACCACGGACTCGATGTCCTTTCGGACGGCGGCGTCGGCACCGCACAGGACACCGATCGCCCTCGGTAGTCGTGGGACCAGACGGCGGGGCCGGTCGAGCACGCCTTCGGCGGCCAACCGGGCCCGCGCCTCGGCCATCATGGCGGCGACGGCCCCTTCCCCCACCGGTGTGACCGCTTCCGCCTCCAGGACGATCTGGCCCCTTTCGTTGCCCCACACGAGGGCGCCCACCACGACGACCCGCTCCCCGGCTACAGCGCGGCAGCGGCGGGCGTTGCGAGCCGGGCACACTACCGGGACCTGAGCGGCCCGGTCCCGGAGGACGAAGTACGTCCACCCGGTCCGGTAAGTCTGCGGCCGGTGCACTTCACCCTCGACGGCTACGCGCCCGATGGTGGCCATGGCCCGCGCAATCTCCCCGGAGAGGCGGACCAGACTGACCTGACGAGGAGGCGCCTGACCGGCGCCACCCCGCCCCCTGGCGACCCGGTGGGGCTCATCGGGCCAAAATGGCAATGTCATCGAGTGGCACCGTAGCGCTCAGGCGAAGCTACTGCCCTACCCCGCCCTTAGCTCGGCCTCCTTCACCTCGACCGGGCCGGCCACCACCGCCTCCACGCCGAGAACGCCTCGAGCCCCTCCCCGTCCACGACCGCGCCGCTGCCAGGGACGGCCGGCAGAAGTATCGTCCCGTCGCTGCTTACCCCCAGGGGGGCTGTTACATCCTTTTCGAAGAAGCGGCCGGACGCCGAGAGATCTCCGGGGAGCGAGAAGTTGGGCAGGGCGGCCAAAGCCAGATTGGCGGCGCGGCCGACCCCGGTTTCGACCATCCCGCCGCACCACACGGGCACCTTGCGTTTAGCGCAAAGGTCGTGGGCCCGCACCGCTTCGAGGAGCCCGCCCAGCCGTCCGGCCTTCAGGTTCACCACCGAGCAAGCCCCGATATCGAGCGCCGTCGCCACCGAAGCCAACGAGGTCAGTGGCTCGTCGAGGCAGAGCGGGGTAGCAAGTTGTGGCGCCAGCCGGGCGTGGCCGGTCAAATCGTCGTCGCCAAGCGGCTGCTCCAGGCAGGCCAGGGCATATCCGTCCAGCCGGCCCAAGCGGGCGACGGCCTCGGGGAAAGGCAAGGCGGCGTACGAGCCGTTGGCATCGGCAAAAAGCATGAGCTCAGGCCACTGCCGCCGGACCGCGGCCACCGGTTCTTCGTCCCAACCGGGGGTTATTTTCAACTTGACCCGCCGGTACCCCTCCCCGACGCGCTCCGCCACCTCGTCGAGGAGTTCCGGGAGAGAGCGGGGCAGACCGACTGCAACCCCCGCCATGACCGACTCACGCGGCTTCCGCCCGGTGTCGCTGAGCCCGGCCAGGAAATCGGCCATGCGCACTCCGGCGCACCGCAGCCCGGCGTCGAGAAGGGCGGCCTCGAACGCCGCTTTGGCCATCCTGTGGCCTTTCAAGGACGACAAGGCGGGGGCAACATCTTCGGCCCGAGCCACGTCCGCGCCGAGCAGCGCCGGCAGGATGTACCGCTCGGACACTTCCACAGCTCCGGCGGTGTACTCGGCGCTATAAGTCGGCTCCGGCAAAGCGGCGCACTCGCCCCAACCCTCGCTCTCGTCGACGCCGCCTGCTGGCGAAATGAGCCGGACTATGGCCCTGACAAGGAGACTGTCACGTTGGGAAAAACTGCCGGCCTCGCTCACCCAGGCCTTTCGCAGAGGCAGCAGGACCCGCACCAGTTCAAGTCCGACCAGGTGCAACCGGCCTTCCTCGAGCTTGGCGCCGACGGCGGTACCTGTTCCCGGCCTCCTCTCCGCCTCGGCCCGCGCTTTATCAGCTACGGGGGCCACGCGGTCCGCCTTGGGTCGCTTAGGCCCGGACGGCGTCGCCGACGGCACGGAGGGCCAAGGCCAGAAGCGGGAGTGGCGGGTCGGGCGATCCTCCCCCGGCCCCAGTCCCGCGCGTCCCACTCCAGCGGGGCCCAGTCTCTCTGTGTGCACTCTCCGGCCCGAGCCGGTCGACGAGGTCCGACGCGTGGGCCAGGGGCCCCGGCCGCATGGCCAGCCATTCCCGGGCTGCCTCGACACCGCCCACGTCCGGGCGAAACTGCAAGGCCCTGGTGACGGCGACCACCCGGGCGCGGGCGAGGTCGTCCGCCAGCAAGTCGAGTTCCCAGCGTTCCCACCGGTCTGAGGTCTCCCGCCCGGTGAGCGCCTCCTCCAGTCTGGCCAGGGAGAGCCCCTCCTCTACGGCCGCGTAAGCACCCGATACCGGCCCTACCTCGTGGTCGGAGGAACGCGCCGCTTCTGCCAGTTCGCCGACGGCGGCGTCGCGGAGGAGCCCGGCGACCCGGGCGGCGACATCATCAGGGACTCCCATTGCGGTGAGCGCCGCCGCCGCCGGCCGGGCATCGAACGGTCCCCCGCCGGGTGCCTGTCCGTCGAGCGAACAAGCCGCTTGCAGGCCGGCTACGAAAGGCCGGTCAGCGGCGATGACAGCCCGGGGCTCGAGCGGGCCCTTTCGCGCCAGGTACCAGCGGGCCAGTCTCCCGAGACCGGCGCTCAAAGAGTCGCGCAATGCCACCTCGGCCTCCGTGGAGATGGTCCAGGCCACGTTGTCGACCTCCGCGAACAGCGGCGCGGCGCCGAGGACCTCTCGGGCGGCCCAATAGGCGGCGGCCGCCTCCCAGAGCTGGCGGCCGGTCTCGGCGGCCACCTCGTGGGCCCAGATGGCGCCCATGCGGACGATCATCTCATTGGCCAGTTCCGACGAGACCAGTTGCCGGAACAGCGGGTGCTCGGGTATGAGGTCCAAAAAGGCCTGCCGGGGCCCGGGCGGGAAATAGCCTACCCCGCAAGAACGAACCGCCTCATCGCCGGCCAAAGGCGAGGCCTCGACGGAGCGGGCCAGCTCACTTCTGGCGTAGGCCAGCAACACCGCCAGCTCAGGCCGGCTGAGGCCGGCGCCGGCCTCTTTGCGACGAGCGAGCTCCTCCGGGTCGGGAAGCCCCTCTACCTCGACATCGAGCAGGCCCTCTCCGGCCAGGTCGCCCATGAGCGCTTCGAACGCAGGAAGTTCGGCCGCACTCGAGCCGGCCGCCCGGTCCAGGGCGACCACGCTTTGTTCGACCTGGGCCAGGACGGCGTCCGCCACCACCTCGGCCGAACTGGCCAGGACTTCGTCCCGGGCAGGGAGACTAAGGCGCCCGGCACTCAGGGCTTGGCCCAAGAGGATCTTCAAGTTGACCTCGCGGTCGGACATCGCTACACCGCCGGCGTTGTCGATGAAATCGGTGTCCACCCGCCCACCGCGACGCGAATAGCTGGTCCGTGCGGCTTGTGTCATGGCCAGGTTGGCCCCTTCGGCCACCACCCGCGCCCGCACCTGGTCGGCGTTCACCCTTACCTCGTCGTTGGCCCGGTCGTCGACGTCTCTGTCCGTCTCGCCCGGCGCCTTCACAAAAGTGCCGATCCCGCCGAAGAAAATAAGGTCGACCTGGGCTTCGAGCACCGCTTTCACCAGTTCCGGCGGGGACATGGTGCCCGGTCCGACCACCCCGAGGGCTCCGCAGGCCTGGGGAGAAAGCTCTACCTTTTTGGCGTGCCGGGAGAACACAGCCGCGCCCCGCGAGGCGGCATTCAAGTCGTAGTCCTGCCAAGAGGAGCTCTCGAGCAGGCTGAGCCGCCGCCTCTCTTCGTAGGACACGGCCGGATCCGGCGCCGGGTCGACGAAAATGTGGCGGTGGTCAAAGGCGGCGATGAGGCAAATACTGTTGCTTTGTAGCATGCCATTGCCGAAGACGTCGCCCGACATGTCGCCCACGCCCACCACCCTCAGCTGGTCCTCCTGGGCGTCCATCCCCAGGGCGCGAAAATGCCTGCGTACAGCGACCCAGGCCCCCCTCGCCGTTATCCCCAAGGCTTTGTGGTCGTAACCGGTGCTCCCTCCTGAAGCGAATGCGTCGCCCAGCCAGAAACCTCGCCCCACGCTTATCGAATTGGCCAGATCGGAAAAACGCGCCGTCCCCTTGTCGGCCGCCACCACCAGATAGGGGTCGTCAGCGTCGCGGCAAACAACGCCGTCAGGATGGACCACTTTGCTCCCGACGATGTTGTCCGTGACGTCGAGCAAAGCCTCAATGAATGCGGAATACGCCGCTTTTCCATGCTCTGCCTGTCCGTGTTCTGGTCCGGTTACGCCTTCCCTGCGCACAACAAACGCTCCTTTAGCACCTGTCGGCACGATGAGCGAGTTCTTTTTCACTTGCGCCCTGGCCAGCCCCAGCACTTCGCTCCGTATGTCGGCGTGACGGTCGCTCCAACGGATCCCTCCCCTTGCCACCCGCCCGAAGCGGACGTGTAGAGCCTCGAACCATGGGCACCACACGAAAGTCTCGGTCAGGGGCGACGGGGCCGGGAGAAATGGGACCGAACCGCTGGCGAACTTCAGTGAGATCGTCTCCCGCCGCAGGGCCCAATTGCTCCGGACAGTGGCGTCCACCAGCGAGACCAGCTCGTGCAAAGCCCTGTCGTGCTCGAGGTCGGGCACGCCGGCCACAGCGTCCAGCATGGCGGCGCGGGCGTCGCCGGCCGGCAAGCCTGGCTCCGGTGCCAGGAGGGACATGAACAAGCGCACCGCGGCCGCGGCGCTTGTCGGGAAGGCCACCAGGGCGTCGCTCATCCCATCGGCAGCCTCAGCCGCCCACGGCCCGCCGACGACCCTCCTGTAGGCGCAGTAGGCAGAGAGCAGCGCGACCTCTCTCCAGTCGAGCCCCGCCCCGATGACCAGCCGGTTGAGCGGGCCGAGCTCGCCCCGCCCGGTGAGCACGGCTTCCAGGGCTTCTACCAGGCGCGGGCCGGCCTCGACGGGGTCGAACCCGCCGGGCTCCATCACCGGCGTATCGACCCGCAGGCCGATGTCGTCCACATAAGCATCGGGCACAGGACCATCGGGACGGCTCGGGCCGAAGTGGAAATGCCAGGGCACCGCCTCCACCACCGCCAGCCCGAAGCTCTCCACGACGGGAAGGAACGATGACAGTTCCACTCTGGCGAGGCCGACCCGCCGGAGGCGGAAGTCTCCTGGCGCGCCGGGGCGACAGGGACACAACACCAGCCGGCTGGCGTGCCCCCCGGTGCGCCGCGATTGGGCGCCCCGGCCGGCGACAGAGGAGGCGACGGCGCCTGTGGGGCGGGTGCCGGGGGCCAGGCCTTCACCGGCGGGACGACCCTCGCTCGGCCCCCGGCCACCCCGGATAAGGCGGGACATCTCGAGCCAATCGGTGGCGGCATCTTTCGGCAAGGTCTCTTCCGAGTACCCGGGCGGCAAGGAAGACAGGAACCGTCCTCGTCCTTCCTGTGCCAGCGGGATCGCCTCCGAACCGGCGCCATCATGGGCCCCGAGGCGGGATAGTGCCTGTTCGAACGAGTTCGCCCAGAGCTCAGTCACCGCGCTCATACGGCCAGTATGCCCGCAGTGCCAACCTGACTAGGGCGACCCCGGGTTACAGCGACCCGCATTACAAGCGATCGGGCCTAAAGGAAAAGGCGGGGAGGAGATGGCCTGAGGAGATGGACGACGTCAGGTTCGTTTCTCCACCCAAACCGAAACTGTGCGTCTTCTCCTCCCCAGTCTCCTCGGCACCTCGACCTCGAACCAGATGGTCTTACCGATATCCGAGTGCGACTCCACGCCCCAGTTGGTGCTGAGGCCCCTGAGGAGCATGAGGCCACGCCCGCTGTAAGCGTCGGTTGGGGCTACGGCGAAGGAGGGGAGCCGGGTGTTCTGGTCGAACACCTCGACCCGGATCGACTGCGGGGAACGGATTACCGTGACCTCGAAGTCGCTCCGGGCGTGGAGGACGGCGTTCGTGGCCAGCTCGCTCACCAATAGGGGAACATCCTCCATCTCGAGGCCCCAGCCCTCGAGCACGCAGAGCACGAAGTGGCGAGCGGCGAAGACCTGGCTCGGGTCTGGGGCAAAAGTGCGCCAGGCCCGGTCAGGGTGAGCCTCTTCAGCGGGCCTGGCCATGCCATATGAGTACCCGTAACAGGTGCTCTGGCCACAACCGCGTCCTCCTCCCCTGTCCCTTTTTCCGCAGGTCGCGCTCGTCTTACCACGAGTTGCGCACCGCCTGCTACGCAGAGCCGTTGAAGACTTTGGCCTCGGGCGGGCCCAGGCCCCACTGTCCTGTTGCGCCCAACCATCGAGCGATAGGGACACAGGACAAGCACCAGGGGTTACCCGGCCGCGCGGCGAAGTCCCACTTCAGAGCCCGTGGCTCCGCCCACGAAGGAGGGGTATACTTATAGGTGAGCACGTGATCTGGAGGTGCTCAGGGCAACCGTCCCGAAAGGAGAGCTAGATGGCGACACTGGGCTCGTCCGAGGAGAGCGGTCCGCCGGACTGGTAACGGGCCAGGCGGGAGCCGGTTTGCTGGTGCCTTCAGTGCGCCGACCGACTGAGCCTGGTCAGTCTTGGCGGCACCCCGCCAAATGTCCTTCTGGCCAAGAACATGACCAGTTTCCTTTTTGGTCTTGATGTGGTCCCAAATACGAGCATGTGGGGCGTGCCATGTAACCAGGGGCGAGCGACAGGCTCGCCCCTGGTGCGCGTCCCGGCCCGACTTACAGTGAGTGGGCCGGTCCGCGGCGGCCTGGCCCGGCCTCAGGCCGGGCTAAACGAAGTCGAGCAGGGGCGGCGAAGCCTCGGACAGCCGGGCCGCGTCCTCATCACTGACCAGTTCCGTAGCGGCCCGCTTGACGACTGCGATCTGGCGGCGGTAGTCCTCGAGCTCGGCCTCCATCGCAGCCTCGTCCCAACCCAGCAACGGGGCCACCAATTGCGCCACGGACGGCGCGCACGCCACACCTCCGTCGGGTGTCTCGATGTTGACGCGTGTTCGGCGCGACAAGATGTCGTCGAGGTGGCGGGCACCTTCATGCGTGACTGCGTAGGCGAACTCCGCCCGTAAGTACCCACTGGACCCCTCCACCGGCTCCAGTAGAGAAGGGCTACTGTCGGCCGCCGCCAGCACGTCTGCGGTCAGACCGCCGTAGCGGCGCAGCAGCCGCTCGACCTGGGTCACCGGCAGACCTCTTTGGCGCACCAGCAGGTCGCGCCTGTCCCATGACGAGGCAAACCCCCTGGCCCCGATCAGTGGCACTTGGTCTGTGCGCGACGACCCCGGGCCCTGGCGGTTGGAGCCACCGGAGCTGTCCCAGCCGTCGGCGACGACCGCGTCTACGGCGTCGGCGGCCATTACCCGGTAGGTCGTGTACTTCCCGCCGGAGACGACCACCAACCCTGGGGCGGGCCGCCCTACCGCGTGCTCACGTGAAAGCCGGGTTGTCTGGCCCGCCTCGCCCGGGCCTCTTTGCTCTCCCGGCCCCCGAACCACACCGGTGCCGGCGACCAGGGGCCGGAGCCCGGCATAAACGGCGTCCACGTCGGCCCGGGCCAACGGCTGGGCCACGACGGCGTTCACCTGGGTGAGGAGGTAGTCGACGTCGGCTCGCGTGGCCAGGGGCCGTGATTTGCTGTAGTCCCAGTCGGTGTCTGTCGTGCCGATCAGCCAGTGGTCCCCCCACGGGAGGACGAACAATACGCTTCTTTCGGTCCGCGTAATGAGCCCGGTGGTCAAAGCCAGCTTCTCGCCCGCCACCAGCAGATGAGCGCCTTTGGAGGGCCTGACTTGCATAGCCCGCGGCCGGCCGGTGAGGTTCTCTGTCTCCTCGGTCCACGCACCAGTGGCGATGACAGTGACTCCCGCGCGGGCGACGAACTCGGCCTGGTTTTCTTCATCACGGAGCACGGCCCCGGTGACCCGTTCACCATCGCGCAAAAAGCCGACCGCGGCCATGCGGTTAACCGCCGCCGCCCCGAAGGCCGCCGCCGTCCTGACCACTTCGACGACGTAGCGAGCATCGTCGACCTGGGCGTCGTAGTACAGGATGGCTCCGCTCAGGAGGTCCGGGCGCAGCCCCGGATCCAGTTCCAACGCCCGGCGTCTGGAAAGGTGCCGGTGAAGGGGCAGGCCCCGCCCCGTCCCGGTCGACAGGCCTAACAGGTCGTACAAGGCGATCCCGGACCCCACGTAAGCCCGCTCGAGGACGGGGCGGCGCAGCGGCCACAGGATGGGGACGGGGTGGACCAGGTGCGGGGCCAGACGCTGAAGAAGCAGCGCCCGTTCCCGAAGGCCTTCGTGGACGAGCCGGAAGTCGAGCATTTCGAGGTACCTCAGGCCGCCGTGGATAAGCTTGCTGGACCGGCTGGACGTCCCCGACGCCCAGTCCTGCGCCTCGACCACCCCGACGGAGAGGCCGCGGGTGACGGCGTCAAGTGCAGTCCCGGCTCCGGTTATCCCGCCTCCGACCACCAGGACGTCGAGCCGCTCCGTGCTCATCCGGGAGATGTCGCGGTCCCGCTGAGCCGGAGACATTTGGCCCGCGTGGCCGCTTTCCCCCCCACTCAAGGGTGTTTGCCTCCGGCGGGCAGCGACGGGGCGTGGGTGCTCGAAAACATTCTCTTCTCAGGGGTCTTCATGTGCTGGTGTCCGAGCACGCAGCTTTGCTGAGGCGGGCCTGCCCGTGCCAGTTCCACGCCCGGCCAGTGGCCCATTGTGTTGAATGGGCTGGCGGGAAAGCCCACCGGGCGAAGTCCCGGGGCAGGCATACGGGCAAGAGAACTGGACCAGGGGAAAGAACAGGCAGGCGAATGCGTGACTTCGTGGGGGCGTTGGACCAGGGGACGAGCAGTACGCGCTTCATCGTGTTCGACCACGAGGGCAACGAAGTGGCCCGGCACCAGGTCGAGCACGACCAGATCCTGCCTCGCCCGGGATGGGTCGAGCACGACCCTGTCCAGATCCTGGAACGAGCGCATACGGTCATCCGGGCGGCCCTTTCCAACGCACGTCTCTCAGCGGGTGACCTGGCGGCCATCGGCCTTACCAACCAGCGGGAGACAACCGTGGTGTGGGACCGCAAGACGGGCCGGCCGTACCTGAACGCCATCGTGTGGCAAGACACCCGCAACGACCGGGTCGTGGCCAGGCTGGCCGAGACCGCGGGGGGAGAGCTGGTCCGCCGGAGGACGGGCTTACCGCCGGCTACCTATTTCTCCGCGGGCAAGCTCCAATGGATCCTGGAGAACTCGGGCACCGTCCGGCGAGCCGCTCAGGACGGGACGGCGTCCTTCGGGACCGTCGACAGCTGGCTTGTCTGGAACCTGACCGGCGGCACCAACGGCGGAAAGCACGTCACCGACGTCACCAACGCCAGCCGCACCATGCTCATGGACCTCTCGACCCTGGCCTGGGATGACGAATTGCTGGCCCTTTTCGGCGTGCCCGCGGAAATGCTCCCCGAAATTTGGCCCTCGTCGGCTCACTTCGGGGAGGTGGCGATAGAGGGGAGAGGCCGGGGCTCCGTACCGCTTACCGCCGCCCTGGGGGACCAACACGCGGCGATGCTGGGCCAGGTCTGCCTGCGGCCCGGTGAGGCCAAGAACACTTACGGGACCGGGAACTTCTTGCTCCTGAACACCGGCGCCGAGATCACGACTTCGAAATGTGGCCTCCTCAGCACCGTTTGTTACCAGGTTGAAGGCGCCGCGCCGGTGTACGCCCTCGAAGGGTCGATCGCCGTGACGGGCGCCGCCGTGCAGTGGTTACGCGACCAGCTCGGCGTCATTGCCTCGGCGCCCGAAAGCGAGGCCTTGGCAGCCGGCGTCGAAGACACTGGCGGGGTCTATTTCGTCCCCGCATTTTCCGGCCTTTTCGCTCCCTACTGGCGGTCGGATGCCAGGGGGGCCATCGTCGGGCTGACCCGGGCCAGCAGCAAAGCCCACCTGGCGCGGGCCACGCTCGAAGCCATCTGCTACCAGACCAGAGACGTGCTCCTGGCCATGGAGCAAGACCTGGGTGTGCACCTCAGCGAACTAAAAGTCGACGGCGGCATCACTGCGAACAAGCTGTGTATGCAAATGCAGGCCGATATCTTGGGCCTACCGGTATCCAAACCCGTCGTGGCTGAGACAACTGCCCTCGGCGCCGCCTACGCCGCCGGGTTGGCCGTCGGTTACTGGTCCGGCGAAGACGACCTGCGCCGGAACTGGCGAGAAGCGCAGCGATGGGAACCCGGCTGGGATGAGGACAGGCGCCAGACCGCTTATGCAGGATGGCAAAAGGCCGTCGCGCGAGCCATGGAATGGGTGGAGCCAGGCTCCGGCCAATGAACGGCACCTGTTCGAGGCAAGTGACAAAGCTGGCATTATCGGCCACAATGGAGCAGCCCCTGATGGCGTGGCACTGTAGCGACGCCCCTCGGCCCGACTCGAAAGAAGGGGGGCAGAAATGACCAAGCCCGCCTCGCCCCCGCCCCGAGGCGACAAACCCGTCCCGACGGCCCCGCCGCCGCCCCCGGCCTGGCGCCACTGGCTCTGGGTGGTGGCGTTCGTCCTGTTCATAGTGCTGTTCTTCGTCCTCCCCGCTACGCGCATCACCCAGCCTGTCAACCTCACCTACTCGCAGTTCGTGTCCGACGTGTCGGCCGGGCAGGTGAAGGCCGTCAACATCAACTACAACGGATCGGTTTCAGGCACGTTCAAAGACGGCAAGGCCTTCACGACCGTCATCCCTATCCAGCTGACCAACCCCGACCTGCTCCCGACTCTCGATAAGGAGAAAGTGGACGTAACGTCCACCCCGCAGGGCACCTCGTTCGGCTCGGAGGTGCTGACCTGGGTGATACTGCTGCTGCCCTTCGTCGTCGTCTTCTGGCTGTGGCGCCGGCTCTCGAAGGGAGCCGCCGGCCCCTTGCAGGGTGTGCTGGGCGCAGGTAAATCGCGGGCCAAAGTCTTCGATGCCGACCGGCCCAAGACCACGTTTGCCGACGTGGCCGGGTACGACGGGGCCAAGGCAGAGATCGCCGAGGTAGTGGAGTTCTTGAAGAACCCCGGACGCTACCGGCGGGCAGGGGCGGTAGCCCCCCGGGGCGTCCTCATGGTCGGCCCTCCCGGCACAGGTAAAACCTTGCTCGCCAGGGCGGTGGCGGGCGAAGCGAACGTGCCATTTTTCTCGGTCAGTGGCTCGAGTTTCGTGGAGCTGTTCGTGGGCGTGGGAGCGGCGCGCGTGAGAGACCTCTTTTCTGAAGCCAGGAAGCGGGCGCCATGCATCATTTTCGTCGACGAGATCGACGCCATCGGGCAGCGGCGCGGTGGAGCGGGTTCGATCGTGTCGAACGATGAGCGCGAGCAGACCCTCAACCAGTTGCTGGCCGAAATGGACGGTTTCGACATGTCGGAGGGCATCGTCGTGCTCGGCGCCACCAACCGTCCCGAGGTCCTCGACCCCGCATTGCTCCGGCCGGGACGTTTCGACCGGCAGGTGACCATCCCGTTGCCTACCCTCCCGGAGCGGCTCGCCATCCTCAAAGTCCACTGCAGGGACAAGCAGCTGTCCCCCGACGTCGACCTCGACGTCGTGGCCCGGGGAACGCCGGGCTTTTCCGGCGCCGACCTGGCCAACCTGGCCAACGAAGCGGCCATCGTGGCTGTCCGCCACAACCGGGACGTCCTGCACGCGTCCGACTTCGACGAGGCCCGTGACCGCCTTATCCTCGGGCGCCGCGAAGGGTCGAACGTCCTCTTGCCGGAGGAGAAGCACTCCGTCGCCGTTCACGAAGCGGGCCATGCCCTCGTCGCTGCCCTCAGCCCGAAAGCCGACCCAGTGGCGAAGGTGACGATCCTCCCGGCCGGGCAGGCGCTCGGAGTGACCGAGCAGCTGCCGTTCGTCGAAAGGCACCTGTTCGGCGAGGACTACCTGAACGACTCGTTGGCCGTTCGTATGGGCGGGCGGGCGGCAGAGCTGGTCGAGCTCGGGCAGGGTTCGACGGGCGCCTCCAACGATCTGGCCGGCGCCACCGACCTGGCCGTCAGGATGGTGCGAGAGTTCGGCCTGTCGCCGGCGCTCGGGCCCGTCGGTTACCCGGAGGGCGGCTCGGTGTTCCTCGGAGGCGGCGGTCCCGGCCTTTCCAGCCGGCCCTTCGCCGAGGAGACCCAGGCCAAGATCGACTCCGAAGTCTCGAACATGCTCAGACGGGCCGAGAAGCGAGCGATCGACCTGCTGAGCGAAAACCAGGACAAGCTGCGTCGCCTCGTCGACCTTTTGCTCGCCAACGAGACCATAAATGGGTCTGATGTCTACTCCATTGCCGGCGTGCCCGAACCTTCGGGAGTCGAAGTGGGCTATACCCTGGCGCCCGAGCGGGCGGCAGCGGCGGCCAAGTCAACTACGGCGGCGACGGGTGCCAGCGTGGAGGACGGCCGAAAAGAGTAACCGCTTAGTCCAAGAACCGGCGGGCACCCGGGCCTTCCTGGCCGAGGACATCGCCCGGGTTGGTCAGGCCGCAACGGTCGAGGGAGAGGCAACCGCAGCCGATGCAACCGGAGAGACGGTCCCGAAGTGCCTCCAGCTGCGCGATGCGGTCTTCGAGATCCCGGCGCCACGCGGCCGAAAGGCGAGCCCAGTCCTGCCGGGTCGGGGCCCGGTTGCCCGGCAGCCCCTCCAGAGCCTGCTTGATGGCCCGAAGGGGGATGCCCACTCGCTGCGAGGCCCGTATGAAGGCCACCCGGCGGAGGGCGTCTCTCGGGTAGCGGCGTTGGTTGCCGGAGGTGCGCCCGGCCGAGATCAGGCCCCTTGCCTCGTAGAAACGCAATGCAGATATGGCCACACCGCTGCGGGACGACAGCTGGCCCACCGTCAGCTCCTGGACGGGCGCCGGGACGCTCAATGGACGTTCACCTGCACAAATGACACCACCTGAACCTTGATATTACTTTAGGTCCATCCGGGCCGGCCCTGACAAGGAGGACTCGAGAACCTCTCTATGACCTCGAGAACCTCTCTATGGTGGGCCGTTTCCTTGTGGTACCGTCTTGGCACCCCAAGCCAAGGACGCGCCCGCAACGGAGAGAGTCCAGACCTCCGCCCGGGGCTCGGGGCGACCCGGAAAAAGGTGCCCTCTTGTGAGATCTCCGGTACCGATGACAAGAGCGAATGGGGAGCCATCGAATCGCGCCTCGTTCAGGCGGGCAGGTTCTAGTACCGCAGGCTTGAGGATGCCATGACCACCGTCGAGGAGCGAATCCAGTGCCGCTGGTGCCACGCCCAGAGCCCCTCCTCGGCGCGCACCTGTGACCGCTGCGGGGCGCCGCTCGACGTCCGCGACACCGTCACCGACTCGGGCTGGCGGGAGGCCCCCAGGCTCCGCGACCTCACCGAGGTCCACTGGGCGTCGAGTAGCTGTCAGCTCGACGCCGGCGTGGTCCCGGTGGCCGAGGTCGCATTGGCCGAGGCGGACTCGGTGTTCTTCGAGCACCACGCCATGCTCTGGAAAGACGAGAGCGTGCCCATGTCCGTCATGAGTACCCCGGGAGGCGCCAAGCGGCTCCTATCCGGCCTGCCGTTCGTCCTCAGCGTGGCCCGGGGGCCAGGCCGGGTGGCCTTGTCTCGCGACGCGCCGGGCGAGTTGATCGTGCTCCCCATCGATCAGCCCGCAGAGGTCGACGTGCGCGAGCACGCCCTCGTCGTGGCCACCGGCACGCTCACGTACTCGTTCGAGAAACTGCCGGGCGTGCGGGCCATGCTGGCCGGTGGGACCGGCATGTACCTGGACCGCTACGTCGCCCAATCAGGTGCTGGTCTCATCGTGTTGCACGGGTACGGCAACGTGTTCCAGCGGACGCTCGGCGCCGGGGAGAGCATCCTGGTGTCGCCGGGGGCATTCCTGTACAAGGACTCCTCTGTGGTCATGGACGTGATATCCGTCGATTTTCGGGCCGATTTCGACGGAGCTGTCACGCAGGCGGCGGCTGGAGCCGCCGCCTCCGCCGAGCCGGCGGCCACAGCCCCGGCTACGGGTAGTCAATCTGAGCAGGCGGCCCAATCGTCCGAGCCAGGGGGGAGGTTCGGCCGGGGCCTGCGCGGCCTCAAGGCGGCGAGGTCGCTGCTCAACGTGGGTGCCCTCACCTCTGCGGCCGAAAACCTCCGCTCCGGTGGGGGCCTGCAAGGTCTGGCCGCCGGGTTGGCCGGTGGCGGAGGCTCGACCCTGCTGCGGATGAACGGTCCGGGCCGGGTCGGTATCCAGTCGATGTTCAAGTTCCACAAGAGCGAGTAACCCCGGCCACCGAGGACCAGGAGCTGTAGACCCATGACTGACGTGGCCGCTCCCGCCACCTCCTACACGTGCCCGTATTGCAAGCAGACCTCTGAGGGGGCCGGGACCAGCTGCCCGACGTGTGGCGCGCCCGTCAACATTCAGCTGCGGACGACCAAATCGGGATGGACCGAGCTGCCGTCGATAGCCGACATGGCCCGCATCCAGTTCGGGACGTCGCGTTGCCAGGTCGAAGGACGGCTCGCCCCGGTGGCCGAGATGACGCTGGCCGCCGGAGACGGCGTGTACTTCACCCATGACGTGCTCCTGTGGCAAGAGCCGGCAGTCAAGGTGGACGCCTTGCCTATGTCCAGGCCCTGGACGCGTCAGCGGGCGGGCGTCCCGCTCGTCATGCTCCAGGCGACCGGGCCCGGCCGGGTCGCTTTCTCGCACGACCACCCGGGCGAGCTCGTCGCTTTGCCCCTTCAGGCAGGTGCCGCCGTAGACGTCCGCGAGCACGCGCTGCTGGTGGCCACGTCGGGTGTCAGCTACGACTGGTTCGAGACCGGCGTTTGGTTCGTCACTACGGGTGCCAAAAAACAAGACGAAGCGGCCGGCGCCGGCCTGCTCAAGATGGGGCTCGACCTGGCCGGCATGGCCTCAGGCGACCGCCATGAGGAGCGCCGGGACGACCAGCCCACATGGCACTACCCGATGGGCCAGTACATGGACCGCTTCCACGCCGGCGAAAAGCCGGGCCTCGTCATGGTCCAGGTGGGGGGAAATGCGTACACGCGAGAGCTGGCTGAGGGTGAGTCCATCCTGGTCAAGCCGCCGGCACTGCTGTTCAAGGACCCGGCCGTGGCCATGCAACTCCACGTCGAGTACCCGGCCGCCGGCATAAAACTGTGGCAGACGTGGGGCAACCGCTACCTCTGGCTCCGGCTGTGGGGCCCGGGGCGCATCGGCTTGCAGTCGTGTTATGACCGCGTCGACGACCCCGGCACCGACTTCCGGGATCTGTCGCCGCACACCGATTACCTCTGGACTTAGTGCCAGCGGGTAACAGCCCTCTGACTGCCGGGGCTGTGTTCTCGGCCGGCGTTCACAGAGCGGGGGCGCGGCCGGCCGGCGCCGCGCCGGCCTAAGACTTTGCGGTATCGGGAAGGCCCAATGCTTGTTGCAGCGCCCCACTGAGGTACTCCACGTACGTGCCGGTCAGGTGGTACTCGTCGTTGAAAACTCGAATGCCGCTGATTACCGGCTCGCACATATGCGCACATATCCAGGGCTCCGGAGAAATGTATTGCACCTTGGTCACGGACGCCGCCTTCTGCTCGGCGGGGACGTTGACGGGAATGGCGTCTTTGGGGAGACTCGCGCACGACTGCACCGCGCCCATGTGGGCGGCCAAGCAGTATGCATAGTCGTCGCTCCACTGGGGGATGTCTCCCAACACCACCACCCTCGTCCCTGCCTGGCGCAAGCTATCGATCACTTTCGTCCAGCCCGCCTGCCACTGCGCGGCGGTGGCTACGACGCCCCGTTTGACCTGTTGATAACCGGCTTCGCTGGTGATGACGACTAATTGAGCGTGGAGCGCATCGATCGCCGACGGGGCGATCGAATGGAACTCACTGCACTGTTTATTGGGGGAGTTGGTCTGGGACGAAATATAGCTAAGGTTCGGGACGGGACAGTTCCATAAGTAATACGTGACCAATCGCCACCCTGCCCTCAGGGCTATATATTCGAGCGCCTCGGCCCACATTGGCGCATGGGAGTCTCCGTAGACCACCATGAGCTTCGAGCTGTTCAGGTCACCGTAGCTGCAGGCCCCGAAGGCGTACGAAGGGACGTTGGCTTTGTTGGCGGCAACAGAGTGGCAGCTGAGGTTCTTATCAAACCCGGGCCCAGCCTCGTCATTGCTGGTCAGGTGACGGGCGACACCTTCGGGTACGGACCGCAGGGTTTGCGCGGCCTGGACCTCTTGCAGCACACGTGCCGCCGGGACCACCTCGCCCGACAAAGGCGCGCCGGTGTTGGAATTAGCGGCCGCCGTCGCCGGCTGTCCCCATATCGAGCTCAAAACGGCCGTCGCGGCGACGGCACCTACAAGCAGCTTCCGGCTTGGTGCCTGTTTCCTTCGGGTCGTCAACAGCCTGAACATAATCCTCCTATTACGGTTTCAGCGGCTACTCAAGGGTGTGTGGCCAGCTCGATAAACGCGACCGAGAGCGAGGCTGCAATCAGGCAACCTCCCATGACAAGACTAAGAACGTTCCTGCGGCTCAAGCCCTTCGCCTTACGAACCGGGTTCTCGATCAACAGGAATGACACGGCCGAGACGGCAACGGCGAGAAGGGCCAGAAGGAGTTTGTGCCCCGTGGACAGGGGGTGGGTGGCTTGTTCCTCGGGGACCACGAGGAGCGGCCAGTGCCAGAGGTACAAAGAGTAGGAAATGAGGCCCAGCCATTGCAGCGGCAATCGACCGAGGAGCGCTTCGGCTCCCACCGCAGGTGCGGCTGCCCCGCCGGCAATTATGGCAGCCGCGCCGAGCACCGGTAGGGCTACCGCGTCGCCCGGGTAGGCCGTCGCGCTGGTGTACAGAAATGCCGCCAGCAGCACACACGCCATTCCCCCCCAGGTGAGAGCGGCGGCCAAGGCGGGCGGGAGCTTGCTCAGAGGTCGGCTCCCGATAGCGACAAGAGCCCCGAGCGCCAGCTCCCAAGCGCGGGTAAACGGAGAGAAGTAAGCCGCGTTTGCGTTCGCCGCCGTTTGCACCACCGACAGTACAAAGGACGCGCCGATAATTACCAGGAGGACCACTGCCAGCTTACGGACAATAGGAAGCCGCCGCCACACCAAGGCCACGCACAGGAAAATGGTCGGGTAAACGAGGTAGAACTGTTCTTCCACCGAAAGGGACCAGTAGTGCTGGAGGGGGGAGGGCGGGAGACGGGAAGTGAAGTAGTTGGTACTGAGAGAGATGAAATGAAAATTGGCGTAAAACAGAGCCGCCGCTTTATCGTCCTCTGCCACCTGGTTACCGGCAATGAAGCCGAGCCAGTGGTAGGAAATCAATACCGTGACAATGATCACAATCGTGCCCGCCGGGAGGATCCGACGGGCGCGGCGGGCGTAGAAGGCCAGTAGGCTCGTCCCCTTGGTTCTTTCATGCTCGCGCAGCAGTACGCCTGTAATCACAAAGCCGGAGATAACGAAGAACACGTCCACGCCCACAAAGCCGCCGGACACCTGGCTCAACCCGGCGTGGAAAAGAACCACGAGAAGTACGGCAATACCCCGCAGCCCGGCGACATCGGGCCGGAACTCTCGGGCCCGTTTTACCTCAGGCGTACTCTGCGCTGAGGCGAACCCACCCTGAGGACCAAGCGGTGGAGCCCACGCCGTGGGGTCACGCAACGCTTCAATTTCGGTGGGATTGGCCGGGTTGTCCGCCAGCGGCACGCGGCATCTCCTGTTTGAATTGCAATCGTCAGTCGGGCGTCGTCCGGAGAGACGCACCCCGCAGTGCGGCGCTGCCAGAATAGGCTCCGGGCGTGAAAGAGTCCAAATCTCGGCAGTTTCGTGCGCGCTCAGCGTCGGGGTGTGCGGAAAGAGTGGTGAAAGGGCGAGTTGTCTGCTTACAGGCCCGGTCCGGCCGCTGGAACCGGGGTTGAACAGGTCGTTTTGCGACCCTCTCGTGAGACGAGAGGCTAGGTCCCGGCGACGGGTTAGCTCCCGGCGGGGGGCTGGCTAGGCCCCGGCGAGGGGCTCGCTCCCGGCTACGGCTGGCTAGGCCCCCGGCGAGGGGTTAGCTCCCGGCTAGGGCTGGCTAGGCCCCCGGCGAGGGGCTGGCTAGCTCCCGGCGAGGCCAAGGCCCTCGTCGGGGCCAAGGACAGCATCCAGGAAGGTCAAGACGTCAGTCCGCTCGGCAATGGCCTTCGAAGTCGGCTTGCCAAAACCGTGCCCAGCCGAGGTCTCGATCCTTATGAGGACCGGCGCCTCGGAGGGGTCCTTCTGGGCCGCCTGGAGAGCGGCGGCGAACTTGAAGGAGTGGCCCGGCACCACCCGGTCGTCGTGGTCACCGGTCATGATCAGCGTGGGTGGGTACTGAGTGCCGGGGACGATGTTGTGCAGCGGTGAATAGGCCCGCAGCCAGCGGTACTGCTCGGGGTCGTCGGGGTCGCCGTAATCGCTCTTCCACGCCCACCCGATGGTGAACTTTTGGAAGCGGAGCATGTCGAGCACGCCGACCTCAGGGATGGCGGCGCCGAAGAGTTCCGGGTGCTGGGTAAGACAGGCGCCCACGAGCAGGCCACCGTTGGAGCCGCCGTTGATGGCGATGCGCTCGGGCCGAGACCAACCCGAAGAGACCAACCAGCGGGCGCAATCGCAAAAGTCGTCGAAAACCCGCTGCTTGTGCTCTAGCCGGCCGGCGTCGTGCCACGAGCGCCCGTATTCGCCGCCCCCACGGAGCACGGCCACAGCGAGCATCCCTCCCCGTTCGACGAACAGGACGTCCGCCTTGTCGAAATCCGGCGTGATCGAAATGTCGAAGCCGCCGTAGCCAACGAGCAGGACCGGGACGTCGCCGGTCCTGGCCACGTCGCGCCTTCGAGTCAGGAACAGAGGCACCGGTACGCCGTCGTCCGCGGTCACAAAGACCTGCTCGCTCACCATCTCGCCGGCGTTCACCGGTGCGACCGACGGCCGCAGCATCGTGGTCTCGCCCGTCTCCACGTCGTGCGACCACAGTGACCCCGAGTCGATGAAGGACCGAAGCCCGAAGTGGGCCAGGTTGCTGTCGGCCCGGCCCTCGATGAAGGGGTCGCCATGGCGGAAAACCAGAGAGACAACAGGAGGCAACGGCAGCTCCCGTACGGGCGTCCCGTCCAGTTCGAAAACCGAGAGCCTGGAGGATGCGTCCTGGAGGTGGTGGCAAACGAGCCGGCCGCCGCAGTTGCGGGCGTCGAGGAGCAGCGCTTCACGTTCGGCCACCACCTCTCTCCAGGCGTCGCGCTCTGGCTGCTCGAGGTCGACCGCGACAAGGCGCTGGCGCTCGGCCCTGTCGTCGGTGACCAGGAAGAACGTCGAGCCCACGTTGGTGACTACCACCGCCTTCGAGGAGAAGTCGCTGACGAGGGGCACGAGGCCATGCCCGGGCTGAGAGAGGTCGAACACCTCGATCCGCGCCTCGGGGTTGGTCCCCCTGGAGATGGAGATGATGACGAAGCGGCCGTCCTCGCTGACCGACGCCTGCGGGATCCACTCGGGCTCGTCGGGCGCCTCGAAGACGAGTTGGTCGTCACTCTGGGGCGAACCGAGGGTGTGGAAGAAGATCCTCACCAGGCCGACCTGGCCGGTGTACTCCTCCCCCTCCTCCGGTTTGTCGACGGCGCTGTAGTAAAACCCGGACGCGTCGGCCCGCCACGCGGCGCCGCCGTATTTGGACCATTCCACGAGGTCCGGCCGGTCCTCCCCCGTACTGACGTCCCGGACGTGCCATGCCATCCAGTCCGAGCCCGCCTCGCTTGTGGCGAACGCCAGCAGCGAACCGTCGTTGGTCACAGCCAGACCGGACAGGGCCACCGTCCCGTCTTCTGAGAGGACGTTCGGGTCGAGCAACACCCGGCCATCGTCGTCGGGAGAACTCAGCACATAAAGGACAGACTGGTTCTGCAGGCCCGAGTTGCGAGCCTGGAACCAGCGGCCGCCCCGCTCGAACGGCACGTCGAACTTCGGGTAGTCCCAGATTTCGGTCAGGCGGGCGCGAATCGTCTCGCGCGTCGGGACCTTGGCCAGGAAGGCCTCGGTCACCTCGTTTTCGAGCTTGACCCACTGGCGGGTCTCGGGGTCGTTCGTGTCTTCGAGCCAACGGTACGGGTCGGCGATCATCTCACCGTGGTAGTCGTCGACTTGACTGCCCTTACGTGCGGTCAGAGTGGTCGGGTCGGTCATCCCGGCGACCGTACCAGAGGGCCTGAGAATGGCGGCACATAAAGCTCGTCAAAGGCAGGGAACGTCTGTTCTATATGAGATGCCGGGGGGTAAGCCCAGTTCACATAGGGACCCCTTCCCAGGGTGGATGCACCAATTCCTGCATAAACGCCGTTTAACATTGAAGGGGCCATGGCTGTTCAAACTCCCGTTCGTGGCGCTCGTGGCGGTCGTGCCGGGACGCCGGCCGGGCCATCCCGGGGCCGGCCCATCCGCGTACGCCCGCGTTGGCCCAGGCTGGCGCTGGTAATTGCCAATCTCGTAGTGCTTTGCCTGCTGGCCCTGGGCGCCACCGCCTACGGCTACGTCCAGTGGCGCCTCGGGCAGGTAAACCGGGTTTCGGTAAAAGGCTTGGTCCCGGCGGGACAAAACTCGCAAAGTCCGCCGGCCGGCGCGGGCGCACCAATCACCATCCTGGCTGTAGGCAGTGACACGCGGTCATTAGGCAAAGGTGCCAACGCCATTTTCGGCAACTCGTCCGAAGTTACGGGTCAGCGTTCTGACACCATCATGCTCCTGCGGGTCGTCCCGGCCTCCTCCAGCATTGCGCTGCTTTCTATACCGAGGGATCTACTCGTCCCCGTGGCGGGCATGGGGACCACCCGCATAAATGCCACCTTCAATGGCGGACCGAACCTGCTCGTCAGCACGATCGAAAGCGACCTGGGGATCGACATAAACCACTTCATGGTGGTCAATTTCTATTCGTTCACCCAGATTGCGGATGCGCTCGGCGGCGTTTACCAGTACTTCCCCACGCCGGCAAGAGACTTGTTCTCCGACCTGAGCGTTCCCCACGCCGGTTGCGTCCTGTTGAAAGGGGAGCAGGCGCTGGCCTTTGTGCGTTCACGCGAGTACCAGTACTATTCGGACGGCCAATGGCAATACCAGCTGGTGCCCGAGAGCGACCTGGCCCGCATCCAGCGCCAACAGGCCTTCGTCAAACTGGCGATAAAAAAGACCGAAGCGGTGGGGCCGACGAACCCCTTGGCTCTCAACAGCGTTATTGGTGGCGTCACACGAAGCCTCATCGTTGACAACAGCTTTTCCAGTTCGCTCATCTTGAGCCTGGTGAAGGTGCTCCGTCACGCAAATGCAGCCGGCATTCCCGACTGGACGTACCCGACAGTCAACTCGTACTCGGTGCCGGGCGCTCTCGACCCCGTCCCGTCAGAAGACCAGGCGATGGTGAAACAGTTCCTGAGCTACGGGATGCCGGCAACGACATCAGCGCTGACAACCAGCGGCAAGAAAGTGAACTTCTCCTTGGCGGCCAAAGTCTTCGGCGCTTTGGGTGCCGCCGGCCCGAGCCTGGAGGCGGCCGGCGCCAGCAGTCCCCTCATCACCACCCCGGCGTCCCAGATCGAGACTGACTCCTCGTCGTACTACGAGGGCGAGTACGTGCCGCCCGGCCTTCAGCCGGGCCAAGTGCCTGAGAAGTGCCCTTCCTGAACCTCCCCGGGGTCGTCCAAACGTGGTTCGGCGGCTAAAAGCGGAATCCCGCGAACCACGGCCTGCCTGTTAATTGGCGAAGACCGCGCTGGGCGTTCTCGCCAACGTAAGCAGTGGCAGACCAAGGCCAATCTCGGTGCAATTGCCGCTTTTTGTCGCGTTCCGATGTCAGAAATGCACCAGAACGCAACGAGAAGCGACTTCTGCACCAAGAAGAGGGGCCGGCGGCGGGGCCAAGGAGGCGGCGGCCACCCCAGACGGCCGGTGGCCACCCCAGACGGCCGGCGCCCACCCCAGACGGCCGGCGGCCCAACCTTAGGAGGCCGGCGGCCTAACCAAGGGCTCCCAACCCCTCAACCGCGAGAGGGCAGTTTCCAGGTGGGCCTCGAGGGCTGCTCCACCACCCGGCAAACGGCCAGCAGGAGCGCCTCCGAACCCGGTCGCCCGACCGCTCCCAGCCCGACGGGCAGGCCGTCCACCAGGCCCATCGGGGCCGTGGCAATGGGCCAGCCGGCAATGGCAGGAGCCCTGGTGATAGGCGACGCTGCTCCGTGGTCCCCGAGGGCCAGGTCGCTTTTCCAGGCCGGACCGAACGTCGGCGCTATGAGCACGTCGGCGCCGGCAAAGGCCGGCTCCAGGCAGGTCCCGAGTGCCCACTGGAGGTTGCGCGCCCGGGCCTCCCGGTAAGCCTCCGTGCCCGTGCCGCCCAGTTCGAGCGCCCGTTCGAAGCCGTCGTGGCCAAAATGGATGAGCTCGGTCGAGGCGTGGCGCTTCTCATGCGCCACCACCTCGCCGAGGTCTTGTGGCCCGCCCGGCCCGCGCGTGGGCAGGTAGGCGGCCATCCCGTCGAGCAGCTCGCAAAGAAAGACGGTGAGCTCGTCGTCTCCCTCCTGCTCGGCCGGGACGGCGGCCTGGACGTCGTGGACCAGGGCACCGGCGGCGACCACCCGCTCGACCGTCTCGTCGAACAGTTCGTCAGTGCGGAGATGGCCCGTCCGCCACGTGCGGGCGACACCCACGCGCATACCGGCCACACCGCTCCGCGTTCTGTCGAGGATGCCGGGTGCAGCGGTGAGGACCTCGAGGAGGAGCGCCACCTCGTCAACCGTCCGCGCCATCGGGCCCGGGCTGTCCTGACTGGCGCTGATAGGCACCACGCCGTCAGTGGAGATCGACCCCACCGTGGGTTTTATGCCCGCTACCCCGTTCAACGAGGCCGGGCAGGTAATGGATCCGTCCGTCTCGGTCCCGATGGCGAGGGGCACAAGGCCGGCGGCCAGAGCCGCCCCCGAACCTGACGACGACCCGCCCGCATTACGGTCAAGCGCCCACGGGTTGCCGGTCAGCCCGCCGACGGCAGACCACCCGGAGGTGGAGTGGGCCGAGCGGATGTTGGCCCATTCCGAAAGGTTGGCCGTGCCGAGGATGATGGCGCCTGCTTCCCGTAGCCGGCTCACGAGCGGTGCATCCCGGATGGCCGGCCGGCTGGCGAGGCTGGTGGCGCCGGCTGTAGAGGGCAGCCCCGCCACTTCGATGTTGTCCTTCACCAGGACCGGCAGGCCGTGGAGTGGCCCGGCGGGGTCGGCCTGGTCACTGGCCCGGGCCTCCGGGAGGGCGCGGTCGGACAAAGCCAGGACGCTGCGCAGCGCGGTCGGCGACCCGGGTGCGTCGACGGTCGTCACCCGGCTGAGCAGGACCTCGACCAATTGCTCGGCCGGCACCCGACGGCGCTGAAGAGTGAAGCAATCGGCGTAGGCGAGGTCGTCGTCCACGTCAACGAGACTAGCTATAAGCGATAATTGGTGGCCCCGGGCGGGCTGTGGCGTCAGACTGGTAGCAAGAGACGGCCACCACCTTCCCGCTGGGCTCGCAAACCTAACTCAGGGAAAAGTTCGCGCGTCCGAAGACCAAACTCGACCACGGCACACAGAGGGAGGCTTCGAGGGCGGTACGGCCGGTGGGCGGTACGTTTCAGGCCACGGCGAACAGGTACCCGTGGCCCCAGTGGAGGACTGGTTATGAGTGAGTTCGAGGGGGAGTCGGCAACAACTCGGGATACGGTCCGCTACTGCTACGAGATGGCGCTCCCGTACGGCCGCAAACTCGTGGCCGGCGCCGTATTCCTTGTGGTCGGCGTGACCATTACCGACGTCGCCACGCCGCTGGTGTTCGCGTCCGTGCTCGACCGGATCGCCACGCTCAAGCCGGGGACGGCTCTGTGGCCCCGTTTTGGCGCCCTGATCGTCGTGTACGCCGTTTTGATCGTCATCGGCCAGCTGGTTTATCGCATGTCGGGATGGCTCGAATGGGAGGGTTCGCTACGGACCTTCGCCAACGGCATCCACCAGAGCTTTCAGCGCCTCCTCAAGCTCGGCTATCGCTGGCACGTCGACCATCCCTCCGGCGAGGTGGCGTCCTCTCTGAGCGCCTTTTCCTGGGCACTGGTCGACGGCATCGACAACCTCCATTGGGGCGTTCTCCGGATCATCGTCGTCGTCCTGAGCGCAATAGTCGTGCTGGCCATCGTGGCGTGGCCGGTTTCGTTGGTGCTCGTCGTCCTGACTGCCGTCTTCGCCTTCGTCGTAGTCAAGCGGTCCGCTCCGGTGACCGAGGCGTCGAAGCGGTTTTCGCGTGCTCATTCGCGGGCCGAAGGCACTGTCTCCGACGTGATCCGGAACGTCAGCACTGTCCTCGTCGGGGCAGGCGAGGAGGATGAGTCGGTCCGGGTGGAGAACCTCCTCGATGCCACCGTGCAGGCCGACCTGCAGGCCCGGCGGGTGTTCACCATCACCCGGGTCTGGATGAGCGGCACGGTCGGCTTCATGACGTGGGGAGCGCTGCTGGTCGGCGTCGTGCTGGCTGTGCACGGTGACATACGGTCCGGCGTGATCTACCTGGTCCTGTTCTATGCCTCCCAGGTCTCAGCCCAGCTCATCGAGAGCTTCATGCAAATACGCAACCTGTCCCGGGGCCTCGGCCGGGCGGCCAAGCTGGTGGCCCTGGTCAGCACGCCCCCGGAGGTAGTCGACGCCCCAGGGGCGGCGGACCTGGTGGTGACCGAGGGAGGCGTCCGCTTCGATTCGGTGAGCTTCGAGTACCGCCGCGACCGGCCCCTGCTCCAGAATTTCAACCTCGAGTTGCGTCCGGGCGAGCACATCGGGGTGGTCGGGCCGTCAGGTGGGGGCAAGTCGACCATAACCCGGCTGGTGTTGCGCCTCATGGACGTCAACGGCGGCCGGATCCTCATCGACGGTCAGGACATCGCCCTGTGCACCCAGACCAGCGTCCGCCGGGCCGTTTCCTATGTCCCCCAGGACCCCCAGATGCTCCACCGCAGCATTGCGGAGAACATCTGGTACGGCCGGTCCGGCCCCATCGACCTTGGCCTGGTGCGAGACGTGGCCGCAGCGGCGCACGTGCAGGAGTTCGTGAAAGACCTGCCCGAGGGCTACGACACCATCGTCGGCGAGCGCGGCCTCAAGCTGTCCGGCGGTCAGCGCCAACGCGTGGCCATAGCGCAGGCCATGTTGAAAGGGGCTCCGCTGCTGATCCTCGACGAGGCCACTAGTTCTCTCGATTCCGAGTCGGAGCGCTACGTCCAGGAGGCGCTGTGGCGACTGATGGCGAGGTCGACGGCCCTGGTCGTCGCCCACCGCTTGTCGACCATCGCCCACCTGGACCGCATCGTCGTCATCGACGGCGGGAAGGTCGTCGAGGTCGGCACCCACCGGGAATTGCTGCTAGCCGGCCAGGTCGGGACATACCGCCACCTGTGGGAGCACCAATCGGGTGGTTTCCTGAGCACCTGACCTGTCGGTTACTGGCTCAGGCCCGGCCTCGGGGACTGGCGCGCTAGCGTTAGAGAGCGGCGGCCGCGCCGGTACCCCTTCGGCGGTCTATCAAGCGGCCTGCTCGCCCGCCGGCACCGTCGTCGCCGCCGTGGAACCGGAGACGATCTCGCTGGCGAAACTGTCCAGTAGATGGACAAGGTCGGGGTACTGCTCGGGAGACCAGCCCTCCAACAACCCCTGCAGCCGGTCGCGCACCGTCGTAATGAGCTTGTCTGCTATGTCGACGCCGGCCGGGGTCAACTGCATGTCCGCGCCAACCAGGCTGCGGTCCCTAACATCCCGGATGGCGGCGTCCATCGCCTCCGGCGATAGCTTGTGACGCCCCGCCATATCACGCAACGCCCCCTCGTCCAGCCCCGGCTGACGGCGCAACTGAACTAGCACCCAGCAGCTGGGCAGGGGCAGGTCTACACCGGCTTCGGAAGCTACCCGGGCAAAGTAGGCCACCATCTTTTGCCGGCCGACAAGGACGCTGAGGGCGCGGCCGATCTCAGCCAGTGAGTCCGGGCTTCGGGGGGCGGCGAAAGCCTCGCCTATCCCCTCTGTTGTCACCGTTGTCCGCATCGGGAGCTCTTTCACGAACCAGGATGCGGCAAAGGCCACGATCGACACGATGCCGGCCACCCGGAAGGCCGTCCCGAGCGCCTGAGAGTACACGTCGAGGAACTCCGCCCGCACGCTCGGGGGCAGAGCGGCCAGAGCGGCGGAACTGAGCGTCCGGCTGCTTTGGACCAGGTTGGGCGAGTGAGGAAAATCATGAGAGAGCTTGGAGGCGAGTTGCGTGGCAAAGATCGTGCCGATGACCGCTGTACCCACGGAGCTACCGATATTGCGCAGCAGGGTGTTGCCCGAAGTGGCCACGCCAAGGTCCTTGTAGTCGACCGCGTTCTGGACCGCTACGACCAGGACCTGCATCACCAGGCCGATGCCGAGCCCGGTGACGAACATGTAAAGCGACGCCACCGCGTCCGAGGTGCTCGGGGTCAGAAAAGAAAGCAGGAAAAGGCCGACCGTCATGATGGCTGTCCCGACGATCGGGAACACGCGGTACCGGCCGGTGTGGGACACGATTTGGCCGCCGGCAATCGACGTTATGAGCAAGCCGGCCATAAGTGGCAGGATTTCGAGGCCCGACGTGGTGGGAGAGGCCCCTTTGACCAGTTGGAAGTAGAGGGGCAAGAACGTGATCGCCCCGAACATGGCGAACCCGAGCAGCAAGGCCACCACCCCGCTGCTGGTAAAAACGCTGTTGGCAAAAAGGCGAGGTGGGAGAACCGGTTCCGCGGCCCGTCGCTCCACCATTATGAAAAGGAAAAGGGCCACCAATGTGGCGGCGCCCAGGCCGATGACCTCGGCCGATAGCCACGGATAAGTGGTGCCACCCAGGCTGACCATAAGCACCAGGGCGGCCAGGCCGACAGTAAGGAGGGCTGTCCCCACGTAATCGATGACGGGGCGGGACCGGGCCTTGAAGCTCGGTAGTGTGGCGGCGAGCACGAACAGGGCGACAATGCCGATAGGCAGGTTTATATAAAAGATCCAGCGCCACGAAAGATCCGTTGTCAGCGCCCCTCCGACGAGGGGGCCGATAACGGTGGCGATCCCGAAGACGGCGCCGAACAATCCCTGGTAGCGCCCGCGCTCTCGGGGCGAAACGACGTCGCCGATCGAGGCCTGAGCGCTTACCAGTAAGCCACCACCGCCCAGTCCCTGAAAGGCGCGGAAGGCGATGAGCTCGGCAAAGCTGTGGCTGAGCCCGCAAAGCGCAGAACCAACGAGGAAAATGACCAGGGCGACTTGCAACACGGGCCGCCGGCCGTACAGGTCGCCCATCTTTCCGTAAAGAGGCGTCACGACCGTCTGGGCCAACAGGTAAGCGGTGGTGACCCAGGAGATGTGGTTGAGGCCGCCGAGGTCACGAGCGATGGTGGGGAGCGCGGTGGCCACGATGGTGGAGTCCAGCGCCGCGATCAACATGACGAGCATCAGCCCGCCGAAGACAACGGACAGTTGACGGCCGTGGAGTTCGTGCGGGCCATCTACTTGAGCCGTTCCAGGAGAACTTCTGGCGTTGGCGCCGCTAACTCCGTCAGTCACGTCCCGGAGCCTAGTGCGGCCTCGGCGAACGTTCGGCCGGTCACCGCTCCGGCAAAAAGAGTGCTTCGACCAACTTTTGCGGCGGCAACCGGACGAAGTTGCCTGTGGTTGCCCTGAGCGCCGCCTCCGGGAACGTTGGCCCGGTCACCGGTTGCCCGTTTGCAGAACCCCGTTTACGGGACAGGCTTTGGGTGGGCATTTCGCTGCCGTTGCCTTTGCCGGCGCGTCCCACCCCCGAACCTGCCGGCCAACCCCGGGAACGACCGCACTAGCATGTGGGTGATCCAAGGTCTGCAAGCGAAGGAACACGCCGGTAGAACCAAGAGCCGGCGGGGGGGTCTCGTCCCCGTCTCGATGGTCGCCAGTGCAGTCGTACTTCTGGCCAGTGCTCCCGGGGCCGGCAGCCACCACTCGACGCCAACGACGGCGACGGCGACGGGCGATCCAACGACCACGGCTTCCGCCACCACCACCGGGCCCAGCACCGGGCCTACCACCTCCAGGCCCACCACCAAGACGACCCACCCGGTTGTACTGGGTGAGTTGACCGTCCTTTCCCCAATTGGCCTCAACGTGCGGGCCGAGCCGTCCAGGTCGGCGAAAGTCATTGGTATCGCCGCCCAGGGTGTGGCCCTGGCGCTGGTTGGTCACACCGATAAGGACGGAGGGTGGTACCGAGTCGGCGGCGCCACCGTCATCGGGTGGATCAGCGCCGACCCACGGTACACAGCCCCCGGGCGCTTTGGCTACTACAGCTCGAGCGCCTTCAATGTTCTTTTCCCGGCTGGATGGACCACGAGCGGCAAGCCCGCAACGGGGGTCGTTTTCCGGCCCCGGTCGTCGCCCGAGGAGATCGTCATCAAGGCTTCCACCAGCGTGGCCAAGCTCTCTTCGGTCAACGGTAAAGGGATCTCGGAATACAGTTCACAGCAGATCGACGCATGCGGAGTCACTGCCTATTTGTACAGTTACACCAGCTCGAGCCACCACACTTATTACGCCGACGCGGCCATGTCTCTCGGCTCAGGCCACGCTCTCGGTCTTAAGGCCACGCTCACCTCTTTGTCGCAGATGAAGATCGTCCTCGATTTTGTGAACTCCATTTCCTTCCCGTTACCCATCTGCGTCGGCAAGCCCCCCACCAAGCAGTAGAGGCTGGCTACCTGCCGCCTGGTTCGACTGCCGTCGCCGTGGTTGGCTCTAAAAGTTTTGGACCGGGGCGCCGCAGCCTCAACCCCGCCGGCTGCTCCGGCTGAAGGCGTCACGAACCGGTGGCCGAATTTCACATCAGAGCCTGGACCGCGGCCGCCAAAGTATCCTCCTCGGTCCAGTTCGTATAGAAGTGCCTGTTGGGTTCCACCATCATGTCGTGGTACCACCAGAGGAAATAGAACCCGAACGTGACGATGGCAACCACGGCCCGAGCGACATAATGGTGGCGATTTTTGACGCGACGCTGGTCCGGGAAGGGAAGGTTCTGGCCTAGCCGACCAAAGATGAGGGCGATCTCGTACTCGACCCCGACCTCGGCTTGATCGTGTTTGACCAGATCCTGGTCGAGCAAGATGAAGGCGACAACATGGACAATGCCGCCGGCAATGAGCGTCAGGAGCGTCCAGACCAGTGGTTCCCGGAAATCGGACGTCATTTTCCTCATTACATCCAGGTGGGCCGCCGCCCGCTGGAAGGAAGGGGTCAGCTCCCCCTGCCACCCGCGCCGCCCAGCCTCTTCCCAGGCGAAAGTGACGGTGGCGTCTAGAAGCTCCAACCGCCGGGCGTTGTGGTCACGCATCCGGCGGACCAATTGGTAAAAGACGTAGTAGCCGTAGAAGCCGAATGTGAGCACGGTCCAGCCCAGGGCCGTCCAGAAACTGAAGATGTAATCCGTACGCGTTCGAGACTGCCAGGCGAGACGGACCCGCTCCGCCGTCGGCCGGGCCGCCACGTACGGAGGCGGGGGCGCCTGGCCGGGCGGGGCGTACTGGCCGGGCGGGGCGTACTGGCCGGGCCAGCTGGGGCCGGCGCCCGGGCCCGGCCCGACCGGCCCACCGTCGGTCATCTCAGGTCCTCCATCCCGGGGGTGGTAGCGGTGACGCCCCACAGATTGGCAATGCGCCGGCTCTCCGCCAGGCCCTGCCGCACGCCGGCGGCGTAGGCCTGGGCCGCCTTGCCGACGTCCATGAGAGTCGTGCCCCAGCCGCTCACCTCGAGGAACTCTGCATTGGGCTCGATAACTTCTACCGTGGCCCCGGACGACCGGAGCGTGGAAATCTCGTCGGCAATACCGGCCAGCAGAAATTCGTCGTCCGGGCCGTCTCCGGTCAGGCCGTCGGGCTCGGGGGGTCGCGCCAGCACGGTGACCGATACGACCAGCACCCGGTCGTGGCCTCGCGCCAGGTCGGCGTTGAGCGGGCTGCGCACGCCGCCGTCCATGAAACGGCGCCCACCGATGGTGATAGGCGGGCACACCATCGGCACCGCACAGCTGGAGGCCACGGCCCGATGAAGCTCGACGTCGGTGGGGGCTTGCCACACCACGAAGTCGGCCGTGGCGGTGTCGAGCGCGGTGCATGAGAAGCCGTCGGGCCATGGATGCCCCCTGAACACGCCGAACAGGTCGAGGAACTCGTCTTCAGTCACAACCGGAGCCTCCAGGGCCAGGCGGCCCAACAAGCGTCTCACCTCCTCGGCCGGGGTGCCGGCGTTCAGAGCGGCGGTGACGACATCGGTAAGAGCCTGGAGGCCGGCCGTGACCGGGGGGCCCGTGTTGGCGGCCATGGCGGCGGCGCTGGTTTCGATGAGCAGCTCCGCCGTCTCCGCGATGTCGAAACCGAGAGCTAATTGGGCACCCACGAACGAGCCGGCCGAGGTGCCGTAAATAGCGTCGGCCGCAGCCAGGTCTATGCCGCCCTCCGCCAGGCCGACGGCCAGGCCCGACTCCCAGCCGATACCCATCGGTCCACCCCCACCGAGCACGAGCGCGCGGGTCATCTGGGCCGAGGTTACCAACGATCATCGGCGGGATCCGGCGCCGTACGCCCTCTACTTCGCCACCGGTGCGAGGGAGGGACGGGGCCCCCTCACCCTGGCCTGGACCGCCAAGCTGCGGTTACTGGCAGCCGTCCTGGCCGGGGCCATTCCTGGCCGTCGCCGTGGCGGTGGCTGTCTCACCGTTGGCGCCCCTCGGGCGGGTACGCCAGGTCAACCCGTCGCCCGGGCCGAGTGGCGGCCCGGGCTCCGACCGCCCTGGTCCTGCGGCCGAATAGCGGCCACCCTTACACCGCGATGTGGCTAGACCTCTATGTGGCTGTTGGAGGAACGCCACGCCTCAGCCTCGTCGTACGGGAGGGCCGGCTGGCCGCTTTCCTCCAGCGCCAGTGCCCCCTCCAGAGCCCGAAGGTCCAGCTCCGGTGCCAGTTCTTCGGCCAGTTCCTCCCGCTCCCGGCTAATGGCCGGGTGGCGGACCGGCGCCGGCGGCGATGCCGGCCGTACGAAGAGCGCCACCACCGCCATCGCCAACAGGGCGAAACCGGCGCCCACGCCGAAGACGACATCGAGGCCATGGACCACCTCGGACACGGCGTGGGAGCCGCCCGTGGCCGCCGCGGTGGCGATCTGAACGTGCCGCGTCACGCTCCCGAACACGGTCACCAGTACGGCCAAACCCAGCGCCGCACCCAGCTGCTGCACCACGTTTATGAGGCCCGAGGCGGCGCCGGCGTCCTTCGGGTCGACGTTGGCCAAGGACGCCGACGTCAAACTCACCAGCGCGATGCCGGCACCGATGCCGAGGAGCACCAGGCTGGCCAGCACCTGCGCGTAAGGAGCGCCGGCGTGGAGTTGGCTGGCCAGCGCCAAGCCGAGCGTGGAAAGACCGGCACCGGCCAGCATGATCGCCTTCGGCCGGGCCCGGCCCACCAGGAACCGGCTGGTGAGTTGAGACCCGAGGAAGACGGAGGCGGGGATGGGGAGGAACCCGACACCCACGGTCATCGGTGAATGGCCCTGGACGTCCTGCAGGAACTGCGACAGGAAGAAGAACGTGCCGTACATGCCGGCGTACACGAGGCCCCGAGCCAGGTTGGCGCCGCTGCGAGTGGGGTTGGCCAGGAGCCTGAGCGGCAGTATCGGCTCTCCGGCTCGCCGCTCGTCCCAGACGAAGGCGGCGAGGAGTGCGACCCCAAGGAGGAGAGAGCCAACCGTGACCGGGTCGGCCCAGCCCGAGCTCCCGGCCTCGACCAGGCCGAGCACTATCAATGTCATCCCGGCCGTCGACGTCACGGCGCCGGCGATGTCAAAGCGGCCCCGGCGCCGCTCGGTCTCGACGAGCACGCTCCGGCCGGCCAGCCACACCGCTACCCCGATGGGCACGTTCACGAACATGACCCAGCGCCATGAGGTCCATTCGGTGAGGAGCCCACCGGCTACCAGTCCGATGGCGCCACCAGCGGCCGAGACCGTGGTGAAGAGGCCGATGGCCCGCACCCGCTGAGCGCCGTCGGGGAACAGAGTGGTGAGCAAGGCCAGCGACGAGGGGGCGGCAAAGGCAGCCCCTATTCCTTGCACGGCCCGCGCTGCCAGGAGCATCCAGCCCGCCGTGGCCAGGCCACCCGCCAGTGAGCCCAGGGAGAAGACGGCGATGCCGAGCAGGAACGTTCGGCGCCGCCCCAGCAGGTCCCCGGCCCGGGCGCCGAGCAACAAGAGCCCGCCAAAGGTGAGGATGTACGCGTTCAGGACCCAGGACAGGCCGCTGCCCGAGAAGCTGAGCCCCCGCTGGATGTGAGGCAGGGCGACGTTGACGATGGTGCCGTCGAGGACGACCATGAGCTGGGCCGTAAGGATCACGAAGAGGGGAAGCGACTGCCGTCCCGAGGGGTCGGAGGTAAGCCGATCGGCTAACCGGCTCGGTAAGAGCCGTCGATGAGTGAGAGTGGAGCTGGGCATTGACTTATACCTTTCGGCTGGTATCCTGAACTAAGTGGAAGCTTCCTCCACTTAGTATACGGAGGGAGCCTCCGTTTAGCAAGGCTTTTTTCGCGGAGGTCTGGGGACCCATGAGTGGCCAGGGCAGCACAGCCGGTGTCGTCGCTGAGAAGAGCGCGCCGGCGCAAGACCAGCTCGGTGAGGCCGGGCGGGCGATGCGGGCGGACGCCCGGCGTAACCAGGAGCGCCTCATCGTCGCCGCCCGGGAGGTTTTCACCAAGTACGGTGGCGACGCCTCGATGGAAGCGATAGCCAAACATGCCGGCGTCGGTGTAGGGACCCTCTACCGCCACTTCCCCAAGCGGATCGACATCGTCGAAGCCGTCTACCGGACCGACGTGGACGAGCTGGTCCGGGCGGCAGAAAAGGCCGTGGCCGAGCTCGACCCCTGGCCCGCTCTCGCCACCTGGCTCGAAGCCTTCGTGCGCTACGGGCAGGGCAAGAGGACTCTGCTCAACGAGCTCCACGAAGCGTTCGACAAAAACCCCCAGCTGCGGGTGGCCTCACGCGAGCGCATCAATCGCGCCCTGGACCTCGTCCTCGGCCGGGCACAGGCAGCCGGCGTGGTGCGTACAGACATTGACGGGGCCGACCTCATGCAGTTGCTGAGCCCCATGTGCGTCAACGCCACTCTTTCTGAAGAGCAGAGCCACCGGCTCCTCGCCATGGTGATGGACGGCCTCCGCCGGCCCGCGTAATCGCCGTAGCGCTCACCCTTCCCGACGTTCGTGTCGCCCACCGTCAGTGGGCCGTCCGTCCCCGCCTGCCTTCGCCCTGCCCGAGTTGCTTTCCCTGCTTGCGCTACGCGCCTGTCTGTGATAACGATAACACGTTAGGCTGTGGCTGACTGGCTACAACAGGGACAGGGACTTAGGATCTTGATGTCCACCGGGACAAGGGGGTGGGAGCCGTACGCAGGGGTGCACCGAACATCAACAGGCAAAAAGGACGCGGTAACTCGCGCCATAAATCCGATGAACAAATTCCGCCAACCATTCCGGAAAGACGTTCGCCAAGCTGGCAACCTCAACAAGCACAAAGGAGACTCATGAAATCGATACGGCCTAGGATCAAGGCCCTAGCCGGTGCTTCCATAATTGCAGTTTTGGGGACGATGTCGTTCCCTCTGGCCGCCGGCGCCTCGAGCAGCGTTACTCTCCAGCTCGCCAACGACAAATCCACGTGGACCTCGGCCTACAACCAGATAGGCCCGCTGATCGCCAAGGCCGATGGCGGGATCGGTTGGCAGGCTGAGCCCTTCCCCAACACGACTGCCTTCCAGGCGGTTATGCGGACAGCCGCTACCACCTCGAAGTCCCCGCCGCTCTACACGTGGTGGTCCGGGCAGCAGCTCGTGCCCCTCGTGAAAGCGGGAGCGGTCGCCAACCTGACCCCCTACGTGAAAACGTGGGAGGCGAAGTACGGCCTGAACCCTGACGTCGAGAACGCCTACAAGGTCAATGGCCAGTACTACGGCGCCCCGGAGAACACGGCCGACTGGGTCATGTTCTACAACAAGAAAGACTTCGCCAAGTACAACATGAGCGTACCCATGACGTGGGCTCAGCTGATGAGCGACGCGGCCACGTTCAAGAAAAACGGCATCTCGCCGTTCACGTACTACGTCGACGACTGGGCCGGGTTCATCTGGTTCGAGCAGATCCTGGTCGAACAGGACCCGTCCGCTTATCAGGCGCTGGTGAACGGCAAGATCTCGTACACGAGCGCACCCGTGGTGGCGGCGATGAACGAGTGGAAAACCCTCGCCAATGACGGCTACTTCGCCACCCCCGAAGACATAGACACGGCCCAACCGACCGACTTCGTCAACGGGTCCCAGGCCATGATGCTGATCGGCAACTGGGACGAGGAGACCCTCATCAAGGCGGGCATGAAGCCGGGCAAGGACTTCGGTACTTTCGTAGTGCCACCGATAAACCCCAAAGTCGGCTGGCAAATGATCTTCGAGACCGGCCCGATCGTCGTGTCCGCCCACAGCTCACAGGAGCAAGCCGCGCTGAAGGCGCTGAACACGTTCATGGAGCCCTCGGTGCAAGCCAAATGGGACCAGATCCAGGCGTTCACCAGCCCCGAGTCGGTCGTGAAGTCGACCGACCCCACCGCCATAGCCACGGCTAACGAGATCAAGGCGGAGCACGTCACCCTCAACAACCGCTACTGGGAGGCCACGCCACCCCAGATCGCAGTGCCCGTGTCCTCGGACCTGTCCAAGTTCATCCTCAACCCGAACCTCTCGCTCATGCCGTTCCTGAAGACCCTGCAGCAAGTGGCCACTTCCTACTGGTCAACGGCAAAGAGCTAGGAAAGCTGTAGACGACGATCAGCCCGAAGCAAAGTGGCGTGAGCGTGGTCGTGCGGCTAAAGAAGTCGCGTGCCCGGTCCGGTACGAGGCCATTTCAGGCCTCCGGCCGGCCGGGCACCGTCGCGGTAATGTGGCCGGGCTGATATGAACACGGTCTCGCTGCCCCGGGTCGTCACCCGCGAGGCCTCGCGTCCAGAGGGGACCAGGGACGCCCGGCGCGGTCGGGGAGCACGGCGCCGGCGCAAGGCGAGCGCCTACCTGTTCGTGGTACCGGCACTGGTCTTTGTGGTCGGTATGTTCGGCTACTCCGTCGTAGTTACGGTGTGGACCAGTTTCACCAATTCCAACGGCCTGACGGCCTCACAGTACGTCGGCTTGGCCAATTATCGGGCCATGCTCCACGACACGTCCCTGTCGACCAACGTGTACAACACATTGATCTGGGCTGTGGCCATGGTTGTCCTGCCGGTCAGCCTCGGCCTGGTGGCCGCTCTCGCGTTGAGGCGGCGTAAAGGCAAAGGGATCTTCCAGAGCGTCTTCTATCTCCCTTATGCCATCGGCTTCGTGACGACGGGCATCATCTGGAGTTTCTTGTTCGGTATCAGTGGCATCACGGTGCTGTTCCAGGATCTCGGCCTTCATTGGTTGGCCCAGCGCCAGTGGCTCAATAGCGTCCCCCTCAACACTTACTCCATGATCATCGCCTCCACCTGGCAGATCGCCGGGGTGGACATGTTGCTGTTCTTCGTCGGCCTGGACACGATGGACAAAGAAATAACGGAGGCGGCCGGTCTGGACGGTGCTCACGGCTGGAGCATGTTCCGCCATATCACGATGCCCTCGCTAACCCCCATGACGCGGGTCATCATCGCCATCAGCATCGTCAACGCCCTCCAGGCCTTCAACCTCATCTGGGTCATGACCCAAGGGGGACCATACGGCTCGTCCTCGACCTTCGCCGTATGGACTTACCAGCAGTCGTTCCAGTACTTCAAGCAGGGCTACGGCGCCGCCATTGCCGTGGTGCTGGCCATCTTTGTGCTCTTGGCCTCCGTCGGGTACCTGCGCAGGAGCCTGCGAGAGGTAAAAATATGAAGGCTTTCCCCTGGAAGCAGGTCGTAATCTACACGTGCCTGAGCATAGCGGCCGTCCTGTGGGCGCTCCCCATATGGTGGACAGTGATCAATGCGGTCAAGTCCACGAGTGACTTTTTCGCCCATCCCTTTTACGCCATCCCCAGGGAGTTCAACCTTTTATCCAACATCCGGACCGCCTGGGACAATGCCGGGCTGGGGACGGGTTTCCTGAACAGCATCATGTACGGCGTGGTGGGCGCGGCCGCCTCCATCGTGATCGCGTCGCTGGCCGCCTATGCGATCGTGGTCCTCAGGATACGAGGCGGCTTCACCATATTCCTGGTCATTTTCTCCGCCACCGTGTTCCCACTTCAGATGTACATCATCCCGCTGTTCAAGATGTACAACTCCATCGGTCTGTACGACTCCAAGTTGGGGATGATCATTTTCTATACCGCCATCTCCGTGCCGTTTTGCACATTGGTATTGCGTGGTTTCTACAGCACCGTCCCGAGAGAGCTGAGGGAGGCGGCGCTGGTGGAAGGGGCGGCCGAGTTCCGTATCCTCCGGTCGGTATACGCGCCCCTATCCATTTCCGCCGCCCTGGTGCTGTTCCTGTTCCAGTTCACGTGGATCTGGAACGACCTCTTGTTCGGGATCGTCTTGACCTCATCTCCTTCGGACCGGCCGGTGATGGCCAGCCTGACCAGCCTGATGGGCATCTACGGAGGGTCCAGCCTGCCGGTGGAGCTGGCCGGCACGCTCATAGTCGCTTCACCCATGCTCGTGCTGTTTTTTTGCCTGCGCCGGTTCTTCACGCAGGGCCTCTCACTCGTCGTACGGCGGTGAAGCCGGGCCGTCCGTCTGGGCGCAGCCAGGCTTGACAGCCACGCGGGCAGTTGGGGGCGGCCGGAGCGGCCGGGGCCGGGGGTCTGAATGAACGCAGGCGCAACGGAAAGGGAGCGACCGTGACGGAAGGACTACTGAAGAGCGCATTCGATGACCGGAGCACGGGTGACGGTGACCGGCGGCGGGACCTGGAGGAATTTCGCAGTCAATTAGCGGCTGCCGTCTTCCAGGAAGTCGGGAAGGTGGCGGGAGTGCCGGTCCAGGCGGCCAACCTCCCGCTGTTCAAGGGTGGTCGCGCCGGCCTCGAACAGGTGGTGCGGTTCCGGCTGCTCGGCTCGGGCGAAATGGCCAGACGGCTCTTCCTGTGGCTGGACGCCAGCACTGAACTGGGCCCGTTCGAGTTCCAGCTGGCCAGTCCCGTGCCTTTTGCCGACGCCGCCGTGCCCGAAGTGAGCTCGCCGCAGACCATCGGCTTCAGGATCCTGGCGGAAAACGGCGACTTGTTTTCCCAAGGCAGTGTGGTCGTCAAACCGCAACGCAAGTGGTCCGTGTCGCTCATCCACCACACCCACCTCGACGTCGGTTACACCGACCGTCAGGAGGTGGTGGCCGACAACCACCTTCAATACCTCGACTCGGTCCTCGACCTGGTCGAGCACACCAGCTCCTGGGATGACGACGTCCGCTTCCGCTGGAACGTCGAGGTCAGCTGGCCTCTGGAGCGCTGGTTCGCGCGGCGGAGCGAACGCGACCGCAAGCGGATGATCGAGGCCGTCAACACCCGCCAGGTGGGCATCGGCGCCATGAGCTTGAACATGCATACCGAGGCCTGTTCCATCGAGGAACTGTACGAGATGGTCCGCTTCGCCGTTTTGCTCAAGGGCGACCACGGCCTGGACATAACCAGCGCTATGCAGACCGATGTCCCTGGTGGTGTGACGGGGCTCGTTGAAGTGCTGTCAGACATCGGTGTCCGGTACCTGTCGGTGGCCCACAACTATGCCGGCCGCTCCGTCCCTTACCTCATCGGCGGTGAGCACCTGGAACGGCCTTTTTATTGGAGAGCCCCCAGTGGGAAGCGGCTCCTGGTCTGGTTCACCGACACGCTCCACGGCAACGCCTATATGGAGGGCAACATCGCCGGGCTGTCGAGCTCGTTATCCATCGCCCAGGAGGGTCTTCCCTACTATCTGGCGGCCCTGGCTGAGCGCCCTTACCCGTTCGATTCCGGGACGTGGCTGCCGGAAGCGGAGCAGGTAAAAAGGGACCCTTATCCGCACGATATTTTGCACCTCCGCGTGCAGGGCAAGTACGGGGACAATGCCCCACCCAACCTGGCCGTGGCCGAAATAGCCAAAGAATGGAACTCCACGTGGGTGTACCCGCACTTGCGGGTCGACCGCAACGAGGAGTTCTTCGCCGCCGCCGCCGAACGGCTGGGGGACGCCATCCCCGAGTGGCAGGGCGACTGGGCCGACTGGTGGGCGGACGGCCTCGGGTCGGGGGCGCGCATGCTCGGCTGGGCCCGGCAGGCGCAGGGGGCGATGAGCGTGGGTGCGACCTTGCATGCCCTAGGCGACGTCCTCGGTGGCAGCCGTCCGGCCCGTCCGGACGGGGTGAGCCGCCGCTATGAATACCTCGGGCTGTTCGACGAGCACACCTGGGGCGCCCGCCACCCATGGAAGGACGACGAAGAGGGTTGGGGATCCGGGGACCTGCAGTGGCAGCGGAAAGCCTCCTTCGCCCGCAGTGCCCGAGAGGCGGCTTCGGCGCTGGTAAATTCCGGCGCCCGCCAGGCCACGGAGCGGTTGGGGGCTGGGCGCGGCCTGGCCGGCATCCTGGTGTACAACGCCGGCGGATGGGCGCGCACCGACGTCGTGAAGGTGTTCCTGCCTTACAGCCTGGTGCCCGCCGGTACGGATGTGGCCGTGGAGGACGACCGGGACGGCAACAAGATGGCCACCGTCGTAAGGGCGCAAGAGCATGTCGAGCACCGGCCCCTGGGCCGTTTCCTCCAGTTCCTGGCCCGGGACATCCCCGCCCTCGGCTACGTCCGCTTCAATGTGGTGGAAGGCTCAGCGGCGACGCCCGAGAGCCTCAGCCCCGAAAAGGCGGCGGTATCAAACGAATATTACGATGTCGGCTATTCGCTCCCGGAGGCGTGGGTGACCTCCATCGTGGAACGAGGGTCTGGACGCGAGCTGGTCAACACCGGCGCGCTGGTCGGTCTTAACGCCTACATATTCGACCGCTATGCGACGAGCACCAAGGTCGACCACCTGTCCGGACGGGTGTTCAGCCGTCATCTCGACCTCATCGCGGAGCGGCTTACCGCGGAAATGGCCACGCCAGTCAACCGCGAAACCAGCGCGCTGGGCGAGAGCATGACCCTGGATGTCAGGGCGCCCGGCTGTTCGAGGTTGCTGACCACCATTTCGGTGTGGCGCGGCATCCCGCGCGTAGAAATAAAGAACCGGATGTGGAAGCTCCGGACAGTCGACAAACAGAGTGTCTTCTTTGCCTTTCCTTTTGCCGGACCGGGACCGGAGCTGCTCTACGAGCTGCCGGGGCTCGGGACCGGTGCCAGCGCGCCGACGGTGCCCGGCTGCCCGCAACACATGAGGGCGATCCGGCACTGGGTCACCCTGGGAGGCGGAGGCCAGGGCAACACGGCATGGGCCACCGCGGATGCGCCGCTCGTGCAATTCGGTGATATCCACTCCCCGTATACCCCGTTCCCGGGCACATTACGCCTGGCTGCGCCCGAGCCGGGAACCATTTATTCGTGGGCTCTCAACAACATTTGGGACACCAATTTCCCCACCGAACAGGGTGGCGAGATGAGCTTCCGGTATGCCATAACCTCCGGGTCCGAGGGGGCGGCGGTGGGGCTCGGGAACCGCCTGGGCGAGTCCTTGAGCACTCCGCTCGTCGCGTTCGTAGCGCCGTCGAGCAACGGCCATGGGGGGAGCGCTCCCTCCGGCAGTCTGTGCGCCGTAGATAGGCCCGAAGTAAGGCTCGTCCAGGCCACGGGCACGAAAGACGGCGGCGGCCTCCTTTTGTGGCTCAACAACCTGGCCGACGAGGAGTTGACGGCCAACGTCGAGTTCAGCGACCTATCGGTGAAGACGGCCAAACTAGGGACCGTTTTCGAAGCCGGCCAGGCCGACGCGCCAGTGGTGGACGGGAAGGTGGCGGTGACACTGAAGGCCGGCGAGACCAGGGGATTGGCCCTGGAGCTCGGGTTTACCTAGCCGGGAACGGCCGCGAAACCCCCAAGCCTCGGGTATGGTACGGCCGGCCGGGGACGGCCACCGTGGTTTTGGTGAGGTGCCAGCGCCCCCGCCTTGCCGCCGGCGTAAACGAACCCGTCCGGGCCCCATGTCACGCATTCGGGGTGGTCGAGCCCATCGGCCAACAGTTCAAACTGCGATAAGGGCAAAAGAGATCCCATCCGGAGGTGGTCCCTCGCTCAGGCCGCGGCGAACGTCACCACGCCACCCTCGGCGATCCCCGCCACCGATCTGGTCCCCGCGAACAACACTGCTTCTACCGTAACCTCGCGCCCGGCCCCGGCGCCGAGCCGCAACCCGCTCTCACCCTTCGCCCGAGCGCCGGCCAACCCGTGCCCGGG
>DATJUH010000025.1:0-9738 GCA_035502515.1 Acidimicrobiales bacterium
CGGAGCATAGATGCCAGGTCCGAGAGCGACGCCCGAATACGCCCGGGAGGCGGCAACCGCCTCCGCGCTGGCCATGGAGCACCTCAGCGCCACTAGTGAGCGTTGCCTGGACGAAGCAGAGCGTCAATCACGTTACCTGGACGACAACCATGTGGGTACCGAACACATCGTTTTGGCGGTGATGACCGTCGATCCCGACGTCGCCCGGGTGCTTGCTCGCAACGGCGTTACGGAGGAACTTTTTCGTGCCCAGCTCTTCGACGAGCCTGGCCCGAGCCCTGCGGGACGCATCCCGTTTACACCGCGCGCCCAAATGATCCTCGGGTTCGCTCGGTTAGCGGCAACTGGCGAGGGCCACGTAATCACGCCAAAGCACCTGATGCTTGGGGTGATCGCCGAATCGCGAGACTGGCAAGACCGAGGGTTCGATGGGCCGCACCATTTTTCAAAGGCCGCTACGACCGCTGGCACGAGCCTCGCCGCCCTCCAGAAGGCCCTGTCCAGTACCTAGCTCTCGGAAGTCCCTGTCGAGCCCTTGGACGGAGCCATTCTCCCGGGGGTTCCTGGCTCGGCCCGGAAAGCGGTTGTTTTCCGCGATGTCTGACCGAGCGACTGGCGGGTGTCTGACAGCGCCAAGAAGCCCAGCGGCCCGATCACGATCAGTTCGGCGCACGTCTTGTTGACCGACTGGAACTGCGGCGAGCCTGGGTCTACGTATCCGGCGTTGACGGTGAAGTCGCCGTTGGCCCCCGGGTCGGGGAAGTTCACGACGCCGTGGGAGCGCATGCAGTGGGCGTACTTGAGCGCGTCGGCGTAGCTAGCGCCGGGGAAGCTCAAGGTGAGGCCGCCCTGACCTGGGGAACCACCGTTGCCGGCGCTGGCGGAGCCGCCGCCCGAGCCACTGGGGGCGGCGAGTGTGCTCGGTTGGGTTGTGCTGGTATTGCCGACGCTCGCCACTCCCGCCTTGGGTGAGCCCCCGCAGACGCCGAAGCTGGTACGCCGAACTCTCAAGTCAACGGCCCGGCCGAGCTCGCACGGCGTGCCAAGTCTTACGCGTGATCCTCAACACGGCCGTGGCCGACGAGCTGATCGTCCGTAACCCGTGCCGGGTGAGGGGCGCCGGCCAGGACCATAGCGCCGAACGGCCAATCGCCACCGTCGCCCAGGTTGCCGATCAGCCAAGAGCCATCCAACTCGTAAAGGTTGCCCGGCTTTATATCCCTGTGGGCAACATCAAACTCTGCTTGGAGTCGTGACAGCGTCTCGGCGATTGCTCCAACTGCCCCCACTACCTCGCGACGACGCCATCCGACTTTGCCCGCCCCGATCAGCTTGCAGCCGCGGCGATCTTGTCTCGCCGGCATACCAACGGGACGACTCCGGAGATATCGGAGTTGCCTTCGGCCGACATTTCGCCGATGGTTACTGGATAATCGAGCGGGTCATTGGGAACGCGGACATCCACCGCGTATTGCCATGACTCGACCCGCGGTTGCCGTTTCTCGGCGCTACTCCTCAACCGACCTTTCATGCCCGGGTCGGCGAGCACTTGTGTTCCATATTCACGACATGCGGGTTTGCAAGAACCAGGCCCCGCTACAGCACCGCGTGCCATTCGTTTATCAATGGAGCTTTGTACGCATGTCCCGTCAGGGTGGTAAGGTCGGTCGAACCCCCTCAGCTACCCAACAGCCGGTAGCACGGTGAACCGACCCCCTGTAATCGGGCGGAGAACGTCGAAGTGTCGCCGGTCCAGGGTCACGATGGTACGGGTGCGGTACCGCTCGGCCAGCACCACATTGGAGGCATCGGCCACACCGATTTCCTGGCCTCGGTGCTTCGCGATGATCGAGCGCGCCCGTGTCAACTCGACAGCGCCGAAGCCGGCCAGTCTGGGGATGGTCGCCTCTCTATACACTGCGCGTGTATCGCCGATGACCGTGAGCTTGCTAGTGTCTTTGACAGCGTATTCTTGGGAACCGGGAAGGGCCTGCCTAAGGCGGACGAGGCTGACTGGCCAGCGCTGACCAAGGTGGATGGTTCCAGGCAACTCCCCAGGGCGCGCCAGGTGCGAAAGCCTCGGGCAGGTCGAGAGGCACTAAGGCTGATGACAATGGGCCCTAACCCATGTTGGCCTCCCGCGGTAGAAGTTGAGAACAGCCGGAGGGTGGTCCAGGTTGCCTGCTTGGGCCCACGCCTTCGGAGCACAGTAACACGAGGAAATTGAACGCCTTTTTATTCAAATCGCGGCTGCGAGAAAATCGCGGCCAGTGGGGAGGTTACCTTGCCTGGGTCAGTGATCATTTCAGGGGCTCGGACGGCGATCGGCAAACTTTCAGGTGCCTTTGCCAGCATAAGTGCTGTTGACCTTGGCGCCGCGGCTATCGCTGCCGCGCTGGAGCGTGCCGGCGTCGAGCCCGAAAAGGTCGACTACGTCTACATAGGCCAGTGTCTCCAGGCGGGCCAATCTCAGGTCCCTGGACGTCAGGCGGCAGCGAAGGCCGGGATCCCGCTGACCGCGCCGGCGATCGTCGTCAACAAGGCCTGTCTGTCCGGACTCAACTCGATCTACCTGGCGGACCAGATGATCGCCGCGGGCGACGCCGACATTGTCGTCGCGGGCGGGATGGAGTCCATGACCCACGCTCCCTACCTGCTGCCAAACGCCCGTTCCGGCTACCGCTACGGGGACGGCGTGCTTGTCGACTCCATGGTGGATGCGCTCACCTGTGCGCTCGACCACGTCTTGATGGGTCAGGCGACAGACCAGTACAACGACAATCTCATCTCTCGCCAGCGTCAGGACGTCTTCGCGGCGAGGTCACACGAACGAGCGGCTAACGCGGTAAAAAACGGTTCGCTGCAGGACGAGATCGTCGGCGTTGCTATCCCTCAACGGCGCGGCGACCCGATCATGGTTGATACCGACGAGGGCATCCGCCCCGAGACCACGCCCGAGGTCCTGGCCAAACTCAAGCCGGTATTCAAGGATGACGGCTCGATCACAGCCGGCAACGCCTCCCAGATATCCGACGGTGCGGCAGCCGTCGTAGTCACCTCACCGGCCACGGCAAAAAAGCTGGGCGTGGAGCCACTCGGCGAGTTCGTCAGCTACGGGCAGGTCGCCGGCCCGACCCCCTCTCTTCTTCACCAGCCGGCCAACGCCATCAACAAAGCCCTGGCAAAGGCGGGCATGCAGCTCGCCGACCTCGACCTGATAGAGATCAACGAGGCGTTCGCGGCGGTGGCACTGGCTTCTATGGACGCGCTGGATGCCCCCGAAGACAAGGTCAACGTCAATGGCGGAGCCATCGCACTTGGTCACCCCGTTGGGATGTCAGGCACTCGTCTCACGATTACCGCGCTGTACGAGCTCAGGCGTCGCGGGGGCGGGCAAGCCATAGTCGCCCTCTGCGGCGGTGGTGGTCAAGGCGACGCCCTCGTGCTGCGTTCACGATCCTGAGCGGCCCGCTTGTCCCCCTGAGCCTTTCCCGCCGCTCAGGGAGCGAGCAGCAAAAGAGCAGCCACGTGCCGGGGCTGCCCGTACCTCCGGGCAGCCCTGTGGCAGGCCGTACCGTCTGTCAGGTGTAGCAGCGCGAGACGTAGTCGGCGACACAACAGGGCTTGGCTGCCCCCTCCACCTCGAACGTCAGGTTGAGTACTATTTGGCACCCGCCCTCGACGGCTTCCACCGACTCGACCCTGGCCCCGCAGCGCAGTTTCGAGCCAACAGGCACGGGAGCCGGGAACCTGACCCGGTTGAGCCCGTAGTTGACCACCATTCGAGCCCCCTCGTAGCTCACGATCTCGTCGAGGAGCGACGGGGTCAGGGAAAGTGTGTAGTAACCGTGCGCGATCGTCGTGCCGAACGGCCCGGCTTTGGCCCGCTCCGGGTCGACGTGGATCCACTGGTAGTCGTTCGTGGCCTCGGCGAACAGGTTTATCGTTTCCTGGGTGACCGTATGCCAGTTGCTGTAACCGAGGTGAGAGCCGACTCTGGCCTTCAGCTGGTCGAGGTCGAGCTTGATGATGCTCATATGGGGCAGATTATGGCAACCGGTAACGTGCGGGCCAGTAGCCGGCGCCCCGCTCTCTGCGTTATGACGCGAGGAAGCCGGTGATCAGGGGCGTGAGCAGGCTCGGGCGGGTCACCAGCTCGACGTGGCCGCCGTGGTAGACGTGCAGCTTCGCGTGCGGGATGCCCGCGGCTAGGACACGGCCGTTGGCCGCCGGGATCATCGGGTCCTCGTCGCCGGTCAGCACCAGGGTGCGCTGGCGGATGAGCGGCAGCAGAGGCAGCGTCGTGAACCCAAACGCGGCGGTCTGCTGGTACAGGTAACCAATGCTGAACTGGCTGATCTGCGCCTTGCCCAGGGCGCTGGCCAGTGTGTCCGGGTTGGCTTTCGCGCTTCCTCCCCACAGGTCGCCATAGCGGCCTAGGACGACGTTCTTCATCAGCCGAAAGGGGTTCGGCGGCACCATGGCCTGCAGTCCGGGTGACGTCGCTACCAAGATCAGCCGGCGGCACCGGCGCGGGTTGCACAGCGCGAACTGTTGAGCCAGCCCGCCTCCCCACGAGATACCCAGGACGTCGGCCTGCTCGTGGCCGAGAGTGTTCAGCAGCTGGCGCAGCAGCAGGGCCAGGGTGGAGAAACGGTAGGGCAGATTGGGCAGCTGAGAGCCGCCGACGCCGGGGGCATCGAAGCGGATCACCTCAATGGCCGGGTCGAGAGCATCCACGAACGGCTGCAAGGCTTCCAGCCGCATCCCGATGCCGTTGCACAGCAGGAGCGGAGGCCCTGTCCCCGTGCCCGACCGGACGGCGACGCGCAGCAGCGTCCCGCCCACCTGCATGATCTCGTCGCGCACATAGTCATCCCTGACAGTCATTTCCATTCTCCGTGGCTACCGGGCGCGTGACGGCGGCCACGGTTACGGGAATTGTAGTGGCGCTTGAGATGGTACGCAGACCGCCTGCTTCGTGCCGCCCAGTACGAGCTGGGAGGACCTGTGGCTCTCGCTTCGCGGACCTTTGCCCCTGGTTCGCCGGGCGGGATAGGGGTCATGTTGACGTTGATGACTGATACGACCAGAGTTCCCAGTTCCAAACCCGCAGGAGCAGCGAGCGGAGAACAGGCTCGCCAGGTGGCCGAGGCGGCCCGAGAAAAGGAGTGGGCCAAGCCCAGCTTCGCCAAAGAGCTGTTCCTGGGCCGGTTGCGCCTCGACCTCGTCCACCCCCACCCACGCCCCTCCCCGGACCAGGTGGCCAAGGGCGAAGAGTTCCTGGCCAAGCTCGAAGCCTTCCTCCGCGAGGTCGACCCCCTGGAGATCGAGCACGACGCCAAGGTCCCTGACCACGTGCTGAAGGAGCTGTGCGACATCGGGGCCCTCGGGATGAAGATCGACGAGAAGTACGGGGGGCTCGGTTTGAGCCACCTCTACTACGTAAGGGCCCTTGGATTGGTCGGGACCGTCAACGGGGCGATAAGCACGCTGCTCTCGGCCCACCAGTCGATCGGGGCACCCCAGCCGCTGAAGTTGTTCGGCACCGAGGAACAAAAACAGAAGTTCCTGCCCCGTCTGGCCCGAGACGAGATCAGCGCGTTCTTGCTCACCGAGCCGGATGTGGGCAGCGACCCGGCCCGCATGACCACGTCCGCCACCCCGGTGGACGACGGCGCCGCTTACCTCCTCAATGGGACCAAGCTCTGGGCCACCAACGGCAACGTGGCCAGCCTCCTCGTCGTCATGGCCGTGGTGCCACGGAGCGACGGCAAGCGGGGCGGCATCACCGCCTTCGTCGTGGAGGCTCACTCGCCCGGTATCACCGTACTCACCCGCAACGGGTTCATGGGCCTGCGTGGGATCGAGAACGCGCTCATGCGCTTCGAGAACGTCCGTGTCCCGGCGGAGAACATGATCGGTGACATCGGCCGCGGCCTGAAGATCGCCCTGACGACACTCAACACCGGGCGCCTCTCTCTGCCGGCCCTCTGCGCCTCTTCGTCCAAGCTGTCCCTGAAGTACGCCCGCGAGTGGTCGAACGAACGGGTGCAGTGGGGGGCGCCGGTAGGCAAGCACGAGGCGGTGGCGCTCAAGCTGGCCGACATTGCTGCCAGGACCTACGCCATGGAAGCGGTGGTGGAGCTGTCGAGCCTGCTGGCCGACGAGGAGCGCAACGACATCCGGCTGGAGGCAGCCCTGGCCAAGCTTTTCTGCTCCGAGGTGGCGTGGCAGGTGGCCGATGAGATGGTGCAGATCCGGGGCGGCCGCGGCTATGAAACGGCCGAGTCGCTGCGGGCCAGGGGCGAGCGCCCGGTGCCCGCCGAGCAGATCTTGAGAGATCTACGGATCGTGCGCATCTTCGAGGGGTCGAGCGAGATCATGAAGTTGCTCATCGCCCGGGAAGCGGTCGACCAACACCTCTCGGTGGCCGGTGCCCTCGTCGACCCGAAGGCGAAGCCGGCCGACAAAGCCCAGACCGCCAAGGCGGCGGCCGCCTTCTACGCCAAGTGGCTGCCGAACCTCGTGTACGGGCCGGGGCTCAAACCGGGCTCCTACGAAGAACTGGGGGAGCCCCTGGCGTCCGAGCTGCGTTTCGTCGAACGCTCCTGCCGCAAACTGGCCCGCTGCACGTTCTACGGGATGTCCCGGTGGCAAGCCGGGCTGGAGAAGAAGCAGGGGTTTCTGGGACGCCTGGTCGACATCGGCGCCGAGCTGTTCGCCATGACGGCCTCCTGCGTCCGGGCCAAGATGCTGCTCGACGACGCTATGGCCGAGGGGAAAGAGCCAAGCGGCCAGGCGGGGACCGGGCAGGGAGCGGTCGAACTGGCGGTCCTGTTTTGCCGCGGCTCTCGCCGCCGCGTCGACCGGCTCTTCTCGGAGCTATGGCGCAACGACGACGACGACAACTACCGGGCCGCCCAAAGAGTGCTGTCGGGGGACTACACGTGGATGGAAGCCGGCATCCTCGACCCGTCCCTGATGGGTGTTTTGGAGCCAGCCACCCTCCCGGAAGGGGAGACATAACAAGCAGAGCCGGGGGCACGCACTCGCCGACGCCGAATTGATCGAGGTGAACGAGGCGTTTTGCCATGGTTGCACTGCCTTCGACGGACGCCCCCGTCCCCCGGGATCAGCCTGACTTCCGCGGTGCTCCCGCCGAGGCTTTAGGCCCCTCGGAGCAAGCAAAAGCGACGGGGTCGCATACTCAGGGCTTTGCGACGCTTTCGCCCTCCCCCCCTGCGCCGGAGCGAAAACTGCGGTAGACCGAGAGCAGGGCCAGCTTCTGGCCCTCAGTTAGCTCCGGGTCATGCCGGATGGCGGTCTCGGTGTCCGTAGGCCCAGAGGCGTCGCCACTCAAGAGACCCGCCTGGGCCAGGACCGTCTCGGCAGAGAGGTTCAAGGCCTCGGCGATCGCCCGGAGGACTCGCACGGACGGCTCGTGGAGCCCCCGCTCGATCTGGCTGAGGTACGGGTTCGAAACGCCGGCAAGTTCCGCCATCTGCCGAAGCGACAAATTGGCCAACCGGCGTTGCGCTCGCAAATAGGCACCAAGGCCAAACCCATCCGACATGTGAGACGCAGTCCTACCGTTGGTTAGCTGGTCGGGACCAGGGCGCCAACAAGGTCGACTGCGAACTTGCGCTGCGACTCCAGCAGTTCTTCGGCCAACCCGAAGAAGGTGCCGACACCCTCGACAAGTTCCGAGCGTGCGGGCAGGAAGGGGACGGTCGGCATATCCGGCGCCACCTTAGTCACCACATCCACCCAGGTGGTCACTGCGTCCAGGGTGAACTGCTGTGCTTGCCTCACCGAGGCTACGACGTCCTCGCGGATCGCCGAAGACAGTTCGAAGGGCTTGTGCACGTGTGCCTTGGGCTTAGGGGTGGTGGAACTCGTTGTCTCTGGCATTTCAGCCTCCTTTGGTACGAGGCGGCGGTCCCGCCTCTGTTGCCGTTCTCTTTCTTCTGCTCAGTATACCAGTCGTCTGCTAAATATGTCAAGCATCCGGCCCGGCGGACGGCCCCTCCACCCGGCCTCGTCAGTCGGGTGGTGGGCGGGGGGCCTGTTCTTGCCGGCTCTCTCCCGGGAGCCTCTTGGTAGAGGAGCGGGCCATTGCCCATGACCTTCAAAATAGGCCCTCGGCCGGAGGGCGAGGAGTGGGCCCGGAGCGCCTTTTTTCGGGACGTTAGGCCCTACTGAGGACCCTCGTCGGCCCTATCGGCGCTCTCCGGGCATTTGATTGGCTGAGCGTCAGGAAAGGTCCGCTGAGGCAAGTCGGGCACCAGTTGGAGAACACGCTTAGTGACTGATATACCGCTCTCCGTCCGATGGGCACGGAACAGTCCTCGGGGCCCTTCTTGCTCGGCATATCAAGGATGTGCTAGAAATAGTTAACAGAACAACAACGCACGATGGCTTGGTACGGGTAGGGCCCGACAAGGTCCCGAAGTGCCGGCGACCGCGCATCACTACAGCGGAGGAAGAGAAATGGACCTCAGTTTTGATGGCAGGGTCGCAATCATCACCGGCGCCGGTGGCGCTCTCGGGCGGTCGCATGCGCTTGAACTCGCTCAGCGGGGGGCCAAAGTCGTCGTCAACGACCTCGGCGGTTCCGTGCACGGGGAAGGTGGGGCGACTACCGCGGCCCAGCAGGTCGTCGACGAGATCACGGCCTCAGGCGGTGAAGCGGTGGCGAACTTTGACAGCGTCACTACGCCCGAGCCGATCGTGCAATCGGCTCTTGATGCCTTCGGCCGCATCGACATCCTGGTCAACAACGCGGGGATCCTGCGCGACAAGGCCTTTCACAACATGAGCGGTGAAGAAATAGACACGGTCCTGGACGTCCACCTGCGGGGGGCCATGCACCTGACCCAACTTGCGTTCAAGCTCATGCGCGAACAGCGCTTTGGCCGAATTATCAATACCACATCTGCCTCAGGGCTTTTCGGAAACTTCGGCCAGGCCAACTACGGCGCGGCAAAAGCCGGTCTGTTCGGGCTCACGCGGGTGCTGGCACAGGAGGGGGCGCGAGCAAATATCTTCGTAAACGCAGTTGCGCCGCTCGCCCGCAGCCGGATGACTGAGGGGCTTCTGGGGGACCTCACTGACCTGCTCGACCCAAAGAGCGTGACCGCAGTGGTCACTTATCTCGCCCACGAAAGCTGCGAACTCAATGGTTATGTTTATTCCGTCGCCGGCAACAGGGTAGCGCGCATCTTCATGGCGGAGACTCAAGGTATCGTGCTGCCTTCGCTCACGCCTGAGGCGGTCCGGGACAATTTCGAGGCCATCAACGACCTGGATGGCTATTTCGTCCCTGGGTCCCTCAGCGAGGCACTAGAGGCCGTCCAGCAGGCTCTGAAGGGGCAGCTATGACAGACGTCCCTGCACGACACAGAAGCGCCACAGCCACAGCGCATCGGGCCCCCCGGACCAATATACGAGAGCCTAAGAGTGCTGCCAGCGACCGGCAGAGCGAGGACAAGGAGACAGTCGTGGCCACAAAAACCGATGAACGTTCGACGGACGGCTTCTATGGTCGCCGCGCAGAGCAGCTGCTACGCGTCGTGGACCCGGTTGGTTTTAGCCAGTCATTTGCGCGCGTGTTCGGCCGGATGTCGTCCCATCCCCTCACCACACTCGAGCCCACATCCCGCTATGCCGGTGGCCTCCTCCGGGCGTATGCGGCAGCAACGGCCCGGATGGTCGGAGTGGATGCCGAGGGACCAG
>DATJUH010000026.1:0-7418 GCA_035502515.1 Acidimicrobiales bacterium
CGTGTGGGCGCAGCTCCTCTCGCCAGACGTCAGGTTGAAGACCCGAGTGATACTCAAAAACGTCGGAGGGCTATGCCGACGCCGGGCTCATAACGGCGATAAGCGGGTTCCTCGCCTACGCGAACGAGTTTACGGCAGCCATGGTCCCAAACAAAGGGGGCGCTCGAAAGAAGCCAAAACAGAGGACGAGCAGACGGCATACCAGCGCGCCGGACCGACCTGTCACGACCAGAAGTCCTGTCGTCAGGGGCGCTACGTCACCAGGCAACCGGCGCTCGAGGTGCCGCTCATAACGCTCAAATACAGTCGCCGCGATGGACCGTCAGCCTGGCATCGTCCTGCCCAGCGCGAGGTCGCACGCCTGCTCGAGCCGCATTCTCCCCCCGAGGTCAAGGCCACGCTCGAGTTCTTCCTCCCCAAGCACCGTTCGGAGCCGCTCCCGGTGCTCTTCCCACATCGCGAGCGCCCACGAGGGGTGTCTATGCATGAGGACCGGACCGTGTGCCGCCGCAGCCGCGTCGAGGGCGTCGGATGCGCCGGTAAGTTGCGCCGCGCGCGCGTGGTCACCGACGGCGGCTGTGCATCGGGCCAACCCTTGGAGCGCGCCTAGCACGGCCCGTGGGTCGCCTCGCCGGCCGTCGACGAGCGCCCGGCGAAGGAAGGGCACTGCGTTATCGGCGTCCCCTTCCAGCAGCAGGACCTCGCCCAGGACCTCCCAGAGTATCGGTAACCACCATCGGTAACCGACCTCTTCGGCGAGCGCGATCATCTCCTCGGTCATGGCCCGTGCTCCAGCCGGGTACCCAGGGCGCCATTCCAAGACGGACCGGTTGTTGAGAGCCATCAGGAGAAACAGGAGGTCGCCGGCACGCCGGCATTCGGCGATGGCCGCTGCGAACAGCTCTCGGGCCAAACCTGGGTCCAGGTCTGCGCGCGCCAGGGCAAGGGCTTGCAGGGCGTGCCCGAGCAGCACCGGGTCATCGAGGTCGGTGGCCAGGGCTCACGGGTAGCTGGAATGGTGGGTACAGGCGTCGCGCCCCCCGTGGGCAGGACGGGCCGGCACGGGGGACAACTCCGACGCTCGGTAACCCAGAAGGGGGAATGAACGAAGCTTGACCAGCCGCTGATGACGTGCTGAACCGTGCCTGTTAGAGCAGCATCGTAAAACCTTCCGTGTCCGGTAATGCAAAACGGCTCGGAGGTGACGCAATGCTGTTCCTGACCACAGAGATGGTGGCACCGCAGATGACCGCAGCCCAGAAGGCTCGGTTCGACACGACCAGGCGGGCGCTGGCGGAGGAAGGCGTACCGCTCGGGAGCCGGCCGGGGAGACAGCCGCGCAGGACTGGCCGCATACAGAGACTGAGGGCATGGACGGGGTACCGCCTGATCCGGCTGCGCCCTCGAGTGGCGCGCCCAAACGCAGTGGAGGGCGCCCGGGCCAGGTTGTCGGGGACGAGCCCACTACCAGGAAGGGCCGAGTGATGTTCAGGATCCCGCCGCCCGCCATCGCCATGCGCCTGGCCGAAGAGCACCGCCACGATCTCTTAAAAGCCGCCGGGAAGCAGCCTGCAGGCTCACGTGCTGGTCGGTGCATCGGCCCTTCCCTAGCTGTCCCAGATGATGGGGGTCGCCGGTGCCGAGCCCCTTTCAACTTGCACAGCGGCCAGGCTCGTGACGGCCGTCGCGGCTCCCCGGCGTATCAGTCAAGTGGAGCGGCCTCGCCCACCATTCTGGCCACCGACGGCATCGCTTTGGACAAAGCGACCCGAGCCGTACAGGCCGAAGGAAGCATTCCCAAAAGGGGCCAGTTTGGCCTACCGGCCAGGCTGCTCGCGGCCCTTGAGCAGATTTGGGTGACCCTGGCGAGGGGTCGCTGCCCCAAGGGGGTGGTCAAGCGTCAGTGCGCGACCCGGGATGATTGGTTCTCCCGCCACTGCCGCCCGCTCCCTAACGCTGGGTCAAGTGACAGCACGCTCCAAGCACGGTGCCACTGTCGCGCAGCCGGACTCATCGGGTTCCACCTCTCGGAACATCCTGGGCCGGGGTGGAAGAATTGGGCGCGTGACGGACCCGGGCCTGCACCTTCGGGCGGCGCTCGCAGACGATCTGCCGTTCATCCAGCGAATGCTCTACGAGGCAACCAATCGGCCCGGCGAGGACTGGCCGGCGTTCGAGGCATCCATTCACGAGCCGCCCAACTCGCGGTTCTGGAGGGACTGGACGCGACAGGGTGACCTCGGCGTGGTCGCTGAGCGGGGCGGGGTGCCTGTCGGTGCAGCGTGGTTGAGGATCTTTTTGGGCGAAGAACTTGGACCGTGGGACGACCCCGGAATCCCCGTCGTCGCCATCGGCGTCGAACGCTTCTCTCGCGGCGTAGGCGTCGGGCGTTTGCTCATGAGGGCGCTGATCGAGGTGGCGACGACCTTGGGCGTCCCCGCTGTCAACCTCACGACCGGCACATTCAATGAGGCCGCTGTGCACTTGTACCACTCTTGTGGCTTTAAGGACTTGGCCCAGCAAGGGAAAGCCGTAAAGATGAGACTGGCCCTGGCCAACAAGCCAGAGCCGCCTGTACACGATCATCCAACACAACGTGGCCAACCGGGACCAGAACGGCTTCGTCCCGCCGACAGTGCAGAACACTGGTGGCAGCTCCAGTAATGCCGCCGTTCTTATGGGCGCGTGCGACTCCCTCCAGGGTCTATCCCGTTGGGCGGCGCTACGCCGGACGTCTGGCCAGCGGGCCACCTATCTGTTTGTATTCCGACCGGCCCCTTCTTTCGATACTCGATAGCCTGGTCGCGTGCCGATGCGACCGCTCGGTGAAGGGAGGGCGTGATGGCTGACCAGCAGGTTCCGCGGTACCCGGAGGCCACGGACCAACAGGCGGTGGATTGCGGAGGGCTGCGGTTCGAGGCGACCTTCCGAGCCCCGGCGGGGGCTACTCTGCGCGTCTTCGGAAAGGTCGACGGCGATATGGCCGAGCTGCTTCGCTTCGATGACTTCATCGAGGGCCCCCATTACCACATCCCCGCCGCCGGTGACCCGAGGCCTTTCGATCAGGGCCTGCTGGGAGAGCCTCTCACCTGGTTCATCTCCCAGCTACGCGATCATCTTGCTGAGCTACTCGACGAGGCGGGGTTCGCTCGGGTCCTCTCTGACGTCGACTTCGATGACGTCACTGAGCATGTAGAAGACATCAGAAAGGCAATGGAAGCTTGCGTACCCGACGGCTACGTGCGCGTGCCTGGCGTCGGCTTGCGGCGGTCCCCTGCCTGATTACCGGGTAACGGCCCACCGGCCACTTGGGTTAGCCAGCGCTCCCTTCCGACGATACCGGGACATGCCCGGCTCGATGCGGCCGCGTTGTCCTGGGACAGGTGATCGGGTGCGGGTGGCGTCTCCATAGTGCGTGCTTACCAGGCTGGACTCGGGACATGAGGAGGTTCCCGGGACCTCACCCGAAGGCAGCCCGCTTATGACGCGCCTTGTCGCGATGGACGAGGACGAGCGATGGCTCAACCGCACTCCACAGGTGGCGGCCGACGAGGTCATCGACGCGGTGCGGTCGGTTATCGAAGCGACGTTGGCGATTACCGCGCCCGACCCCAGATCGGTGCGGCCCGTGGTGCCCAAGCTCCGGATCGGGTAGGCGATGCCAAAGGAGATTGCTTCGCAGATAGCCCCTGTGGCCGAGCGGCTGGCGGTCGTTCCCGCCGTTCGGGCTGTGGCCGTGGTCGGCTCGTATGCATCAGGTGCCTCTGGCGACGACTCTGATGTCGATCTCTACATCTACCTCGACAGGCAGCAGCCGGCACGATGCGCGCCGACGGTAGGTGATAAGCGCCCTCGTGGACGGCTGCTTTGCCGGGACCTACAAGGGCGGGTACGTCAGCGGCCCGCCGGCTGAGGAAGAGCTCGCTACTATGAAGCGCGACAGACCCACAGCACCTGAAGGGAGGGATGCCTGATGAAACCTGACCAACGCCAGCCGTCCTTCCAGATCGAGCCTGTGTAGCGTCAGTAGTTTCTGGTGGACGGCTCCGACCAGACCGGAGCTCCTAATTGTCCCCAGCGTCTCGAACCGTCCAGCGCTTTTGGCGTTTCCAGGGCCCAGATAAGGATCCAGGTAGTGCCTTAGGCCGGCCCAGCGCCCGGTTGGCCCGGGCAACCGCCAGGAGGGCCCTCCGCTTTGCCAGGCCATACCGTTCCCGCCTGGCCATCTACGTCGGCCTGCTGTTGGTTTCCGCCATCGGCACAGCCTCGGTCCCCCTGATCACCGGCCAGCTCATCAACCACGGGGCCGCCCGCGGCCGGCCCGACGTCGTCGTGGCGCTGGGAGCGCTGGCTGTCATGGCGGGGCTGGTGTCCACGGCGGCGGCCAGCCTCGGCGGCTGGCTGGGGTCCACCATCGGGCTCGGGGTCACCTACGACCTGCGGGTCACGCTGTACCGCCACCTCCAGCGGCTCCCGCTCGCCTTCTTCATGCGCTCTCAGTCGGGAGCGGTCCAGTCGCGGGTCAATAACGACGTCATCGACGCCCAGGCTTTGGTCCAGACCGTCTTTGGCAACCTGGCATCGCAAGTGGTCTCCCTCGTGGTGGCGGTGGCGGCCATGTGGGCCCTTAGCCCGCTCATCACCGCCGTGTCCATGGTCGGCGCCCCCCTGTTGCTCCTGCCCGCCAGGCGCCTGGGCCCGACGCTCCGAAGCTTCGGCCGTCAACAGGCCATGGAGAACGCCCGCATGAACGCCCTCCTGTCTGAACGGTTCAATGTGCAGGGGGCCATGCTCTTCAGCCTGGCAGGCCGCCCCGACCAAGACCTGGACGTGTTCGCCAACAAGGCGGCAGACTTACGCTCGGCAGTGATGGGCCGGAACGCGACCTACCGCAAAGCAGCGTTCTTTTTCGGCTCCCTGGCCACCCTGGCCTACGGCGCCGTCTACTTGCTGGGCGGTTGGCAGGCGGCCCGAGGCAACCTCAGCGTGGGGACACTCGTGGCCTTGGCGGGCCTCGTCGCCGTGGCCTACGAGCCTCTGCAGGCATTTGCCCAGGGCGGGGTCAACGTCGGCCCGGGGCTGGTGGCTTTTGAGCGCGTGTTCGAGGTGCTGGACTTCCCCCCGGCCGTTGCTGGCCCGGCCCGGCCCCTGCCGCTGCCGAAGCCCGTCTCCGGGGTCGAGTTCGAACAGGTGAGCTTCAGGCACCCCACGGCCACCCAAGCGACGCTGGCGTCGTTGATGGCTCCCGAGGCCACGAGCAGGGACCACGCCGGTTGGGCGCTCACCGACGTCAGTTTCCAAGCTAGAGCTGGGACCATGACGGCCCTCGTGGGGCCGTCGGGGGTGGGCAAGACCACTGTGACCCTGCTGGTCCCGCGCTTCTACGACCCGCAAGTGGGCAAGGTGCGGGTGAGCGGGGTAGACGTACGCGAACTGGAACTACCAGAACTGCGTCGGGAGGTGGGTATGGTCACCCAGGACACGTACCTGCTCAACGACACCCTGGCCGCCAACCTCCGGCTGTTCAAGCCCGAGGCCAGTGCCGGCGAGGTCCTAGACGCACTGGAAAGAGCCTGCTTGGGCGCGTTGCTGATGCTGCTGCCCGACGGGATGGGCACCATGGTCGGGGACCGTGGCTACCGGCTGTCGGGCGGGGAGAAGCAAAGGGTGGCTCTGGCACGGGTTTTTCTCGCCCAGCCGAGCGTGGTAGTCCTGGACGAAGCAACAGCCCATCTCGACAGCCAGACCGAAGCCGCGGTGCAGGCTGCGCTCGAGGTAGAAGGCGCGGGCCGGACCTTGATCGTGGTGGCGCACCGGCTCTCCACGGTGCGCAAGGCCGACCAGATCCTGGTCCTCGACAAGGGGTCGATCATCGAGCAAGGCCGCCACGCTGATCTGCTGGCACACGGGATCATGTACCCCGCCCTGTACCGAGCCGATTTTGAGCAGCCGAGGCCCGGCAAGACCTCCACGCACGGCCGAAGGAGGTAGGGCGGAACTGGTCGTGGCAACCTGCTCTCAGCAATGTCGCCCGAAAATGGCAAACGCTGGCTCAGCTCTCGGCGGCAAAGTACCCTTCGTCCGTGAGTAGAGTGACGGTTGGATCAGCCTCAAACGCGGCGGCCATGCCTACGTCCTCCGGGTAGCCCCAGGCTGTCAGCTCACGGCCGCCCACGCAGTTCATCAGGGTTTCTGCCAAGCTGCCCTCGAACCGCTGGTAGGCAGCAACGGCCGCCAGCGCCTCGGGAGAGCACCCGTCCTGGGGCAAGCCAGACAGGACCGCTCCCGCCCCGAGCAGGTCCTCGAGGCAGGGCCTGATACCCACAGTCGCGCCTGGCCACCGCTCGCCTCCGGCGATGACCGCGACCGACCATCCCCGACCGGCGAGGAACCTCCCGCCTGCCGAGGCGTTGCGCAGACAACCCGCGACTACGCGAACTCCGGTTTCGGCGAGCTTCGGACAGATCGTCGCCCCGTTCGGCGAACGCAACACGACCCGGTCGTATCGCTGCACGCTCGTGAGAGAGACGGGAGAGAGCGAGAAACCAGCCGGTTCCGAAGCGCGCTCTGGTCGTCATCTGCGGGTCATCCGGGCGGAGCGACTGTTCACTCCTCATTTAGGCTCTCGTGGTCTCTGCGTAACTTTGTGGCGATATGATCACAGCGCCACGGTCCGCCGGACAACCGGCGCGTGACAGGGCAGAAACGAGGCCACTCAGATGGCTATCAGCCGACGACACTTCCTCGCCCTCGGCGGGGCTGCGATCGTCACCGGGGGTGTCGGAGCGAGCGGTCTGGCGATGCGTTTGCCAGGAGCGGGCCCGATGGTTGCCGGTGCCAGCCCAATGCCAGGCACACCGACCACGCTGACGGCCGAGCAGCTCGAGGCACTGTGGGTGCTCGGTAAGGACGCGAGCGACTTCCGCGTCGCGGGTTCGCTCTATAACCCGAACGCACAAGCAGGGACCGAAGACCCCTCCATGGCCGGGATCGAGAACATCGTGATCCTGATGATGGAGAACCACTCGTTCGACAACTTCTTCGGCATGCTCCGTCGAGGCGACGGGTTCACCCTCGACGCCCGCGGCAACCCGACGGCGACGAACCGCTACGCCAACGGCGACATCCAGAAGGCGTTCCACATGCCGACGACCTGCCAGCTGAGCAATCAGCCGACCCAGGAGTGGGAGCAGGCCCACATCCAGTTCGACAATGGCGCCAACGACGGGTTCGTCATCTCCGGCAGCGGGCCGGTGGCGATGGGGTACTGGACGGGCGCCGACCTGCCGTTCGAATACAGCCTGGCCCGGACGTTCCCGATCGGCGACCGGTGGTTCTGCTCTGTGCTCGGGCAGACCTACCCAAACCGCATGTACCTCTTCGCCGGGACCTCCATGGGCCTCACCGACGACGCGACG
>DATJUH010000027.1:0-25888 GCA_035502515.1 Acidimicrobiales bacterium
TGGTCGCCGCCGGCCGAATCCTTGCGGCGCGGTTCGGGGGATGCGAGAATCGGCCCTCGCCAACTTCTGGAGGGTTAGTTGGATGGTCGACCTCCTCATCGACATCGAGAACACTCCAGGCTCGCTGGCCAGGGTGGCGGCAGCCATAAGCGACGCCGGCGTCAACCTCGCCTCGGCCACCTGTCTCGGATCCGGAGGACGCGCCGAGCTCCACATCCTGGTGCCTTACCCGGAGGCGGCCAAGCACGCGCTGGCAATCTCCTCTCTAGCGGTCACGGAGGAGCGCGAAGTTGTCGTAGTCGACGTCGAGGACCGCACAGGCGTGCTGGCCGACCTGACCCGCCGGATCGCTAGTGCCGGCGTCGACCTCGAGCTTGTGTACGTCGCCACCCAGAACCGCGTGGTCTTTGGCGCCGCCGACCTCCCTGCGTTGCGGGCGGCGTTGGGGGTCTACGCCCGCTGAGGGGTGGCCAGTGGCGTCGATCGTGTTGACCGGTGGGGCGGGGCCGGCGCGGCCAAAGGTGATCGGGATGCTGGGGGGTATGAGCTGGGAGTCGAGCGCCGAGTACTACCGCCTGGCCAACGAGTTTGTGAGGGAGCGCCTCGGCGGGCTGCACGCAGCCCGCTTGGTCCTCGCCTCGGTGGACTTCGCCGAGGTTGAGCACCTTCAGGCCAGCGGGCAGTGGGAGGCCGCCGGAGAGTTGCTGGCCGGCGTAGCCAGGTCACTCGAGGGCGCCGGCGCCGAGCTGTTGTTGCTCTGCACCAACACCATGCACAGGGTGGCAGACCAGGTCGAAGCGGCCGTCTCGGTCCCGCTCCTGCACCTGGGCGACACAACGGCCTCCGCCGTGGAACGGGCGGGGATGTCCACCGTGGGGCTGCTTGGCACCGCCTACACCATGGAACCGGGTTTCTACCGGGAGCGCCTGGCCAGCCACGGGCTCGACGTGCTCGTCCCGTCGCCCGAGGACCGCGCCGAGGTGCACCGGGTGATCTACGACGAGCTGTGTCTCGGCCAGGTGCTAGACCGCTCCAGGGAGGTCTACCGGGGCATTATTGCCCGCCTCGTAGCCGCGGGGGCGGAAGGCATCATCCTCGGTTGCACGGAGATCGAGTTGCTGGTCGGACCCGGTGACAGCCCCGTCCCCGTGTTCCCGACGACGCGTTTGCACGTCGAGGCGGCCATCGACTTCAGCCTGGGCTCGTGAACATCTTCCGTTTCGACGCCGGGGCTTCGGGGCCTGTCTCCCGCTCCGGCTCGCGCTTCAAGCTCCGTGGCCTCGCAACGGTGGGTGCCCAGGCCCGGGTCAGCGTGATTTACCTCGCCGGCGGCGACCTGATCGGCCGGCATAATGCGCCCGCCGCCCAGCTGTTCGCCGTCGTGGCTGGTGCGGGCTGGGTGAGCGGACGAGAGGAGAGCCGTCGGGGCCTGGGCCCGGGCTACGCCGCACTTTGGGACGAGGGGGAACCGCACGAGGCCGGGGCTGAAGAGGGCATGACGGCGATCTGCATAGAAGGCGCCTTCGACGTCCAGGCGTTGGCCGTCACCAAAGACATCGTGGTAAGCGACTACAACCCCGACTGGGCCCGCTGGTTCGAGCAGATCCGCGACTACGTCTGGCCGGCAGTGAGGGACCTGGCCATCAGGCTCGACCACGTCGGCTCGACCTCCGTGCCCGGCCTCGCCGCCAAGCCGATCATCGACGTGGACATCGTGGTGGCCGGACCAGACGATGTGGCGCCGGTCATCGAGCGACTGGGTGGCATTGGTTACCGATGGCAGGGCGACCTCGGCGTACCCGGCCGCCAGGCATTCGCACCTGCCGGCCACGTTGAGCTCCCTGAGCATCATCTGTACCTGGTCGTCAAGGACAACCGCGCCCACCTGGACCACTGGCTGCTCAGGGATCTTCTGCGAGCGGACCCCGCGGCCCGAGAGGCGTACTCGGCCGTCAAGCGCCAAAACGTCGAACTGGCCCGAGGTGATATGGACGTGTACCTGGCTCTTAAGGGCGGGCTTATCGCCGGCCTACTGAAGCGGGCCAGGGAAGAACGGGGGCTGCCTCCCGTGACTTACTGGGACCCGGGTGCGTGAACCGGAGGAGCCGTAGGAGTTGAGCGTTTAGCGGCAGCCTGTGGCCGCGCCCAAGGCTGCACAAACGTCGGCCATACGGTTCGGCCCTAAGCGACATATCCGGCCTGTGAGAGGACTTGGGCCACGTGGTGATGTTGTCGAAGTTCAGGGCGCACGGCGCCGGCACACCGTCGTCCTGGTCGAGGCGGGCTTGGGTGGGGAGTACCCCGGACGGTCCGTGTAGACGGGACGGCGATTACGGTTCTGAGCCGATCGATTGCTAGCTGACGGCCGAGCGCGAGGTAGGTGCCCAGTAGGGGCGCCTATTCTCCGAGGGCGATCCCGCCCACCAGACTTCGCCTCGGTTGACCACGGTTCAGCTTCGATAGACGCCTCGCTATCTGCCGGAGCAGTGCGCCTGGTTCACCGGGGGGCAGGCGGCGGCCACCGGCTTCGATGGCGGCGTCGACGGCCCCGTCAATGTCCGCCGCCAGGCACATCTCGGTCGCGTCCCGGATCCGCCAACGCCACCAGCAGGCCGGCGCCCATGGCGACGTAGTAGACGGGCCCGGGGAGGGCCAGCTTCGGTTCATTTCGTAACTTCGGCAACGCTTTCACCAGAGGTATAGCCACCCCCATGCCCGTGGCCGCGGCCACCAGGGAGGCGGTGACCAACGGGAGGAGCGACTCCAGCAAGATGACCCGGTAAAGGGTTCGGCCCGGGGCGCCGCTCAGGCGCAGCAAAGTGAACGGCCGCTTGCGCTCGACGATGCTCCCGCCGGCAGTGACGGCCAGGCTGCAGGCCGCTACGAGCAGCGTGAGCCGACTATGGCCAGGGCCACCGTCTCGGCGTTGGTCACGTCAGTGTTCCTGATTTGAGCCATCTCGCCAAAAGTTTCCGCCTCTAGTTGGCCCATCTGCCACGAGCTGATCCCGCCGCCGGCAATCGCCGGGACGGTGGCATCGAACAGCGTGAGCAAGGTCCTGACCTTTTCGAGGGTGCCGCTGTCTTTCGCCTTGATCAACAAGGTCCCTACCCCGAGGCCGGCCGTGTTACCTGGCGCGGCGGGGTTGCCGGGTGTGACCACGGGCATCTCGATAGTGAGCGGGTTATCCGTCAACATCTCGTTGTTGGTGTTGGCATATACAGCGCCAACTCCTGGGGCGCACCTACCCAAAGCCGGCATTTGGCGCAGGCTGGCGCAGCTGATGATGCTGTCGTACTGCGCATAAGCGTTCGCGGTTCGCAGCCGCGGAGCGCCCTCGTGACTGCCCGCGTGAGTGCCCCCGTGACTGGCCCCGTGACTGGCCCGTACGGGAGGCGGCGGAGGCGGCCCGAACATGAACGGGGCGTTGAAGCTCGGGTTGGTGTAGATGGGAACGACGGACACAGGCTGGTTCGACTCGAGCTCCCGGATGAGCCCCGTCGCCCGGGCCGAAGGTAGGTCTAGCCCGGGGCCGGCGTCGTACGGCGCCCGGAGCACGTCCGTCAGAGATGCGGCACTGCCTCCCAGGGTGCTTTCGGCATAGTTGAACACCGGGACTACAGCCGCCAGCAAAGACCCCACGAACACAGCCAGGACCAGCCCGCTGACGGCGCGGAAAGCGGTTTTCGGGCTATCGGCCAGGCGCCTGGCGGCCAATAAGGCCGACCCTCCGCCAGCGGTGCGGCCGAGGGCCCGGGCGACTTGCATGGTCAACCAGGAGCCGCTCATGACGAGGCCCACCATGATGAGGAACAGCCCGACGAGGATCAGCGGTGAGAACTGGGGGTTATTGGGGTTGGGGCCCCTGGAGGGGTCGAGAAGGGGGACCACGAACAGGGGTATCCCGGCCAACAGCGGCGCCAAGCGCCAGAGGGTGGGGGCGGGCGGTGTCACTTTCCGGCTTACGCCCAGCGGAGAGAGCCTGACCCGGCGTAGCGACCACAGCGAGGCGACCGCGGCGGCTATCGGCACCCCTACGATCAATAGCGCATAACCCAATGCGGTCGGCGGCAGCGTTTGGAAGAAGAACCGTTGGCCTGAAAAGGAAATATCGGCTAGCACCGGGCGCCCGGACAGGAAGGCGCCGATCCCGAGGAGGGTGCCCAGAAGGGCGCCCACCACCGCTTCGACCGTCGCCATGAGGTCGACCTGGCGGGGCGTGGCGCCGACCAGCCTCATGGCCGCGAAGCGTTCCTCCCGGCGGGCGGCGGCCAGACGGGTGGCCGTATTTATGAGGATCAGCAAAGGGAACAAGACGATGATGGCCCCGATCCCGAACGCCAGGCGGTAGATCCCGGTTGTGCCCTGGACATCTTTTGCCGTCGATATGTGGCCGACTTTGATGGTGCCGGGCAAAGACGCCAGCTTGGCCGGTGAGTACCCGACGATCGCCACCAGCTCGGTCGGTCCCGATAAGGCCTGGTAACCGATGGTCCCGACCTCGCTCCCGGGGAACCGCTGGCCGAGTTCGTCTCCGGGAACGGCCTGAAGCAGCTTGGCCAAGGCCGGAGACGCATAGAACTGCCCGGGCCCGGGGAGCTTGGTGAGGCCCGGCGGCACGGGTGCACCCGGGCCGAGGGCGGCTACATCGAGTTCCTCGATGAACCGGCCCTGATAAATGTTCTCGCTGTAGTTCCACAGCTCCAGGCGCGAAGCCGGCACACTGGCCGGGGCGGCTTGGGTGCATTCCCAGCACGCCCTGCCGCTGGCGGATTGAAAGGCTGCGTTACCAGAGCCCTGGCCAGTGCGACGCGTTGGGCTTGGCCACCGGACAGCTCGCCCGAGCGCCGGCTTTCTAGGCCCTCGAGCCCAAGACGCGCAATCCAGTACGTCGCTCGTCCGTACGCCTGTTTCCGGCTCACCCGGTTCAGCAGCAGGGGCAGGGCGACATTGTCTGCCGTGCTCAACTCGGGGACGAGCTGGCCGAACTGGAACACGAAACCGAAGCACCTCCGGCGCAGTTTCGTCCGCTTGGCCTCCTCGAGACGGTCCACCCGCTGGCCGTCGAACCAGACTGCGCCGCTGTCGGGCTTGAAAATCCCGGCCAGGCAGTGCAACAACGTGGACTTGCCCGATCCACTGGGGCCCATCACGGCCACGATCTCCCCGGCCACTGCTGATAGGTTGCCGCCCCGCAAGTTCGGCGTCTCCCCAAACGACCTGACGACGTCACGCGCCTCGATTAGGCCACCCGGAGCCGCCGGCGCCGGTACACCTGTTGGGCAGTTGCCATGGCGCTGAGGTCACTTGTGCGCGCCAGGTGCTCTTATCGTGACACTAGCGCGCAAAAGTCACCGAACTTCGGGCACAAACCGCCGAACGCGTCCGAAGAACGACACAGTGCGAGGAGCACCTCGACTCGGCCAAACCAGATTGGGCTCCGGCCCTCCATTGCGCCAGTTGGATTGCGCAGCGCAACTAACAGTTGCTACCGTCTTCGCTATGGACCTCTTGTCGTCCCTTCGTGCCCGCGTCGCCGTTCCGGTTGCCGTTGCGTGCATCGCTCTCACCGTCGTGACTTCGGGTACGGGAGCGCAGGCGGCCGCGGTTGGCAGCCGGGAGCCCAGCGTCGCCAAGCCGTCGGGGACTGTTAACGTGGCTTACGCCTCTTCGCTCGAGTACCTCGACGAAAAGGTCGTGGCTCCTGCCTTCACCAAGGCCGAGGGCTACACCTTCTCCGGTCGGGGTGCCTCGTCGGGAGACCTGGAGACCGACATCGCGTCCGGGGAGATCAGCCCCAACGTGTTCGAGAGCGTGGGCGGGGACAACATCACGCCGCTCGAGCCGAAGTTCACCAATTGGTACGTGCAATACGCGGGCACTTCGATTGTGGTCGCCTACAACCCCAAGAGCAAGTACGCCAGCCAGTTCGCCGCGCTCGCCAGTGGTAAGGAGCCCCTGAGCAACCTCTTCACGCTTATGGAGCAGCCGGGGTTCAAGCTCGGCCGCACCGACCCCAATATCGACCCTCAGGGCCGGGACTTCATCTTCATGCTCGAGCTGGCCGAGTCGTACTACCACCTGCCGGCGGGTACGGTCACGAAGATCCTGGGGGGGCCGATGAGCTCGCCGAACTCTTCGGAGATCTTCAGTGAGGCTTCGCTCGACGCCACCTTGCAATCCGGCCAGCTGGACGCTTCCAGCGCTTTTATTACCCAGGCCATAGAGCTGCATTTGCCCTACATCAAGCTCCCGGCCGCCATCAACCTCGGTAGCTTCGCCGACGCCGGCCTGTACAAGAAAGCGAGCATCACGATCACCGGCGGGAAGGTCAAGCACGGTAGCCCCCAGGTGATCGACATCACCGTCATCGGGACGCCCACGCCGGCAGCGGTCGCCTTCGTCCAATACACGCTGTCGAAAACCGGCCTGGCTCAGTACAAACAAGGCGGGTTCACGTTGCTGGCACCGACCGCCTTCGGGAGCCCGGGCACCATCCCGGCCGCCATCAAGAGTGAGCTGGGCACCTGACCAAGCGGTAGCGGCGAGCGGCCTCCCCTCGTCCACCGACCTCGGGGGTGAGCCCGACCGCCCGGGCCGGGCCGGGCCGAACAGCGCACCCTGGGTAATCCACTCGGTGTCAGGCGGGCTGGCACTGGCTGGTGCCGCGGTCATCTGGGTGGCCTTGCTGGGCCCGGTGATCGCCCTCTTGACGCACTTGTCGGGTGGCGCCATCGTCAGTTCGCTTACGGCCCCCGGGGCGCTCGACCCGCTTGTCATTTCAGTTACGTCCGGTGCGGTGACCCTCGGCGTCCTGGTCGTAGTCACTACGCCTCTGGCGTGGATGATGGCGCGCGACCGGCTGCCGCTGCCACGCGTTTGGGAGGCGGGCGTACTGTGCAGCCTGCTGCTCCCACCTCTCGTCATTGGCCTGTTGCTGATCTTCCTGGTCGGGCCGTACACGGCCATCGGCCAGTTACTCGGTCGCGTCCACCTGTCCGCCACCAACACCTTCCTGGCTCTCGTAATCGCCGAGGTGTACGAATCAGCCCCGTACTACGTCCTCGCCGCCCAGGCCGCATTTCGAGGGGTCGACCGGGACCTCGAGCAACAAGCGGGGCTGCTGGGCGACCGGCCGGTACGCGTTTTCCGCCGGGTAACCTTGCCTTTGGCCTTGCCCGGGTTGGCCACCGCGCTGGCGGTGGCCTGGGCGCGGGCCATGGGTGCCTTCGGTGCAGTACTGATCATCGCCTACCACCCGTTCGGGATCCCGTTGCAGATTTACACAACCTTGCAGGAGACAGGCTTGGCCTCAGCGTTGCCCTTCGCTCTGGTCCTTTTGGTGGTGGCGCTCCCGCTGCCACTGGTGGCGTATGCCTGGAGTGCCCATGCTGGACGTCGACTTCGAGGTTGAGCGGCGCGACTTCACGGTCCGCGCCGCCCTGCAGGTGGCCCCCGGCGAACGACTGGCACTGTTCGGCCCCTCGGGCGCGGGCAAGACGACAGTGCTCGAGGCGATTGCCGGGCTGGTGCAACCGAGCCGTGGCCGGGTGGTGCTCCGTGAAAGGGTCCTTACATCCACGGCTGCGCCCATGTGCGCGCTGCCCCCCTGGCAGCGGCGGGTCGGCTTGCTCCGCCAGGGCCCGGGACTGTTCCCTCACCTGTCGGTGATGGAAAACCTGATGTACTCCCGGGCCGGTGAAGGGGCCGGGGAAGCGAGGGAGCTGGCCGACTTTTTGGGGATAGGCAACCTTTTGTCAGCGATGCCCAGGCGGCTGTCAGGTGGGCAGGCCCATCGAGTGGCACTGGGGCGCCTGTTGCTGGCGCCCTGCGACGCCTTGCTCCTGGACGAGCCATTCACGGGCCTGGATGCCAACCTCCGGCGGTCGTTGACTGAGCTGGTGGCCACCCTCGTGTCGAGGCGTAACATCCCGGCCATCCTCGTGGCGCACGATCTGACCGACGCACAGGCGTTCGCTCACCGCCTGGCAGTTCTGGACCACGGCAGCATATTGCAGGTTGGCCCGCCGGGAGAAGTGGTCCGTCGGCCGGCGTCGCGGCGAGCCGCCGAGCTGGTCGGTTACCTAGGTTTTGTGCCGGTCAGAGAGCTGTGGCGCATGGATGCTCCACCGCCGGCGGTGAGGGGCACAGCCGGCTATGCCGGAGTTGATGACAGGCTGCCGGCCGGCGCCGTGGAGCCACCCGGAGTTACCGCGGGGGTTCATCCCGAGCGCGTCGTTGCCGGGGCGCACCCTGAGCGGGGGCTGGTATTAGTGGGCATTGTGACTGCGTGCCGGCCGGCCGGCGGGGGCTGGGATGCCGGCCTCCTGACCAAAGGCGCCACCATCAGTTGCCGGCTACCCGACGAGCCGGCGCGCGTCGGTGACAGCTTTGTCATTACCGCCCTCGACCCGCCTTACTTCGGCGCAGACGGCACTGCTCTTGGACCGCCGCCCACTGAAGCCCGGCGGGCCAGCTCGACCTTGGTGGCGGAGCCGTGAACAGCGACGACGATCTCGTCGCGGAAGCAGGAGCAGTAGCGGAAGCAGGAGCGGAAGCAGAAGCGGAAGCTAACAAGCTGACGGGAGGTAGCGCCGGCTCGAACGGGCCGCGCCTTCGCCTGGCGCGACAGGCCCGAGGTTTCTCACAACAGCAGTTGGCGACCATGGCTGGTATATCCCGCCAGGCCGTTTCGGCTGTGGAGTCAGGCCTGTCCGAACCGTCGTTGCGGGTGGCGCTGACACTGGCCCGGTCGCTGGGGCTGACAGTGGAGGAGGTGTTCGGGCCGGGAGCATCAGAGCCGCGGGTCGAGGCCCGTCTCTTGGCCCCGCTGGACAAGAGCGGTAGCCGGGTGGCCTTGGCCCAGGTTGGCGACTCGTTCGTAGCCACACCCCTTTCGGGCGTGGCCGCCACCAGGTCCGGTTTCCTGCCTGCCAGCGGCCTGGCGGACGCGTGGTGGCCCAAAATCGGCGCGTCGACTCGAGGGATCCGGCCCCTGGGCCCGCCCCGGCCGACGCTCATAGTCGCCGGTTGCGACCCGGCTTTACCGTTGCTAGAGGTCCCACTCGGCCTGCTCGACCCGCCTATATCCCTGCTCTGGTGGCAGTGCGCCAGCCAGGAGGCACTGGAACTGACAGCGAGCGGCCTGGCCCACGCCGCCGGGGCTCATTTGCGAGATGAATCGGGTGACTACAACGTCGGGCCGGCTCGGCAGCAATTCCGGCAAGGAGCGGAGGTGGTCCACTTCTGTTGCTGGCGCGAAGGCCTCGCCCTGCGCCCGGAGATGGCTGCCACCGTGTCCGGGGTCGCCGATGTGGCTAGTGCCGGCCTGCGTCTGGCCAACCGCCAGCCCGGGTCGGAGGCCCGCCGCCTCCTCGACCGGGAACTCGGCCGGCTGAGGATAGATCCTGGTCAACTCCACGGGTACGGCACTCAAGCCACGGGCCATATACAGGTCGTATCGGCCATCGCCGCCGGGCTGGCGGACGCCGGGATCGCCAGTGAGCCGGCCGCCCTGGCCTACGGCCTGGCGTTCATCCCATTGGCTACCGAGCGGTTCGACATCGTCATCCCGGCCACACATACCGCCACCCGAGAGGTGCAAGGCCTGCTCCGGGTGCTCCGCTCCCGGTGGCTACGTGACCAGCTGTCGAGCTTGCCGGGCTACGACCCCACGGGGTGCGGTGAGGCAATTGCGACGCTCCGACCCGCTCGTGGGCACCAGGCGGGAGGGCTGACCAGGGAGCGAAAGCACCGGCGACCGGGCCGGCACTGAGCCCGCCACAAGCGATCACGCCTCAAACGGGAGGCGCCTCTTGGTGAGGACGAGAAAGCGGGTGCGCCATGCCGGTCGCTGCCGTCGTGCCCGCACCGATCGATGTGGACCATGCAATTAGTTCCTCATACGCCCAGAGTGGTGCAGCCCGGGGCTGTTCAGCCGAGGCCCAGAGCTCGCCGCCCTATGGGGTTGAGGTCAGCAACAGCGAACCTGTTGGGCCAGCTTCGCTCATAGTCCTCCGGCGGAAAATCACTGGGACTGGAGCCGGTCAGAAACGCCTCGCGGACATGCCCTGAGTACCGTTCGTTGCGTGCACAGCGTGGTGCAGCCGGGATGTACATAACGTTCCCCCAGCCCTTCTGATCGGTAACCGGAGCGACACTGTGGACCATGTCGCAGTGCCACCAAACTGAGTCGCCCGCCCTTACATCCGGGATACCGGTTAGTGCCGTCAGCAATAAGGCGTGCCACTTCTCTTTGACCGGAAAGGCTTTACCGGGGGTGACCCCACACATGTCGTCGTCGGCCACGTCGGCCAGAAGGGGCCGGAGTAGCAGGTAGCCCATGGCCTCCGCTATCGGCACAGTGTGCAGCACCCCTTGGTCGTGGTCCATGTCCGATAGTGCCGTCCATCCCTGGAAGGTGCGGAAAACGGAGCACATCGTGGTGCCCGGGTAGGGCGGAGCGACTGTGCGATGGGCGGCGTCCCATGGGTCGTATTCCTCGACCGTCGCGTCGAAGAGGTGGCGGAAAGCCTTCTGGTAGTCCTCTGTCATCCACAGGTCGAGAGTGCCCGGGTCGAGGTGAGCGCCGAGGCCGCCGGAGTTGGCCCCCGGGGGACGCCGGCGTATGCGGTCCGGGTAGAGCGAGTCCTGGTCTGCGTCGAACCAACGGACGCCATCCCCCTCGCTCTTCCACAGACGATTGAGGAACGCCTGTACCGTGGCCATCCTTTCGCTCTGGCGAGCCTGCATCTGCGCCGGTGACCAATAGATGGGGTAGATCTCGGGCTTGGAACCAACGCTGCCGAAGAAATCGTCACCGGGGCCCCGGTAGTTCTCGAAGAACTTGTTGCTCTCCACATAATCGACGACGCTTTGGTCCCAGGCCAGCGCCTGGTCTCTGGGGAAATGGCCGCGCACCACCAGGCAACCGCGCTGACGAAGCCTGTCCAGGTCGCCCGAGGCCACAGTGCCCTGCTCGATGTCCGCGAATTCGATGACCGGCCAAACGACGTGGCCCCTGTGTTTTTCGGCCGTTATCTCCGCCACTCGGGCCCCAATGCGGGCCTCGATGACCCCGAAGACCTCCTCTACACTTCGGCCTGAGGCTGCCATGCGAGCACGGATCGCAGCTTTCACGGTCCGAGTCGCCCCCGGCAGGTCCGTCGGGGGGGACGCCCAGTGCGGCAGGTCTGGCAGCACCGGCTGACGAGTGGCGTCAGACATGAGAGTCAAAGGTACTGCCAACCTGGGCCGGGGTTGCCGGCGGGGGCGAGCAGCTGCTTGGCCGCACTCGGGATGTGACGGCCGGGAGGGGGTACCAGACGGTGCCCGGCAATATGCCCCTCGGCCCACGCCACCTCGACGCCGTCGAGGCCCGGTGCGTCATGGCGAACAGCGTTGGAAAAAACAGCGGCAAACGGCGCTCCCGCGCCCGCCGGCTCGGCAGTACCCACGCGAACACCGGGTCGTCCACGAAAGCCCGGCCCCCGACCTTGGCCCGAACGGCAAAATCTTGTCGGGCGGCGGGACGCAACGTCACCTCGACGGCCGCACGACCCCTCACCCTATCCCTGCAGGTGCGTGAGGACCATCCCGGGGCGGTCCCGGTAGTCTTGGCCGTAATGGAGGATTTGGCAGAAGAAGTGCGCCGGCGAGCGGCCGTCGGTGATGACCTCGTCATAGGCAGGGTGGTCCGGGTAGAGGGCTTCTCCACCTTGGCCGCCGGCCTCGTCGTGGTCGACGGGGACGGAGGAGTGCAAGGCGGGGTGCTGGCCGCCCTGGCCGGCCAGCAGTTGGCCCAAGCGGCGCGCCGCGTGCTGGTCTCGCCGCCCACCTCTCCGATTGGTGAATTGACCGTCGACATTGGGGACAAAGAGGCGGTGGCCGCCGGCCTCGCTTGCGGTGGGCGCGTGGAACTGGTGTTGCAAGCGGCGGCGGCCATCCCCTCGCAGTTGTGGGACAGCCTGGTGGCGCGAGCGCCGGTGGCCATGCTTACCCGGATGCCAGGTCAGGAAGCAGCAGTGGTCTGTGCCGGCGGCCGGGCGTTCGGCCAGGCAATGCCGGACGAGCTGCTCGCCTGCGCCCACGAAGCGCTTCGCGCCGGTGTCAGCAGCAACCGGGTCGTCGAGCAAGAAGGTTCGAGGGTCCTGCTCGAGGCCTGGGTGCCAGAACCACGCCTAGTCGTGATAGGCGGTGGCGAGTTGCTGGACGCCATCCGCGACCAGGCCGCGCTGCTTGGCTGGGAGACCCGCGGTAGCGATGGGTTGACCGGGCTCGATGGACTGCTCGATTGGTCTGGTCAAAGCGCAGCGCTTATCGTCCTCAGCCACGACCCGCATATTGATGTGCCGGCCTTGGCTTCCGGCCTGACACGTGGGATCGCGTATGTCGGAGCGCTTGGCTCGCGCCGCACTCAGTCACGGCGCGTGGAGCAGCTCACCGGGCTCGGCGTCGAGCCTTCCGACCTCGCCCGAATGCACCGCCCCATCGGCCTCGACCTCGGCGGCCGGCGGGCCCCGGAAGTGGCTCTGGCCATCGTGGCCGAGGTCCTCGCCTGCCACTACGGCCGGTCGGCGAAGCCGCTCCTGGAAACAAGCGGGCCGATCCACGGCTGACCGACTTGGGCACCATCACCTCGGGTCTTTGGGGCATTTCTATTCAGAAAAGCGTTAGAAATGCGGCAATGTGCGGCGCAGCAGCACTTCGTCCCCGGCCCTCGTACGGAGGGGAGGGATTTCAAGGGCAAGTTGTAAGCTTATTGCGGCTTTACCCGCCTGCGGCCGAGGCTGCATAGCTTATAAGAAGTGCCGCTGATCGACCCGGGAGAAAGGAGCCTATACGTTGCCGGACTGGCCAGCGGGAGTGAGGCCGCACCCTTGGAGCCAAGGGTTCCAATGGAACGGCCCGATCGGGCCGCTTATGCGGCTGAGCGCAGAAGAAGCTGCGTCCTTTAGTGCCAACGGTTTTCTGATCTTGCCGGCGGTCCTCGACCCGGAGTTGATAGGAAGGATCCGCTCCGTCACAGATGACCTGGAGAAGGAACGACAGGCCGAACTGGAGGCGAAAGGCGGGCGCGAAGGGATAAGCGAGCAAAAGACGATCACTTTTAGTGCCCACCTGGTGGCGAAGTCCGCCGTGCTCAGGGACTTCGTGAGGCACGAGGTGTTCGCCGAGTTGTGCTGCGATCTGATCGGGCCGGACGTCAACTTGTACTGGGACCAAGCCGTTTACAAGAAGCCTGAAAATCCCCGGCGGTTCCCCTGGCACCAGGACAATGGCTACACCTTCGTGCTCCCCCAGGAGTACCTGACGTGCTGGACACCATTGACACCGGCGACCGTCGACAACGGCTGCCCTCAGATCGTGCCCGGTATGCACAAGCTCGGTACGCTCGAGCACACTTATGTCGACCCGCTCGGGTGGGAATGCTTTGCGGATCCGCCATGGGCTCCGGTGACGGCCCCGGTGGAGCCGGGTGACATTGTCGCCTTCTCCTCACTTTCGCCTCACCTCACAGGCCCCAACGTCACTACGAAGACCCGCAAGTCTTATATCGTCCAATTTGCTCCCGCGGGGGCTGAAGTGTTGTTGGGGAAGCCCGCTGAGGGACCTCCGACGGGACGCAAGCCGTGCGACGTAACGGACTGGCAGTTCCCGGTTGTACGTGATCGTACACGAGTAAGGGAGAGTTGACCGCGTTTGCCGTGGGGAGCTCTTGAGATCTTCGAACCGGCACAGGCTCTCTCCGGCTCACGCCCGGGCCTCGTTCGCCTATGGTCATCGCTATGGAACTCTGGGGAGTTATCGGGTCGCAGACCGTACGCATGCCGGAACTGGAGGGGCAGGTCCGGCGCTGGGAGGAAGTGGGGGTGGCGGGAGTGTTCGCTACCGACCACCTGTTTTTCGACATGCAAGGTTCCCGTCGCACGGCGCGAAGGGAGCCCGATCCATATATTCTGCTGGCCGCAGCGGGCGCGGTAACAAAACGGGCCAAGCTCGGCACTATTGTCGCCAACGCCGGTCTTCAGCACCCGGCCTTGCTGTTGCGGCACTTTTCTCAGCTGGCTCGTCTTTTTGGTGGCGAGCGCGTTTACGCCGGCCTCGGGGCCGGCTGGAACCGCGAGGAGTTCGAGGCTCTCGGGCTCGGTTGGCAGGCCCACAGCCAACGGATGCAGCGGCTGGAAGAGACCATGATGCTCGGACGCCAACTGTTCGACGAGGGCTACGGCCATCTTCATGGCGCCCAGATCGTCGCCGACGACCTGCCCCTTTCACCGGAACCAGGGGTTCCACCCCGGCTGATGCTCGGTGGTGGCAGTGCCCGGGCGCTGCAGATGGGCGGCCGTTATGCCGACCATGTCGACCTCAACTCCCCGACCAAGGCCGGGAAGGTGAGTGCCACCATCGGAGGCGCCGTGACCGTGGTCGAGGACAATCGGAAGCGTCTCCTGGCCACCGTGGCCGGCCTGGAGGAGAGTGTGGGCATGTTAGCGGCGGCGGCGTCGGAGGTGGGACGGCCGGCCCCGACCATCAGCGTGATGCTGACGCACGTGGTCAGCTGTCCCGCCGGGGAGATCGAGCAGAGCGAGAGACGCATGTGCGAAAAGTACGGGCTGGAGCCGGTGCCCCTCGGCCAGTGCCCGTTCGCCCTGGTCGGTCCGCCCGAACGGATGGTCGACTTGTTGGAGGAGCGGGCCGAGCGGCTCGGCCTGGCTTCGGTGATCCTCCCTGGCGGCAACGACGTCGAAGCCTTCGCCACTTCAGTGTTCTCCGGGGTGAAGAGCTGAGGTCCGCCTGGCTGGCCGGCCGGCCAAGCTGGGGGGAGCCGCGGGGGCGGCCAAGCCTCAACCCGGCTCGAAGCCGGCCAGCTCGCTAAGCCTCCTGCGTAGAACTCGAGGCCGCTTCGACAGTGGCGTCCGCCATTGTGGCCGGGGCCAGGTACCCGATCACCCTGCCGCCGCAAATTTGCACGGGGTACGTGCAGAGGGCGAGCCTCGGTGGACGGCGGACGGCTTCGCCGGTGCGTACGTCGAACCTGCCGTTGTGTTTGGGGCACTCGATGATGCCGCCGTCGAGGTGCCCGTCCGCCAAATGCGTCTGTGCGTGGGTGCACAGCCCTTCTGTTAGGGCGAACTCGTTTTCTCCCAGCCGATAAAGAGCGTACGTATTGCCCTCGTGGTCGATGCGCCGCACTTCGCCCACGGCCAGCGAGCTAACGGGGCCGAGGTCGGTCCCGTCTGGAGGGACTGCAACTGTGGCGCCATCAGCGCCGGCCGGGGGCTCGGCCACCACGCCCGCATGGTCTTGCGCCACAACTCGGGGGCCCGATAACGGCGACGTACCCGCCTGGCCGGCTGTCCGGGCCCCGGGAGCGTAAGGACCGTCCGGGAAATCGGGGACAGGGAGTTCCCAGCCCGGGTCACGCCTTTGCTCTCGCAAAGCATGGAAGAGTTCGCGGTAGGCCGCGAACATCGATGGTCTCGGCGGCGGCAGGAACGCCTTTATCTCCCGGTGGAGGGCCGGGAGATTGTAGTAGGGCACCGTCGGGAACATGTGGTGCTCCACGTGATAGTTCATGTTGAGGTAAAGGAAACGAAACACCGGGTTGATGTAAACCGTCCGCGTGTTCAGGCGATGGTCGAGGACGTCCTCGCGCAGCCCGGCGTGCTGGGTTATCCCGAAGAACACCACCAACCACGCGCCATAAAACGAGGGGAGCCCTACGAACAGCAGCGGGACGATGGACCCGCTGGCGATAGCCCAGCAGATGACCCCCAGCAGGACCGCGATAAAAGCCCGGGCTTCCCATTTGAGGCGGCGGAAATCTTCTGTGGGCACCAGCTCCCGCGTGGTCCCGTCAATCCGGCCCACGGCGTGTTGAGCCGTGACCCAGAGCATTTGCGGGCCTTTTATGAGGTTGATGTACGCCACTATTACTCTCCACCGCGGGGTCGGGCGAGGAAAGCCGATCTCGGCATCGCGCCCGACGATGATCGTGTCGGAGTGGTGGCGAAAATGGGACCACCGCCACAACGTCGGTTCACGGAGGAGCATGAACGAGGCGATGTTGTAGACCACGTCGTTGGCCCATTTCGTCCGGAAGGCCGTGGCGTGCCCGTTCTCGTGCCACCGGGCATCCGCCGACCCGCCGTAGAGAGCGCCGAAGGCGGCAAAAGCAGGAATGGCGTACCAGGTGCCGAGACTGATGAAAGCGAGGGTGCCCGTCCCCACCAACAGACAGAACCACAGTGCGGTATCACGAGCCGCCCGCCCGTTGGTGCGTTCCATCAGACTGCGCAACCGGTCGGCGTCAATTGGCGGTCGGTACCACTCCGCGTCAGCCAGCCCAGCCGCGACAGCGGCCGCCCCCTCGGGCCCAGTCAGGCTGTAGTCCCGTGGACCAGGCCGAGGAACCTGCGCTGATTGGGTCAACGTTTGCTCAACGCTCATCAGCGATCCCCTCGCGCTTTTTCCTGCAGTTTAGGCCGGGAGGTAAACGAGCCGGCGGCTGTCCCGGGCCCAGAAGTACGAGGATGTCGCCACCGCCGCCGGGCGTGACCGGACGGGCCTCGCCGCCTAGCGGCTGCACCCAGATGTTGAGCACGCCGTCGACCGGCCCCAGGAAGGCGATTTTGGCCCCGTCCGGCGAGATCGACCCCTGGATCCGCATGGGTTGGCGAACAGGACCTCTCGTGGGATCAGTTCCACCGCCATGACGGCTCCAGGGCTCGGGTGCGAGCACAGCTTAGGCAAGGCGCCCGAACGGAGCACAGCGCCCACGTCCGTCGGGACTTTCAGTCCCCATCCACCGCCATTAGCAGCCTTGCTACAAACAATTTTAGCACCAGGGGAGGGCCTTGCCGCAAGGCGGTCGCGGGGTGCAAACTCCGTCCAGTTTTTCGCGGAGGTGGGCTCGGATGGGCATTGTCGAGGAACTGCGCGCCGAGCAGGACCACATGGATCGTGCGTACGAGCGCCTGGACGAATTGCGGTCAAGCGCGTCGTCGCTCGCCGGGGAGGTGATCGGCCTCGGACGGGGCGGCTCGGTGGCGGACCGGGTAGACCGTGACGCACGCATCCAGCTCGCCCTGGCCCGCCGTGCCGCGCTGTCTGTCGGGGAGCGGCCCTTGTGCTTCGGACGGCTTGACACCGAGCGGGAGGACCGGCTTCATATCGGCAGGCTTGGCGTTTCGGACGAAGCGGGCGAACCACTGATGGTCGACTGGCGGGCGCCGGCGGCCGAGGCTTTCTACCGGGCGACCACCGCCGACCGGTGGGGCGTGGTCAGACGTCGCCACATCCGCATGAAGGGGCGGCGGGTGGTGGGGCTCGACGACGAGCTTCTAGCTGGCGAAGTGAGCGCCGCCGGCCCCGGTTTAGTGGGCGAGGCCGCCCTACTGTCGAGTTTGGAGGCGGCCCGTACGGGTCGCATGGGCGACATTGTCGCCACCATCCAGGCCGAGCAAGACGCAGCCATCCGGGCGCCCCTGCGGGGGGTGCAGGTCGTCCAGGGCGGCCCGGGTACCGGTAAGACTGCGGTGGCCCTCCACCGGGCCGCCTACCTCCTGTACACGCACCAGTTCCCCCTGGCCAGTCAAGGGGTGCTGGTGGTCGGGCCTAACCCGGTGTTCTGTCGCTACGTGGGTGACGTGCTGCCCGGACTGGGGGAGACGGGTGTCCGCCTTTCGACGCCTGCGGAGCTGGTGGCAGTGCCGGCGGGGGCGGCGTTGGTGGCTGACCCGGTCGAGGTAGCGGCGGTCAAGGCCGACCTGGCGATGGCGGCGCGCTTGGCCCAGGTAGTGCGGTTACATCAGCGCCCCCTCGACGAGGTGGCCTACGTCGGCTACGCCATCCACCGGTTGGCGGTCACGCCCGCCGACAGCGCCCGCCTGGTGGCTTCGGCCGGGACCGAAGCGACGTACCGGGCCGGCCGGGCCAAGCTCGAGGGCCTCCTGCTCGGCTACCTGTGGCGCCGGTTCGAGCGGGCCGAGCGGCGCGCCACCCGGTCTGGATTGGCTCGGAGGCCCACGCCGGACCAGGCCCAGGTGGTCGACCAGCTGCGGCGCTTGCCCGCTGTGCGCACCCTGGCCGACCGGCTGTGGCCCCGGTTGACCCCCGAGGCGGTGGTGGACGAGGCGTTGCGGGCTGCGGGCCTGGAGCCGTCACCGGGCTGGAGCGAGCACGACCTGGCACTGTTGGACGAAGCCTCCGCCCTGGTCGGGCCCCCCGTCATCAGACGCCGGCGGCCCCGGCCGGCGGCGCCGGGTCTCGACGAAAACCTCGAGCGCACGCTGTCTTCCCTCGGGCGCTTGCCGGAGTGCCCGTCGTGCGGGTCCGAGCTGTCGTTCTCGGCCGGGCGTTGGCAGTGTGGACAAGCCATGTGCCAAAAGGCCTGGCGCACCGAGCAGGTCATGTCGCCCGAAGCATTCCAGCAATTGCAAGAGATAACCCAACGGGTGGCCGACACCCATCACGAAGCGGACGCAGGAACGCCGGCGGCCGAGACCTTTGGGCACGTCATCGTCGACGAAGCCCAGGACCTGACACCGATGCAATGGCGGATGCTCGCCCGTCGCTGCCCCACAGGGTCGATGACCCTGGTCGGCGACCTTGGCCAGGCGAAACACCCCTGGTCGGCCGCTAGCTGGTCCGGTGTGTGTGCTCTGGCCGCCCCCAGCGTGCCCCACACGGTGCTCGAACTGACGGTCAACTACCGGACACCGGAGGAGGTCATGCGCCTGGCCGCCTCGGTGCTGGCCGATATCGCTCCCGGGCTGCGGCCGCCCACCGCTGTACGCAGCTGTGGTCGGGGCCCGGTGGTCATCGGAGCCCCGGCCGGGAAACTGGCGGAGACCGCTCGGGAGGTGGCTCAACACGAGGCGTTGGTGGTGGGCCCGGGAAAGGTGGCGGTCATCTTCCCTCCGGGCGTCGTGGACGAAGTGGAGGCGGACGTCCTCGACCGCACTGTGGCCGAACTGGACGTCGAGCGGGCCAAAGGCCTGGAGTTCGACAGTGTGGTAGTGGTGGAACCAGCAGCACACTCCGGCGGAGAGCTGTACGTGGCTCTGACCCGCACGACCCGCCGCCTGGTGCTTGTCCATTCGCTACCTCTGCCGGCCGGGCTGAACCCCGGCACCGATCAAAACAAAGCTCCGCCTGGCCTGCGTATTTAGCGTACGACCGGACGGGGCACCGCCTGACCTCACACGGGGATGGCAGCCACAATTGGCAGATTGGAGGACGCGGTGGGCAGTGATGAGTACCGAGGTGCCCTCTTGGGCGAGAGCCTCCGGCTCGACGCGATGATCGAAATTCCTCTAGCTGTTCACCGGGTCAGTAGGGCGGCCGCAGGGGACGCCAATGCCGGGCAGCCGAGGGAATGGACCTTTATTGAGTTCACTGTCAGGGCCGGAGAGGTGGGTGCCTTGGCCGGCGCGCTCAGTCGGGCACTTCGGCGTGAAGGAGGGTGGTACTGCAATTTCAACTCGGATGACGAGGTGGTGGTGGTCTTTTACGGTCGCGTGTTCCGGTACCGCTCGGGGGATCGTGCTGCGAGGGCGGAAGTTGAGCAGTACGCCAGGAGCGTCGGTGTGCCGGAGTCCCAGCTCGACTGGACCGACCCGCAATGAGAGCGAACACTACCGGGTTCGTAGTCGTGGGCCCCCGAAGGGCCCAGCCCATCAGCCGGCGCCGGCGCCCATCGGCAAGAACTGATGGCCTATCCAGGCTCGTCGTGGTGTTGGCGCCCGGCCAGGTATACCACCCGGTGGGCAATATTGACGGCGTGGTCGGCGAAACGCTCGTAGTACCGGGCCACCAAGGTCATGTCCATTGTCACCGGCAGTCTCATCGCTCCCGAAGCCAGTTCCGCGACAAGGGCGGAGTAGAGGCTGTCCATGTCGTCATCTTGTTGTTCCAATGCGCCTGCGGCGGTCCGATCGCGGGCGTACCAAGCGTTAGCGGCCTGGTTCCACATATCGGCGGCGGTATCACCCATTCTTTCGACCAGGCCCCGGGTGCGAGGCGAGAGGTCGTCGCTCAGGACGTGGGTGGCCTCCTCCGCAATGTGGAGAGCCAGCCGGTGAGCACGGTCCTGGTCGGGAAGTATGCGCAGCACCGACAGCAGGAGACGCAGGTCGTCGGCCACTGGAGCCTGGAGGACCAGCTGCCGGTTGACCAGAAGCTCCAGTTCACCGTAGATATCGTCGATACTTGCCTGCCGCTCGGCCACAATTTTGTGCGCCGCGGGGTCGCTGTTGAGAAGGGCCCCTGTCGCTACGGCCAAATCCTCGCCAACGAGCGCGAACAGCTCGACGACTTTGCCTTCGATGGCCTCGAGCTCTTGGTGAAATTCCCTTCGAGGCTCGGTCATGGGTCAAGTGTAGACAAGGCATATAGCGGTTCCGTGGCTCCCGCGATGGTCCCGCATCCACCCCACCTGGCTTTTCCGATAACCCCCCCGGACTGCCGCACTGTGGACCGTTTATGTGCAAAAACCGTCAAAAACCGTCCGAGCTTGCGGTATCGATGGCCCGGGCGGCCGACGGCCCCGCGGCCCCGCGGCCCCGCGGCCCCGCGGCCCCGGTCAATGCCCCCTTGAGAGCCCCGGCCCTCTGGCTCATTTTCTTAGCCGCTCGCGCGACCATTTACTAATCGGGCCGCCACCTCCGTCTCCATCCCTGTACCCGTGCGAAGGCGGGGCCCGAGGCGGGCGCCGGCGGAAAGCTTTGCAGGGTTTGTCGCGCCAGCCGCGACAAATGCTCCAAAGCTCCGCGCTAGTGGGCCCGGTACCCTGCCCCTATGAGCACCCAGCTGCCCGGCGGGGTGGTACACCAGCTTCCCGAAGATCTCGGCCAGGCGTTGATCGCCAATCCGGCCGCGCTCAATGCTTGGAACGACATTACGCCTGTGGCTCGCAACGAGTTCATCTGCTGGGTCGAGGATGCCAAGCGGGGCATGACCAGACAACGCCGCATTCGCCGGGCCCAGGAGGAGCTCGAGGATGGCCAACGCCGGCCCTGTTGTTGGCCGGGATGCAAGCACCGGGAGCGCACCGGCAGATAGCAAACACCAGACGGTCGAGCGTGGATGGCAGCCCGGAGCCACCGGCCCGGCCACGGGTCCCCGGCCCGGCCACGGTGCCCGGCGGCCCTTGCTTTCATCGTCATTATCGGTAACTTGGCCAGGTTCGAAGTAATGGTTGTCGTCGCCTAGGTGGGAGGCACTTCGGATGAGGACTAAAGGCAACGCTTTTGACCAGGTAATTCTTTACCTTGTGGCGGGCGTGGTCGTCGTTGGTTTCATCAGTTTTGGCGTGTATGACGTGCTCGGCGGGCGCGCCGCCGAGGCTCACCACCCTGAGGCCGGCGCCGCCAAGATCGCCATCACTCTGAAGGCGAATTCGGGCACGACCAGCGCTCCGTTGGCAACCACGATAACCACGCCGGCCGCCGTCCCCATGCCACCTATCCCGAAGGCGGCCTCCTCTCCCGCGGAGAGCCCAGGGGCGGACGCCCGTCGTGAGACGACCCTGCTCAGCCCGTTCAATCCCAATGCGTCGGCGCCCCCACACACGGCCCCCACCACGGTTCATGGGCGTACCGGTGCTCAAAGCGTTGGAACTGTCCCGCCCGGGTCGACCCGCCCGGGCGGCCACCCAGCGCCGTCGACGCCAGCGGGGGCTCCCGGCACAACAACTAAAACCACTGTCCCGGTCACGAGGTCAAGCTCCGCTGCGGCGCGCGGTCCGACCGCCCTTCCGTCGCTGAATGGGGCGACGTCCAGGACTGATAGGCCCCCGCTCAGCCACGGCCGTGTTCCCCCGACCGCAGGCGCACCGTCCACCACGACCGCGAGGTCGGACAGCCCAACCACATCCATGCCGGACGTCCCGAGGTCGACATTTCGGACAGGAGCCGGCGGGCCGCCTACCAGCTCCGGTCCGCTGGCTCCCGGCACCACGGGACGGGTGACCTCGAAGCCGGTGTTGCCCGCTACGACGACGACCCGAGGCGGGCCTACGACAAGCTCTCAGCCGGCTCGCTCGACTACAACGACGACCCAGCCCGAAAAGACCACCGGGCGGCCCACGACGTCTCAGCCGGTCATCAAGACCCAGCCGGCGACGACAGGTCGGCCGGTTACGACGGTGCGGCCGGTGACCACCGCCACCGGGGGCCCAAACCCCACCCCGGCCCGAAGCACGACGACACGGCCCGGTACCAGCACCAAGCGCGTGACGACGAGCACGACCCGACCGAGGACAACAACCACCCGACTCGTGCGCACCACGACATCAACGTTGCCGACGACGACGTCAACGGCGTTGCCGACGACCGGTACGACCACGAGCGCCTCCCCCGTCACAACCCAGGCAACGACGAGTACAACCGCGGCAACGACAACGACAACGGCGCCGGTCGTGACATCGTGGACAACTCCCGGCCAATATTCCTGGGCCGTGCCTGCCGGGGTCACGAGCATAAGCGTGTCGGTCCAGGGTGCCTCAGGTGCTAATGGGACCGGGGGATCGTCGGCCGGCACCGGAGGAACTGCCGGTGTTGTCACCGCGACAGTTCCCGTCACGCCCGGCGGAACTCTCACCGTTTATGTCGGTGGCGAAGCCAGCGGCGCTACGCCTGGGACAGGGTATAACTCCGGCGGTGCCGGGGCGCCTCTGAACGGTGGCAGCAATAGCAGCGGTGGCGGCGGAGGTGCGTCCGCCATAACCAACGATGGCGCCGCGTACGTGATCGCAGGTGGTGGCGGCGGCGGCGGTGCCACATATCCATTTCTGAAGGCCGCTGCTTCAGGTAATGGTGGCGCCGGCGGAAACCCAAGTGGTGTGAGCGGTGGCAGTGAGACGAACGATGCCTTCGCTGGCGGCGGCGCCGGGGCCACGCAATCCGCCGCCGGCGCAGGTGGGCCCGCTTCTACTTCCAGTGGTTTTTACTGGGATGGGAGCCCGGGTAGCGCAGGGACCGGCGGCGCCGGCGGTACATCCTCAGGTGGTGGCGTTGCCGCAGGCGGCGGTGGTGGCGGTGGATGTTATGGCGGAGGGGGCGGCGGCGCCGCCGTTCAAATCTCATCTAATCAAGCCGCCGCCGGCGGCGGCGGGGGTGGCTCATCGTTCGGCGGAAATGGTGCGGCGGGCGTGAATTATTCGGTGGCCGCCTCGGCCGGTAATGGCTCGGTGACAATAACGTATTAGCCAGTGCTATACCCTGAGGCCCGCCACAATGGCCTGGGCCACTGGCGAGGGATCGGAGCCGTCCAGGGCGAACCCGTCACGGACGGGTATAGCGGGCTGGGCGATCATCCGCGGCGTGGTTCCGCGGTGCGGCCATGTCCCCGTATGCACCACAAATGGATGGCACAAAAAGGCATCGCCGGCGTTGCCGGTCGCGTGCGCCACCGGCCGGCACAGGACTGATGGCCGCCAAAATTCGGCGTCGGCGCTCGTGCCTGCCTCACCGTATGGAGCGAGGAACTCCGGGACGTACAAATGCGATCCGCAGATCAGCCGGGTGGGCGCGTCGTCCGGGCCGACATCGGTGAACAGCAACAGCGCCAGCAGTCCCCGGCCCTTGGACTTGATGTTGACCCAGTACCCACCGGGCCCGTCATAGCTGCCTTCGATGTGATAACCCGAATTGGCTCTATCCTCTGACGGGAAACGGACCACGACGGCGTCGCCGGCGCGCACTGGCGGTGTCCACCGGCCCGGGCCGATGAGTTGGTCATAGGCAACGGCCAAGGCAGGCGCCATACCGGCGGCGGCGAACGGCCCGCCGCCAAGGTTGTCGACGTGCACGAGCGGCGGCCACCTGACGGGGTCGTCTTCACGTATGCCCCGCTCCCGCAGTGCACCCCAGATCGTGCCCCGGCAGGCCTCCGCCGTAGCCGGGTCGAATGCACCTCGGACGACAACGTAACCATCCCGGACGAAACTCTCTATGTCAATGTCCACCCAACTATTTTGCGGCCCCCGCCACCGTAAGTCGCCTCGTCAGTCCTCCACACTCGGCCCGGCAGCCGTGTCTTGATCTCTTGCCGCAACCACTCGTTGCCGTCCGGGTCGTTGAACGATTCAATAAGTATGGTAGGAGCGCCTGCGGACCAGGCCCCGGCCCATGGCCGCCGTCGAGGTGGAGCACTTCACTGCCCTGGATGCCCCTGCGGGCAACAGTGCATCGTCTGGCGGGCCCACTACTTTGTGGACAATGTGCACACCAACAACGTCTTCGGTGCCCTCTAGACCTGTGGCTGCGAGTACACCGGCAGCGACGGCCCCCCGGAGTGGTTGCAGGGCATGCCCTCCCATATGGTCTCGCAGATAGGGCGAGACCCGTAAATGCTTTTCCGGGCGCTGCTCAACAGCACAAATAGTCGAGCTATTTTGCGGATCGGGGACCAGGCCCTCTCGGCAACTGCGCTATTGGAGCAGGCGGGCCGGGCGGGGCGGCGTCTCTCCTCCGGGGGTATTGTCGCCCTCGAGGCGGTGCCGACCGTCGAATATGTGGCGGCGTTGGTCGGATGCCTGGCTGCCGGTGAGTCAGTTGTCCCGGTGGCGCCCACCGCCAGCGGTCCGGAACGGGCGCACATCATCAGCGACTCGGGTGCGGAGACATTCGTGGCCACGGCGGACGATGAAAGGTACCCGGGTTGTCGCGTCATCCCGTGGCACGACCTCGCCGTCCGGCATACAGGCGGGAGTGTTCCTATTGCGGGACCGAACAGGTCGTCGCTCATCCTGTACACCTCGGGCACTACAGGTCGCCCGAAAGGGGTGAGGCTGTCGGCCAGGTCAATTGAGCAATGCCTGGACGCCCTGGCGGAGGCCTGGGCGTGGAACGAAGACGACTATCTGGTGCACGGCCTTCCCCTTCAGCACATTCACGGACTTGTCCTCGGGGTTCTCGGCCCGCTTCATGTCGGGTCGCCACTCACGCATACGGTTCGCGCCCGGCCGGCGGACTACGCCGGCGCAAAGGGCTCGCTGTATTTCGGAGTGCCTACAGTGTGGGCCCGGATTTGCCAGGACGAAAACTCCGCACGTACGCTTCGGGGCGCCCGGCTTCTGGTGTCGGGAAGTGCGCCTTTGCCCGATTCGACGTTCGAGGCGCTGGGTTCGCTGACCGGATGTCGTCCGTTGCAACGCTACGGCATGACGGAAACTCAGATAACTTTGAGTGCCAGGGCACACGAAGAACGCCGGGCGGGGACAGTAGGTACTGCGTTACGCGGCGTCGAGGCCCGTGTTGTCGATGAGTTGGGCGACCCGGTCGAGCCCGATGGGGAGTCGATGGGGGAGCTTCACGTACGCGGGGGCTACTTCTTCGAGGGTTACCTTGGCCTGCCTGCCGAGACGATCGCTTCCTATTCGGCTGACGGGTGGTTCAAGACCGGCGACGGCGCGGTTGTTCAACCGGACGGCCACCTCAGGATCATGGGCCGGTTGAAGTCCGATTTCATCAAGACAAACGGGTTTCGAGTCGGCGCAGGAGAGGTCGAAGACGTCCTCCTGGCGTGCCCAGGCGTCACCGAGGCGGCGGTGATCGGCGTGCCCGACGAACAGCAAGGGGAACGAGTCGTGGCGTTCGTCGTGCCGGAGCAAGTGGATACGGGCCGTCTCGGGGACTTTATTGCTACCCAGCTTTCGCGTTACAAGTGGCCCTCGGAGATCCACTCCGTGAAAGAGTTGCCCAGGACCAGCGTAGGCAAGCTGCTGAAGCGCGAACTGGCCGACAACTTTTCGCGCCACAAACAGGCCTAAAAGGCCCGGAGGCGTTGGGCCAATCCATAACCTGGAGCCCCTAGGTGACGGGTGCCAGAGACCGGCATGGGTGCTCGTGGCGACGGCGGTACGCCCGAGCGGCACGCACGG
>DATJUH010000028.1:0-27676 GCA_035502515.1 Acidimicrobiales bacterium
AGTAGCTAGCCTTCTATTGAGATCCAGGTCTCGCTCCGCAATACTGAACTGAGCGGACCTTCTCCGGTGCCGGAGGGGGCTTCAACGGTTATTCCCTCTCCCCCTCGGGCGTTCATCGTTCGCCTCGAGCTGTGGCTACCACCGGCGTGACCAGGACTTTCAGCCCAATCGCGCACGGGCTCATGCTCAATTTGACTCAAGAACGCTGACGCATCAGGAAGTCGAGCGTCGCCCGGTTGAAGACCTCGGGGTCCTCGTGCAGGCCGGCGTGCGACAGCCGTTCGAACACGACCAGCTCGCTGTTGACGATCCCGTCATGGAGCGGCCCGGCGAAGCGCGTTGAGCAAACGAGGTCGCGGGCTCCAAAAGTGATCAGCGTTGGAGCGCGTATCTCGGCCAAAGCTGCGCTGGCGTCGTGCCCCACGACGGCGTCGAGTTGAGCCACAAACCCCGCCGCCTGCTGCGCCGGGCGTCCCCGGACGAACTCCACCAGGGAGTCGATGAACTCGGGCCTTTCGTCGTACGTCTCGGGCGTAAAGCACCACGGGAAAATCCCCGTGGTGACAACGTCGGCGATAGTGGGCAGCGACGACGCCAGTATGCGCCACTGCTCGACAACGGTCTTCAGGTAAGCATCACTTTTGTCCCACCCGCTGTGCAATGACAGCGAGCGCACCAGGCCTGGATGACGTGCGCTCAGGTGCAAAGCGATCGCCGCACCGAGCGACATGCCCACGACATGGGCCTTCTGGACACCAATAGCTTCGATGAACAAGGCGACCTGCTCCGCGTAGCCCTCGGTCGAGTACGGCCCGGGCGGCGTGGAACTCTCGCCTGAGCCGGGCAAGTCGATGGAGACACATCTGAAATGCTCCGTGTAGGCCGGGAGCTGGAAGGCGTAACAGGCGTGGTCGGCTGAGGTGTAAGGGATCAGCACAACCGTTTCGCCCTCCCCCTGGACGTCGTAGTTGACGCTCAGGCCGTCGATGTCGACCTTTGGCATTGTCATCCCCTTCGTAGCGCTAGGTTGCGCCGATCCTAGGCTCACCGCGGACGGCATCATCGAAGGGTACGGCGCGCCTGGAAATTTTGTTCTGGGCGGGGATAATGAGTGCGTGGCCGGTTCAACGCCTCCGATGCTGCCGGTGGACGACCCTTTGCATCCCCCGATCCGCCGCGGGGTGTTCCGAACCTATGGGCCGTGGCCGCCTTCGTCTTGCTGGTTGCCACCAAGACCACCGCGCCGGTCTACCGCCGCGTCGCGGTCGAGCGCTGCTTTCGGCGTTTCGAAATGCGCCGCGGAGGCTTGACGGGAGGCAATCACGACGCCGCCAACGCGATGCCGGCACCTTCTGACCAGGTTTCAGCGAAGGGAACTTCACCAAACCGGCCGCGGAACTCTTGGCCGAGCGATTTCGCCTGTCAAACGGTCGTACCGGACCGTTCGGCCAGACGCCACATGGCCCGGACCTCCTCCGTGCTCATGTTGGGGTTAGTGCTTTTCCACGCCACTACCGCTCGCAACTGACGGGCGACCTGATTGCGGTCGAAGTGGGCGAGGAAGCCGTTAACCAGCAACGAACGGGCCCAGCCGAGCACCTTGGGCTTAACCCGTCCGCCAGGGATCGCCCCCGCAGCCATGAGAACCCACGCAACGGCCACGTCAGTGCTTGGGTCGCCCACACACGCATTCGTCCAGTCGATCACCACCGGCCCGGTGGGAGCGATGATCACGTTGAGCGGGTGCAAGTCGAGGTGAAGAAGACGGTCCCCCTGACCGAGCGGCGCAGGGCCCAAGAAATCGGGGGGCGCGATGTTGTGGAGATCACAGTGAAGCCGGGCGAGGGCACGGGCCTGTTTGTGGACCGTCCACGGGGCGCGACCAAGCGCCTCGACCATGGACGGTCCGTGAATACGCTCCATGACCAGGTCCGAGCCGTCATCGCTAACCTCTTCGATGGCCGGCACGGGGAACCCCTGGGCCCGGAGGTAGGCCATGGTGCGGGCTTCGGAGGTCATCGATCGCCCATGGCGGGAGCGGCGCAGCACAACGTTGGGGCCGTACTCAAAGATGTCCGCATCGCGGCCGGAGGCGAGGAGAGGCCCCGGGGTTCTCATGAACTCGTAAAGTTTTTAGACTCGCCACCGCTGAGAGAGCGAGTCCCGTTCCCGGGGGTCATTGGTTCATTCCTCCCCGAACGCTATATCGGGCGGCCTCGTCGAGTGAGGTTTTTTTTGCCACCCGGCAAGTTCATAGGTGGCCGGTAGAGGTCTTCGCCTGCGTGGTGCCCACGGCCCTCGACTCGAACCCGGCGCCCATCGGCGTGACCTCGTGCCCCAGCAGGGTTCTAACCCTGGGGGCCGGCCGCTCGAGGTCCTCAGTGGCCCGTGCGTTCTCCGGGCAAGGTCGGAAGGAAAGCCCCGGACGACCTGGGCGCGCCCGGGCTGCGGACGGCGCCGGCGATGTCGGACAGGCTTACGTTCAGGGGATGGTGACAGGCCGCCTCGTGCCCACCCGGGTACAGCATGAGCGGTGGTTCGACCTCACCACAGACGTCGGTGGCACCGGGGCAGCGGGTGTGGAACCTGCAACCCGCCGGCGGGTCCATCGGGTTCGGGAGCTCGCCTCGCGGCAGGCGCCTCGGGCGGGACCGCGGAACCGTGGGTAGACAACGAAGACCACGACTTGAGAAAGGTACAGCGCCACCACGGAAGGCGTCAGTAGCCGTTCGTAAGCAGCGTCCGGTCCCAGCAGGCTGAGAGCAGCCGAGACTACAAATGCCGCACCGACCCCGAGCTCGGCTTGGCGCGGCTGGCCCACGCCCATAGCCGGCAGGAGCCGGGTAAGGGCGACGAACTCCAGGAGAACCACGCTCAAAACGCTGAGGGCCGTGAAAAACGACCACGAGGAGGGCCCGGTACGGCCGGATACCGGAGAAGGCCGTGGGCAGGACGTCATAGAGCACGAAGACGACGGTGGAGGGCAGGTAGAGGAAATAGCTCACAACCCAGACCGCTCCATGAGCACGGGCGACGTGCGTCCCGGCGGTGGCCTCGACGAACCCGTAGAGCCCCCCAGAAGAGACGACCCGACCGGCCTAGTTGTACCAGGCAATCACCGGGAAAACGAACGCCACGGCCCCGAGGAGGACTATCACCACCGACCATGAGGCCGCATCGACGAGCGTGTTAGGCAGGAACAAGGTGACCAGCGCCAGCGGGCCGCCCACCGATGCTATAGCGAGCCCATAGAAGACCGCCGTGGGCATGGGCCGGCCGAAGGGGCCGACCCGCCCGGCGCCTAACCAGATAGCTTTGCCCGCCCGGTATTCCCGTCCAAGAACGGTGTCGGAGGCGGGACTTCGCCCTTGCGGCAGTTATCAGCCCCGAATCCCCGTGTAGGCCAGATCGACGCTGTCCTGATGGCCTGACCAGCGCAGCGTGAACTGCCAACAGCCTGGCTGCGGCATGTCGATGCCCGATGGCCCAGGTCCGCCCATGACCGTCCGTCGAACTACAGGCCCAACCTCAGTGCCACCGACAAGCCGGCGGGCGGTGATATCGAGGTTGCCGAAATTGCTCAGGGGAAGCCGGGAAACCCAAAGGATCTTGTTGTTCCGCCCGGGCTTTGGCGGAGAGTACAGCGGGTCGTGGCGCGCCCAGAGCACCGCGGCGATGTCGTCGCGCACGCCGAGCACGTAGGGCATGGCGAGGTTGGCCGGGTGGAAGCCAGCGCGTGCCCACACGGGGAGCGGTCCGTAGCTCAAAGCCGACGCGCACGATGTCGCCGCCGCCGTCAGCTGAGCGCTCCGCGCCGTCGAGTAACCGGCGGAGTGTTTACGGAGATCACTTCCGAGCCAGGTAGCCATGGCGGCGGTCGCAAGGGCGGCGGACAAAATGCCGGCGAGCCAGCGACGGCGTCGTCGCGCCCGGGCCTCAGCGATCAGGGCTTCCGCCTCCGGCGCATAGTGGTTTTGTCGTGGATTCGGTGCGACGAGTGTAGGCATCGAGCGCTCCTATGAGACAGCTTTGATCATGGCAACGAGCTCGTCGGTGGCGTACCCTTCGTGGCGCGCGTAGGCGACGAGGTCGCGCACCTTCTGGAGCAAGGCACCTTGCTGAGGCGTCCCGGCAACCGTGATGCCACGGCCCCTCCGGAACTCCAAGAGGCCCTCGTCCCGTAGCTCGCCGAGCGCCCGCAGCACCGTGTTCCGGTTGACGCCGAGGACCGCAGCCAGGTCCTTGGCCAAAGGCATCCGTTCGCCTGGCCTGGCCTCACCGTCCGCTATGGCCCGGCGCAACTCCGCCGCCACCTGCTGGTACAAGGGCGTGGGCGCCCTTTGGTCGATGTTCATGGTACTAGTTATCCTAGACTCATTTCCTCCCGTTTGGCAACCCCGGGACGCTGCGGACGCCATGAGCGACTGGCTCGCCCTCGGCCGCGTCGCTCCGAAAATCACGGTTCGGCTCTTACCCTGGGACGAGAGAGCACTTCGAGCGCGAAAGGTTGTTATGCCGTATGCCGAGGTCGGTGACATCAAGCTCTACTACGAGGTCCACGGGGCCGGCCCGCCGATCCTCCTGATCCCGGGCCTCGGAGCCGACACGAGGCTCTTCTCCAAGGTGGTCCCGCTTCTCGCTACGTCCCGTCAGGTCGTCGTGATCGATCCACGAGGAGGCGGGCAGAGCGACAAGCCGGCTGGTCCATACAGCATCGAGCAGATGGCAGACGAGGTCGCCGAGCTGTTCGGCACGCTCGGCGTCGCAAACGCAGACGTCGTGGGCTATTCGATGGGAGGCAAGATCGCTCTCCAGTTGGCGGCCTGCCGTCCCGAGTTGGTCGACCATCTGGTCCTGTGTGCCACCGCCGCCAGCCCGGCGGTGACGCGCCGGTTCTCTTGGCGCTCGTTCATGATGGACCTCGTCTCAAGGATCCCCTTGTGGCGCAAGGTCGATGGCCAGCCGTCGCATGCCTTCGAGGCGCAGCGGCAAGCGTCGAGGTCCTTCGACGGCCGTGGGCTGCTCCCCCAGGTCAAGGCCGGCACCCTGATCATCCGGGCCCGGCGTGACCGGATCGTGCCAGCAACCGACGCCGCCGAGCTTCAGAAGATCCCGGGCAGCTTGCTGGTCGATCTGCCGGGAGGGCACTTGTCGCTGGTGATAGTGCACGGCAAGGTGCTCGCCGAAGCGATCTCCTCGTTCTTGAGCGAGGTGTGAGCCACAGTTGGCGTATGACCGGGACCAGAGGGCCGTGCAAGCGAGCGCTGCCGACAACGCGGGAGTTTCAGATATCGGGCGAGTTCACGGTCGTATCGTTGTCAAGGCTTCGCCCCTCTCCCGTAGGCAGCCTCAGAAGCCACCTGGCGGTGGAGGTCACGTGACCTTCGGTCTTTTGGGGGGATGACAATCGGCCAGGTACAGTGCGGGCGTGAGCGCCAACGAGTCTTCAGAAAAGTCGAACCTCAGTTTCCTGGCGATGGGCAAGCAGGCTCGAGCGAAAGCGCTAGGACGCCTGGCGGCCACACAGCGCAGCCAAGCTTCGCTCCTTCACAAGATGTGTCGCCCGGCCCCGGAGCAGATATGAGCGAGATCGAAAGGGAGGAGCTGCACAAACTGCGGGACGTGGCAAAGGCAGCGCAGAACTTGGTCAACGCCATGGGTGTCCCCGAAGGCAATGCAGTGCTGAAACAGACGTACGACAACCTGGTGTACGCCCTCGAGGCATGGGAAGCGAATTGAGAACTCACACCACCACCTGAGGGGCGGGCAAACGGGCCCGCCCCTCGTTTTTGCCGTTGGTGCGAAGCGATACCGAGCTGACGGCGGGCATGCGGGTAGTGGTGCTAGCGCCCGCTAAGAATGCCTCGATTACAACCGAGACACGGTGCTGGTGGCCGATCGAACGACCCATGAAAACGACCCGCACGCCAGCGCCTGAAACCGCGGAAGCGAGAGACGCCACGGTAAACCTGTCCCACGATTAGCGAACGGAAGCCTGAGCTCCCGCCCCCATGCAATCAAAGCGAGCCGGTCGTCGTCTCTATAGGCGTGACTGAGACAGCCAATGGCCCGGGTGGTCGCACGGGAGGGGACGCTGACCGACTAGGGAGTGTCGTTCCGCCTCCACTTGGGCCCCGTGTACGGTTATAAATCGGCCAAGCGGCCAAAAACGTTTCTCACCAGCGAAAAAGCGGGCCCGGGCCTTTGCGAACAACAGGGCTACGCCACGGAAGCCCGGGTCGGGAACTCCAAACTGTCGCGATGACGCACCCATCCATTGACCCGGCTACCGGCAATTCTCAGGCTCTTCGGGGAGCCCGTATAAACAGTTCGATGGGCTGACCAAACAAGAGTCAGGTTGGACGAGTTGTCCCACTAGAAAACAACGGAGGTTTCGTATCATGCCTTTCTCACGCCCACGGTGGCGCCGTTTTGCCCTCGGCGCCGTCGCTTTTAGCGCAGCTGGTGCCCTCAGCACCCTCGGCGCCGGGGTCGCCAATGCGGCCGCCACCGAGCCCACTCTATCGCCCGTTATCGGGCATGTTTACGTGGACGACAACACTGCGGGGGCGAACACTATTGGCGCCTTCGACCGCCACCTGGATGGGTCACTTTCGCCCGAGCCGGGCTCACCTTTCAACGCCGGCGGCATGGGAACAGGAGCTGGCATTGCTTCCCAGGGAGCGGTCCAGCTCACTCCCGATGGCCGCTTCTTGATCGCAGTCGACGCCGGCAGTAACCAGATCTCCGTCCTTCAGGCCGATCCGTTTGGCCGCCTCCATCTCGTCCCTGGTGGGGTCGTGTCGTCCGACGGAGTGGACCCGGTCAGCGTGGCCGTGCACGGCAACCTCGTATACGTCGCTAACGCCGAGGGGAGCGCTCCTAACGTAACCGGGTTCACACTCAACTTCTTCGGGCAGTTGCAGTCGCTGCCGGGCTCCACCGTCTCTTTCCCCGCTGGCTCCCAGCCAGGCGATGTGCTCTTCAACTCGACCGGCACCACTTTGGTCGCCACTCTCGTGGGCTCGTCGATGATCAGTAGCTTCAACGTAACGCCTGGCGGCCTGTTGACCGCTGCTCCCGGGTCGCCGGCCCCGGCCCAAGGGCTTGGGCCGTTTGGGAGCGAGTTCCGCCCGACCAACCCGGACCAGCTTTTCGTCTCCAACGCCCACAATACTGCCCCCGACAGCGGCACGGTCTCGGCTTTCAACGTCGGCGCTAACGGGACACTTTCGTCGGTCGGTGGCTCGCCGTTCGCGGACAACCAGATGGCGCCCTGCTGGGTCGAGATCAGCCATGACGGTCAGTTCCTGTTCACCGTGAACACCGCATCGGGGACGATCTCGAGGTATTCGATCGCCGGCAACGGGGCTCTCACGTTGATCGGCAGCACGCCCGTGAGCGCGACTGGCGGAGTGGGGGCAGTTGACGCCCGTCTCAGCCCCGACGGGCTCACACTCTATGTGGACGAGAGCAGGATCAACGCCGTGGGCGCATTCGCTGTCAAGGGCGGGAACCTCTCCGAATTACCCGGTTCGCCGTTCCCACTACCGGCCGGGGCTACCCCTGCCGGCGTGGTGGTGACCTGGTAGCAAGCACCCAGAGGCGGGACCAGGCCGGCCTACGCCGGCCCGGTCCCGCCTCGGACATCTAGCCGTGTCTCCGCTGGGAGAAGTTCGGAGCGAGGCTTTGTTCCCGGGGCGGGACGTCCAGCCGGCACTGGCCATCCAGGATTGGGTCATTGGTACTGTCGCTTGGACTGGGCCGTGTGGTTTTCGGGCTGCACCGGGATCCGAACGTTTCGATCTGGTTCCCTAAGATCGTCCCGTGCCGCCAGCCGACGATGGGGATGGCCCCCGACAAACGAGGCGGGGCCTCGATCGGGACCGCCACCTGGTCGGCCTGATCGTGCCCTCTTCCAACCCGACGGTGGAACGCGTGGCCCATCACGTTTGCTCGGCGCCTTGGTCCGGGCTGGACATCATCGCCACGAGGGTCAAGGTGCGAGCAGTGGCGCCTGGTGCAGGGGTAGAAGGCCAGTTCGACTCTGCGAACATGGCGGCAGCAGCCAGGTTGCTGGTGGACAGCGACCCCGAGCTCGTAATCTGGGCCGGCACCTCCGGCCTCTGGCGAGGGGTCGAGCGCGAAGCAGCCGAGTTGGAGGCACTGTCAGCGCAGCACGGGCGCCGGGTCACAAGTACCTCCCAGGGCATCGTCGGGGCTCTTCACGAAATCGGTCAAGAGGAAGTGGGCGTCTTCACTCCCTATGTGGCGCCCATCCACCGCCGAGTTGTCGGCTCGGTGACCGACGCAGGTTACCGAGTGGTAACCGACCATGGCCTCGGCGAGACGGACAACCTGGCCTTTTCGCGTATCGCTCCCGAGGTGATCGGACCTTGGGTGGACAGGCTGAGTGGCGGCGGGAACCGCCCAGTGCTGGTGGTGTGCACGAACCTCCTCGCGGCACTGCCGGGGACGCCCACCCTGGACAGCGTTATTGCCACCTTCTGGCATGCGGCACGCTTGACAGGAGCCAACGAGCTCAGTTATCAGGCCACTTATGAGGCTGTGGTGACCATGCTGTACGAGCGAGGCGCGTGTTGATCTGTTTCATGAGCAGCATGCGCTAACAGGGCCGGCCAGCTGCGGCGGAAGGATGGTTGGCAAACCTTAGATCGCCGTTTACCTCCCGGACACACAGCGGAAACAAACGCGGGCCAACGTAGTTGGCCATGGCACCCGCGCCGGGCCGCGCCACCAGCTCTATCGCGACCAAAGGTCCAGCTGGCGAACCAGCCAGCGAGCAAAGCGAGAGCCACCTACCCTCAGTTTCTCTGCCCCGCCCCATCCGACGGCGGCGGTACCTCGAGGTCGCCGACAAAATCCTCTACAGCGTGGCACTCGGCGTCATTGTCGCCGGCCAACGCCTGCCTAACGAACGGGAGCTGGCCCGATTGTGCGGCGTCAGCCGGGCCACCGTGCGCGACGCCTTGCTCGCCCTCGAGCTGACCGGGGTGGTGGAAGTCCGCGGCGGTTCCGGGTGCTACCTCACCGGCCTCGGGTTGAGGTCGGAGCTGTCGACGGAGCCGGCTGTCGACGTGGCGCCACGCGACCTGCTGGAGGTAAGGCAGATGGTCGAGCCCGGGGCGGCCAGGCTATGCGCCGAAAGGGCTACCCGCCCGGAAATCGAGCAGCTAGGTGGCTTGCTAATCGAAGCGGAGGATTTCCCTGAAGACGCGCTCGAAGAGGACCTTGACAGCTTTGTCGGCCTCAACCTGAAGTTCCATCGAGACCTGGCCAGGGCCGGCGGCAACGTGGTCGTCGGCGACGTTGTCCGTCACCTGGTCGATGCCGCCGACCATCCTCTTTGGCTCCTGGCCGACCACAACACAGTACGCGACCCCGCCACCCGTGCCCAGCAGGTCAGAGAACACAATGACATCCTTGGGGCAGTAATGAGGCGCGACCCCGACGCGGCCGCCGAAGCCATGGCTCGGCACCTGGGGGCTGTCTCTACACGGATATTCGGGCCCCCGCTCCCCTCCCCCACCGTCCGGAGGGCCAGACGGCGCCGCAAGTGAAACGCCGGCTGCCGGGCCGGTACCCCCGGAGAGGCCGGCCGACCGGTCCCGGATTGGTCGGACCACCTGGGCAACAAGTTGTTCACCGACCGTAAACGGGCTGGAAATTGCCTATCCCTACGATGCGTCGTCAGAGTGCGTTGAACCGCGCAGGACGTAAAGGCTCCGGCTGTGGAGGAGGAACAAAATGTCATTCGCAACCCGTCCACGTCACCCAAGTCCGAATACCCGCCAGGGCAGCGGGCCAGTCTTAACCCGGCGCCAAGCGCTGCGGGGAGCGGGCGCCATGGCCCTGGGCTTCGCCGTCGCTCCCGGGTTGTTAGAGGCCTTCACAGGCATGGCAAATGCGGCTGCCAGTACGACGCCCAAGACGCTCACAGACGTTTCGCTACAGCTCGACTACCTACCGAACGTCCAGTTTGCCGCCACGTTAATGGCGTTGCACAAAGGCTACTACTCGGATCAGGGGCTTAGTGTCCACGTAATACCGGGTGGCCCAAACGTCGCCCCCGAGCCGATCGTCGTTGGCGGCAAGGCCCTCGTGGGGATTACCCACACCCAGGAGGGTGCCCAGGCCATTGCCAATGGGGCGCCTCTCAAAATAATCGGCGCCGCGTTTCAAAAAAGCCCCACGTGCCTGGTGTCGAGGGCAGACAAACCGATAAAGACCCCCCAGGAGATGATCGGCAAGGTGATTGGGGTATCCGACACGAACCTGCCCATATGGAACGCATTTTTGAAAGTGAACAAGATCAGCCCCAGCCAGGTAAAGGTGAATACGGTAGAGTTCTCGACTCAACCACTGGCAGACGGCCAGATCGACGGGCTCGTCGGCTTTTATACGAACGAGCCGATCATCCTGGACTTGCAGGGTGTCCCGACTTACGCCTTCTTGCTCGCAGACTATGGCTACCCAATCGTAGATGACATTTATATCGCCCGCGCCGACAGCCTCTCCGACCCCGAAAAGAGCAAGCAAGTGGCGGGCATCATGATGGCCGAGGCTCAGGGTTGGCGGGCTGCGTTCGCGGCTCCGTCGGTAGCGGCCAATCTCGCCGTCAACGTTTATGGTAAGGGGCTCCATTTCGTCTACAAACAGCAACTTGAGTCAGTGCAGAAAGAACAAGTGCTGGTGACCAGCGCATCGACGGCCGCTCATGGTTTGCTATGGATGGACGATGCCACCGTCGAGGGGACTATCCGTTCGCTCGAGCTGGGTGGCACCAAAGCTTCGCCTTCGGTCTTTACTAACGACGTTCTGAGCCAGGTGTACCACAGCGGCATAATCTCGTGAAGGCGCCGCCCATGGAGCGCCCCGCGAGTGCCCCCGCCTCGCAACTTCCAGCCACGACCGGCGAGACGGCCGGCATTGTCATCGACAATGTGTCGAAGATGTTCCGCTCGCGGCGCCAGGAGGTCCACGCACTTTCCGAGATCAGTATCGAAGTAGCGAGGGGGGCCTTCGTGGCCCTCATCGGGCCTTCTGGCTGTGGCAAGTCGACTTTGCTGCGGATCCTGGGGGACCTGGAGGAGCCGACCAGCGGCAAAGTCTTGGTGCACGGAGAGCCACCTCGAGTGGCAAGGTCGCTCCACCATATCGGGGTCGCTTTCCAGGATGCAGCCTTGCTGCCGTGGCGCTCCGTAACCGACAACATCCGGCTGCCGGCTCAGCTGGCTCATCGTCCCTGCCCACCCGGGCTCGTCGAGGCACTTGTGCAGCTGGTGGGTTTGCGCGGCTTTGAGGCCGCCCGCCCGGCTCAGCTCTCCGGCGGTATGCGCCAACGGGTGGCGATAGCCCGCGCTCTGTTGCTGCAGCCCGCGGTGCTGTTGCTCGACGAGCCGTTCGGTGCCCTGGACGAAATGACGCGCCGGCACCTCAACGTAGAGCTTCAGCGGATCTGGAGCGAGCAGTCTGCCACCACGGTGCTCGTGACCCACTCCATAAGCGAGGCCGTCTTTCTATCCGATCTGGTCGTGGTCATGTCGGCCAGGCCCGGGCGGGTCACGGCGACCATCAAAGTGGGGCTGGCTAGACCGCGTACACCGGTTACTATGAGTGACCCGGCTTTTCACCGGATTTGCGACGACGTTTCCCGCATGTTGTTCGCCGACGCCCACCAGCCTAATGCCGCACCGGCCCCGGGCCGGGCCGGGCGCTCCGTACCGTGACCCCTCAATGAGTTACGGGGACGTCGTCAGAGCCAGCGAGGAGACAGGCCGGCGAGCCCCCACTTCCGTCGTTGCCGAGGCCAGCTCGTCGCCCGGTGTCACCTCGAGGCGGGAGTGGCGGCTGCCCGACGGTACGCGGGCCGGCCTAATTGGCGCCTTCATTCTTCTGGCCGGCTGGCAGGTCCTGGCGTCGCTCGTTTTTCCGGGCCGCCACGTCGTGCCCGCCCCGTCTTCAGTGGTGGCAACCATGGTAGGCGACGGGTTCTACGTTCCCGGCCTGCGCACGACGCTCTGGGAAGCATTGCGCGGTTTTGTGGCCGGCAACCTGGCCGCTTTGCTGGTGGCGGTGGCGGCCCTTTTCTTGCCTCGGCTAGCCCGCCCCCTGCATCAGGTCGGAGCTATCACCTACTGCGTCCCGACTGTCGCCGTCGGCCCGTTGCTGCTCGTCTTTTTGTCTGCCGACACCACGAAAGTAATCATGTCGGCGCTATCAGTGTTTTTCGTCAGCCTCGTAGCCTGGGTGACAGGTCTCAGCGCAACTGATCCCGTAGCGCTAGATGTGGTGAGGGCCTATGGAGGCCGTGGCCTGGATGAGCTCGTCCGGGTCCGGCTCCGGGCTGCGCTGCCAAGTGCCGGCGGCGGATTGGCCCTGTCCGCTCCGGCCGCCATCCTGGGGGCGGTTATAGGCGAGTACCTCGGCGGCAACAGCGGCCTCGGCGTTGACATGGTCTCGGCGGAAGAACAGTTCCAGGTGTCGCGTACCTGGGCCATCGGCGTGGAGACAACGGTGGTGTCCGGCCTGTGTTACGCACTTGTCCTGCTCGCCTGCCGCGCCCTGGGCGGGAGCCCGCAGACGGGCACGGGCAACCTGCCGGTAGCGCCAGCACAGCGCGGTGAGCGGCACTGGGCACGCTTGGGCCGGGCAGTCGCTCCGTTCCTGAGCCTGGCCGGGATCGTCGCGTTGTGGGCCATTTCTTTGCCTGTTCTGGGCTTGTCGTCGTACTTCGCCAAATCGCCTGCCGCGGTGTGGTCCTACCTCGTGGGCGGGCCGGGTGCGGCGGCCAACCGGGCCGCCGTCTTCGGGGCCTTGGGCACCACGCTGAAAGATGCAGGTGCCGGATGGGTCGTGGGCACGGCATCGGCGGTCCTCGCTGCAGCCGCAGTGGTCCAGATCCCCCGGCTACGTTCGATCGTTTATCCGGTCGTGATGGTGCTGCGATCCGTGCCGCTCATCGCCATGGTCCCGCTCATAACCCTCGTCTTCGGCCAGGGAAGCCTGGGCGTGGTGGGCATAGCGGCCATCGTCAGCTTCGTTCCCACGCTGGTGCTGGTCGTATCGGGCCTCGAGACGGTGCCGCCTCAGGCCTTGGAGCTCACCCGCGCGTACAACGCATCACGGACCGCGACTTTGTTCCGCATATCAGCGAGGTATGCAACGCCGAACCTGTTCGCCGCGGCCAAGGTAGCGATGCCCGGCTCGATCCTGGGCGCGGTCCTGGCCGAGTGGTTGATCACGGGGTCAGGCGTTGGCCACCTGATGGCGGCCGACCTGATCGGCTCCGACTTCTCCTCTCTGTGGGCGGTAGTCGTCGTTGTAAGCGGGGTCTCGCTGCTCCTATACGAGGCGGTTGGGGAGCTGGAGTCGTTCGCCCAAAAGCAAGTGGCATCGTGACTACGCCCGGCCGCGCTATCCCGGTACCGGACGGGGCGGGCAGACAACCCGTTTCGGGGGTGGGCCGTCGCCGGTACGGCAAACGAGGTTTGGGGATCGTCGACCTCCGGGAAGACGGTGCTCTCAGCCCGGCGGAGCTGTCGATCGGCGTGGCCGTCAAGGGCGGCTTGGACGATGCCTACCTGGGCCGAGGCAACGCAGAAGTGGTGCCCAGCGACGGCTTGCGCGAGGCCCTTCTGGCCTGCGTCGCTCAGCACGTAGCCGGCGGGCTCCCCATCGACCGGTTGTTTGCCCAGAAACTGGGCGACTGGCTGCTCGAACGCTTTCCCTTCCTGCCTCGGGTGGCCACCACGATCAGAACCTCTGAATTGCGTTTGGCCGGGCGCAAACGCGGGAACCTCGTGTATTTACGCGCCAGGGGAGCACGAGCCGAGGAAACCGTGACTACAGCTAGAGGTCCCGTGGCCGAAGGCCGCGGTTCCGTCCGCCGCCTCGGCGTCGTCCTGACCGGGCGCCACTCTTTTTTTGGTTTTCACGGCGACGATGGTGCGAGTGTCGGAGCCGCAAGTGCCTGCCGCGTGCTCGTTGGGACAATCAACTGCCGTTGGCAGCTGAGAAAGGGGGCGGTCAGTGACGGCGGCGGCCCGGACGAGGTCCGCAGCCTGTTGCTCTCGGCGCTGACGCGCGACAGCCGGTCCGTCCAGCATCTCCTCACGAGCACAGCATCAGAGTTGTTGCAAACCGCTGACTACCTCGAACGGGCCCGGCTCTCCTTCCGCTCCCTGCCGGTGGCACCGGCGGCGCCCTCCGGGCCGGATGGCCGGCTGTCAGTAGTGACCATCGGCCGCGGGCCGGTGGCGGTGACCTCCGTCACCGTCACGAGAGCTGCACGCGACGCGGCGCAGTGTCTGGAGACCGTAGCGACCAGGAGGCACCATTGAACAAGCAGCGGATCGACGTGTGCATCGGAGTCGACGTCGACGCCGTAGCCGGATGGCTGGGGAGTTACGGAGGCGCCGGGTCGCCGAGTGACATCCAGCGGGGAATGTTCGCCGGGGAGGTGGGCACGCCACGCTTGGTCCGACTCTTCGAGCGCATAGGTATAAGAACGACCTGGTTCATACCCGGGCACTCGGTTGAGACTTTCCCTGACCAGATGCGGGCGGTCGTCGATGCCGGCCACGAGGTCGGCGCTCATGGCTACTCACACGAAAATCCCGTGGCCATGAACGCCGATCAGGAGCGAGACGTGCTGGAGCGTTCAATAGAGGTAATTACGCAGTTGGCGGGGGTCGCTCCCAGGGGTTACGTGGCCCCATGGTGGGAAATGTCAACGCGCACGGCCTCTCTGCTTGTACAACATGGCTTCACTTACGACCATTCTCAGAACTACAACGATTTCGTCCCATTCTACGCCCGGGTCGGAGACACCTGGACGCCAATCGATTTCGGGCAACCCGCCTCGGGCTGGATGACCCCGTTGGTACGCGGCCAGGAGGTCGATCTCGTCGAGTTCTGCGGCAACTGGTACCTGGACGACCTGCCTCCGATGATGTTCATCAAGCAGGCGCCCAACAGCCACGGTTTCGTCAACCCGCGTGACGTGGAGTCGCTGTGGCAGGACCAGTTCGACTGGGTCTGCCGCGAGCTCGATTACGCAGTCATGCCGCTCACGTTGCACCCCGATGTAAGTGGCCGCCCGCAGGTCTTGCTTATGCTGGAGCGCCTCTTCGACCGCTGGGCCGGAACCGATGGGGTCGAGTTCGTAACTTTCGAGGAGGCAGCATCGGAGTTCCGGCGGCGGTACCCGTTCCATGGCTCGGCCAGACCGCCCTCGATCGGGAGGGACGATGGGAAGTTGAAAACAGGCAACGGCCAAGCATCTCGGACGATGGCAAGGAGCTATGGGGGCGTCGAACAGTGAAACTGGTCACTTTTTCCCCACCCCGATCGTCCCTGGCCGACGGCGAAGAGACGCCACGGCTCGGCGCCGTCGTCGACGGGTGGGTCGTCGACCTGTACAGAAATGACGAGGAAACCCCGGGCCTGTCGTCGATGTTGGCTCTGATAGACCACAGCCAGGCGGCGGTCGACCAGGCTGCCGAGCTCGTGCGCCAGGCTCGGGCTGGTCAAGCCGGTGGCCGGCGCAGTTTCCCGCTGGAGGAGGTAGGCCTGCTGGCGCCTTTTCCGAAGCCCCGTAGGAACGTTTTCTGCGTTGGGCTCAACTTTGCTTCGCACGTCGAACAAAACGCGGCTGCTCGCCGGGAGCCGGTGGTGCTCCCCGACATCCCGCTCTTTTTCACCAAACCCACAACTGCCGTAATCGGTACCGGGGCCTCCCTTCGCCTCGACCACCGCCTCACCCAGCAGCTCGACTACGAAGTCGAGCTGGCCGTGGTCCTTTCCCGCGGCGGGACCTGGCTGGACGAAGCCGACGCCATGAGCCACGTGCTCGGTTTTACGCTCCTCAACGACGTCTCGGCCCGTGACCTGCAGTGGCGGACGAGCCAATTTTTCTATGGCAAGGGCCTCGACTCGTTCTGTCCTCTGGGCCCGGCGATCGTCACGCTGGACGAACTGCCCGCATGGCAGGACCTGGTGCTCGAACTGAGCGTGAACGGCGAGCTGCGCCAGAAGGAAAAAGCGGGCAACATGCTCTTCAGTCCGGCACGTGCCCTCGCCGAACTCTCGAAAGGTATCACTTTGCTGCCAGGTGACGTGGTCAGCTTGGGGACCCCGGGCGGGTGCGGTTACCAGCTAGACCCGCCCCGCTTCCTTCAGCCCGGCGACGTGGTGGTCTGCCGTGCGCAGGGTATCGGCGAACTGGTAAACCACGTTGTCGATGTGGCCGGGCCCCGTCCAGGCCTGTCGGGGCTGGCCCGCCTCCAAGACTAAGCGAACTGCTGGCATAGCTACGAGCGAACACCCAAATACGAGAGGAAGTGTGGGACTGAATGAGTACAACCAGGGCCGGCGATGCGACAAGTGACCGGGTACCTCAGGGCGCGGGGAGCGCCTTCGTGGTCGATGTGCACAAGCTGGCGATGGCGGACCCGGCGGACGTCAGCGGGCTGGAGCGGTTGCTCGAAGAGGGCCGGATAGCACCGGCGGACATAGTGGCCACGATCGGGAAGACCGAAGGTAACGGGGGCGCAAACGACTTCACCCGCGCGCTGGCGACGCGTGCGGTTGCCGACCTGCTCGCCTATCATCTCAGGACCAGTCGGGACGAAATCCTGGCCAGGGTCGCTCTGGTCTGGTCGGGCGGTTGTGAGGGGGTGCTGTCCCCGCACATGACCGTCTTCGCCCGGCGCGCCGTTGGCGCTGCCGTTGCTGGCCCAGAAATACAAGGCAAGACCGGGAGACTGGCCATCTCGGTGCAGCGGACCCGGCGAATCGCAGCGGAGGAGGTGGGGCGGGCAAAGGAAATCGCGGAAGTGGCGGCGGCCGTGCGCCGGGCTTGCGATGACTTGGGGGTGTCCGGGCCGGACGTCCACTACGTCCAGGTCAAGGGCCCCCTGCTCACGCCGTCGGCCATTGCCGACGCCCGTCGCCGGGGTGTCAGCCTTGTAACCGAAGACCCCAACAAGTCCAAGGCGTTCGCGCGCGGGGCCACGGCGCTCGGTGTCGCCGTCGGCCTTGGCGAGCTCTGTCCGACAGATGTGCCCGACGACATGGTCACCATGGACCTCGGTCGGTTTTCTGCCGTAGCTTCGACCTCAGCCGGCGGTGAACTCGACAGCTGCGAAATCGTGGTGCTGGCTAATGCGCCCTCAGCCGGCGGGAACCTGAGGATCGGGCACGCAGCTATGTCGAGCCCCGTCGACCTGGAAGGTGTGCGTGAGGCCTTTCGCAGCGCCGGCCTCGACCTTAAGGGCGATCCAGACGAGGACGACCGGCGCCGTATCGTCGCGGTATTGGCGAAGGCGGATGCCCCCGTTGGCGGCCTGCTTAATGGGTGGCGCACAACCATGCTCTCCGACGCGGACATCAACTACGAACGACACGCGAGAGCGGCCACGGGGGCCGTTATCGCGTCCCAGACGGGTGACCCTCGTATATTCATCTCGGGCGGGACTGAGCATCAGTTGCCTCCGGGCCACGCCCCCATTGCCGCAATCGTCGACTTAGGGCCGTAGCCGCCCGACGGGCCCCGCTCCGGCGCCGGCTTTACGCCAAACATCCAGGACTTGGTTCATCGACGCCCGGACGCCAAGAAGATCAGCGCCGGTGGCGGTGGCCAAAAAGGCCGGGCCGTCGAGGGCCATCACAGCCCATTCCTGTCCGGACGCATGTCCCATCGCCGCCGCATCGCCCCGGTGGGCGCCCGAACCGGCGATCAAGGCAAGTCCGATCGCCCGCTCGTTGCCCATTACGGCCGGCCCGTCCCAGCCTGGCGCCCCCGGCCCCAGCATCAATCGGTGACGGAGCAAAGGGACGCCGGCGTATTCGACGTCGAGGGCCATGTCCAACTGCCCCGGCGGTTCGCCGTGGCGACCGAGGACAAGCTCCTCGCTCCAGAGCAACGTAGCCCCTTCGTCCAATCTGACCCGAACTTGCTGCGAAAAGTGGCACGCGGAGGAAGCAACCAGCGGCTGCAACTGCCAGTCCAGCGAGGCACCCCGTCCCACAGTCACCCCGACGTCGAAACGGGACTGGGCCGACGCCCACGCGATCATCGAAGCAGCCGATCGAACGGCGAGGGCAGCGCCCGCGCCTACCTCGACCTCAACGCTCACGCAGTCGTCGCCAACGGGAAAGGCGGCCGTCCCAACCAGATAAACGGCCTCAGGGGTAGCCCGGAACGCCACTGGAGGAGCGTCGCGCACGTAAGCCAGGTCCCAGCTGGCTCCTCCGCCGGGTGGGGTCTCACTGCATGGCGCAGTAACGGTTTTGGCGCCACCCGGTTCGGGACACAGCGGCGCCGAGACCCTCAGTTCGGCGTGGGCGCGCACTGCTCGGTCAACTTGGCCTCGAGCCACGCCACCACCGGTTGGGCGAGCGGGTCGGCGACGAGGCTGAGGAAAACGAATGGCCTTTCTCCGCGGGCGGCTTCTGTGTCGTGCCCCATAGTTGCGAGGTCGGCGCCGACCAGCGGCGCCAGGTCCGTCTTGTTCACCACCAGAAGGTCGGAAAGAGTTATCCCGGGCCCGCCCTTGCGCGGCACTTTGTCCCCACCGGCGACGTCGATGACGAAGATCTGGCTGTGGACCAGGCCGTAGCTGAACGTTGCCGTGAGGTTGTCGCCGCCTGACTCGATGAGGACGAGGTCGAGCCCAGGGTGGGCGGCCCCGAGCACCTCGACCGCTTCCAGGTTGGCCGAGATGTCGTCCCGGATAGCCGTGTGGGGGCAACACCCCGTTTGCACGGCCCGGATGCGGTCGGGGGCCAGCACTGCTTCACGCAACAGGATCTGGGCGTCCTCGGTCGTATAGATGTCGTTGGTCACCACCGCCACCGACCAGCGCCCCGCCAGCGAGCGGCAGAGGGCAGCTACCAGGGCCGTTTTCCCGCTGCCGACGGGCCCGCCGATGCCGACCCGCAAAGGCTGGTCAGGAAGCAAAGAGGCGCACCTCCCAGCAAGCATGCCGCTCGGCCCCGATCTCGAGCAGAGGGGCGGCGCAGGCTGGCAACGATGCACCCTTGTCACCTGCGGCGACAGCGTCTCGAGCCTGGGCCACGGCATGATGAGCTATTTCCTCGATGGTGGGCGCCAGTTTGGCCAGGCAGCCCATCACCGCGAACGGGTCGGTCCCCAATAACCGGGTGGACGCCCAGGCCGGCCCGCTCACCGCAACCTGAGCGGCGACCAGCGCCACTTCGGCGATGCCGAGGCCGATGGCGCGGCCGACAGCCCCGAGGACGATGGCGTACATCGGGCCTCGAGCGAGTTGCGCTGCTGCGGCGGAGATACCGTCAAAGCGTGCCGCCGGCCATACGTTTTTCGCCGCTCGCAGCAAGGCGCGGCCCTGGGCCGTGCTGGCGTCCCGCTGGGCGGGCGAGGGCGACCGGGCCGCTGCTTCGGCGTGCAGGAGGGCGAGCCGCGTGGCCGAAGGGGCTACCAGCCAAGCAAACGCGGCCTGGCTGGCCTCGACGCGGCCGACGGTATGGAGACGCCCGGCCAGGAATGACCCGAGATCGTCGATGGTGCGAGCTCGCCCGTCGCCAACAGCTTCTTCCAGGCCGCCCGAGTGGGCGTGACCGCCGGCCGGGAAGCGGCCGTCGGCCAGGGTCAACAGCGTGCTCGTGGCGTGGGCTGTGCTCGAGCCGGCGGTGGTCAAACCTGGCCCCTCAAAATAGGAAATACCGCTGCGCCATGGGCAGCTCGGTGGCCGGGTCTTCGGTCACCAGCTCCCCGTCGACCCAGACGCGGAAACTGTCCGGCTCCACCCTTATCTGCGGCAGCGCGTCGTTGAGCGGCAGGTCCGTCTTGGCCAGCGAACGCACCGACCCCGTCGCCACCAGTTGCCGTCCCGCTTCGACGCGCTCGGGCAAACCGGCTTCTACGGCGGCCGGGGCCACGAAGGCCAGTGAAGACGTGGCCGCCGCGGCCGGGCTGGCCCCGAACATCGGCCTGGCCCGGACCGGCTGAGGGGTGGGTATGGAGGCGTTGGCGTCGCCCATTTGCGCCCAGGCGATAAACCCTCCTTTTATGACCAGCGCCGGGCGTACCCCGAAAAACGCCGGGTCGTACAGCACCAGGTCGGCCAGTTTCCCCGGCGCCACCGAGCCCACCTCAGTGTCGAGGCCATGGGCGACGGCCGGGCATATGGTGTACTTGGCCACGTAACGGCGGGCACGGAAGTTGTCGGCCGGCCCGTCCCCGGGCAGGAAGCCCCACCTTCGTTTGCCCACGTGGGCCGTCTGCCAGGTGCGCAGGACCACCTCCCCCGCCCGGCCCATGGCCTGGGAGTCCGAACCGATCATGGAAACCGCGCCAATGTCGTGGAGCAGGTCTTCGGCGGCAATGGTCGATGGGCGTATCCGGCTCTCGGCAAAAGCGAGGTCCTCGGGCACCGCCGGGTTCAGGTGGTGGCAGACCATCAGCATGTCGAGGTGCTCGTCGATCGTGTTGACCGTATGGGGCCGCGTCGGGTTGGTCGACGAGGGCAGGAAATTGGCTTCGCCGGCCACCTTGATTATGTCCGGCGCGTGCCCGCCGCCGGCGCCCTCGGTGTGGTAGGCGTGGATCGTACGGCCCCCGACGGCGGCGATGGTGGACTCGACGAAGCCGGCCTCGTTGAGCGTGTCGGTGTGGACGGCGGCCTGGACGCCGGCCGCGTCGCAGACCCGCAAGCAGGCGTCGATGGCGGCCGGGGTCGAACCCCAGTCCTCGTGGAGCTTGAAACCGGCCGCGCCCGCCCGCAGTTGTTCCCATAGGCCCTCTTCGGAAACGGTGTTCCCCTTGCCCAGAAGGGCAAAGTTGACCGGCCATTGGTCGAGGGCGACCATCATCCGGGCCAGGTTCCAGGGGCCGGGGGTCACCGTGGTGGCCCGGGTCCCCTCGGCCGGCCCGGTGCCGCCGCCGATGACCGTGGTCACCCCCGACGCCAAAGAAACCTCGAGGATCTGAGGGCAGATGAGGTGCACATGGCAATCGATGGCCCCGGCGGTCAGGATCTTCCCGTTGCCGGCGATGACCTCGGTAGACGGCCCGATCACCAGGCCGGGCGTGACGCCGTCCATCGTGTCAGGGTTGCCGGCCTTGCCTATGGCGACGATACGGCCGTCGCGTACCCCGAGGTCTGCTTTTATGACCCCGGAGTGGTCGAGGATGACCGGGCCGGTTATCACCAGGTCCGGGGCTCCTTCGGCCCGCGTGGCGCGGCCCTGGCCCATGGACTCGCGCACCACCTTGCCCCCGCCGAAGACAACCTCGTCGCCGGCCCGGCCCGGGCCCCCGCACAGGTCCTCGGTGACTTCGATGAACAGGCCGGTGTCTGCCAGCCGCACCCGGTCCCCGGTGGTCGGGCCGTAAAGTGCGGCATACCCAGAGCGCGACAGGCTAGGCAACGGCGCCCCTCACTTCGCCCCGGAAACCGGCCATAAAGCGAGCGCCGGCGAAATCGACGAGCTCCACCTCGATCTGTATGCCGGGCTCGAAACGGACGCTGGTCCCAGCGGCAATGGCCAACTTCTTGCCCATGGCGACGGCCCGGTCGAACTGAAGGGCAGGGTTTACCTCAGCAAAATGGAAATGGGAACCGACCTGTACCGGGCGGTCCCCGGTGTTCTCGACCGCAACCTTGGTGATCGGGCGTCCCGTCATCAGGGTGACCGGGCTGTCGCCGAGCACGACCTCTCCGGGGATCACGGGACGGGGTAGTGCAGCGTGACCAGCTTCGTGCCGTCCGGGAACGTGGCTTCGACCTGTACCTGGTCGATCATTTCTGGCACTCCTTCCATCAGCTGTTCACGCGACAGCACTTGGCGTCCCTCCGCCATCAGGTCGCCCACGCTCTTTCCGTCCCGTGCGCCCTCGAACACGAAGCTGGTGAGGATAGCCGTGGCCTCCGGGTAATTGAGCTTCACCCCTCGGGCCAGCCGGTCCCGGGCAACCATGGCCGCCAGGGACACAATGAGCTTCTCGGTCTCTTGAGGGCTAAGTTGCATGAAAGGCGGGGTTCAATGGCATAAGAAAGCTTACAGCAACAAGACATTGGCCGACGTTTCCTGTTCGGCAAGCAGGCGGGAGATGTCCGCTGGCAGCCTGGTGACACGCCGGTGGTCTGGGCGGAGGCGAGCGCGCCGCGCCCATTGAATTAGCCGTCGTTTAGCGCGTCGAGACTGGCCTGGATACTAACTTTCGGCCCTATTCACGCCTTCGGGGCCCAGGCAAAATGATGCCAAGGTTGTTCGCGCTAAGGAGGTGGTCTTTCCTGGTTTATCAGATCTGTCTGCAGCGCCCTTAGCGGTGGCCGGGTCTGGCCAGTTTGCTGTTGCCGAAGATGAGCCTCGGGAATATTGACGACAGTCGACCTGCCTCAGCCAAGTCCAGTCGCAAAGGTCAGGGTACCTATAACCGCCGAGGTCTCCGGTTACCTCTCAGGGCGCGACAATCAAAAGTAAGAGCGCCCGCCTTCCAGTTCGAAGTGCGGGCGCTGTCGCGTGCCTGCGATTGCTCACAACCCTGTCGACCGGCGACACCCGCGGGTGCCCGAGGGTCAGGAAAGCTGAGGTGGAAGGCAGTGAGAGCGACCACCACCAGACCGCCAAGGACGAGCACTCACAGCATCGCCGAGTACCAGAAGCCTGCATGAACCTCCCTCTCCTGGTCAGTTTTCGGCCGGCTTTGGCGGCAGGCACGGAACGGCCCTCAGGGAGGCCAGGGCCTGTCGCACCATGGCCACCCGCTCGGAGCCCCACTCGACCGCCGGGTCGGGTTCGAAGAAAGCAAAGCCGACCGCTGCCATTCCGGTGGCCGCCAACGACCATTGCTCGGTTGCCGCCGCCCCGAATGGCGCGGCCGTCAACCGTTCCTCTACCAGGTCGGGCATCGAAAGTGACATGAGGACGAGACCGCGGCTGAAGGCGCTCACCAGGGTGGCCAGAACCTCGTAACTGGCCCCCAGTTCCGGGCGCAGGCGATAGCCGAACAGGCCGGCCATCTGCTCCCAGGCCCCGGCCACGCGGCCGATGAAGCCTTGCTGCGAGCGGGCCAAGGTGGCCTGGACCTCGGCGCGTAGCCGGCCTTCTGGCAGGCTCGTGAAGGTGGCGTGGAGGGCGAGGTAAGTACGCCATTCGGGAGAACCGTAGACCGCCTTGAAGTCGGCCAGAGCGGTCTGGCGGAACACCTCCACTAGCAGGCCGTGGCGTCCTTTCGCCGTGTCCAGCAAGCTGTCGTGCTCGGCCGCTACCGCTTTTATCACCCCGATGATGGCCTCATGGTCGGCGGGGCTGGGAGCGACCTCCTCGGCTAGCACCTTCACCAGGTCGCTTACGAAGAGGTCCTTGTAGGGCCAGCGACGGTAGGCAGCGCTCCGGGAGACATGCGCCTCCCTGATGATGTCCTCCATGCTGATGCTGTCCAGACTGACGGTGAGGCCGCTGCGCTTCACCTCGGCCAGGGCCGCCTCCAGCATCCGTCGTTCCGTCTCGGGTTCGGAAAGCCTCCGGCCGCGACGGGCAAGCCCGGTCGGCGGCGCTATGTCCCTCATATGGACCCCACTCGCTTGGGTCTTGAGACTCTATATCTCAAGTGCCAACATCCGTAATCGTAGTAGTACAACCGGCTGGGCGCACCAGCAGACCGGGCCGGACGAATGAAACCAGGGACAGGGTCCCCGGGAGGAGGAGGCAGAGGTGAACGGTCGAACAGGTGGCCGGGCCCAACCCGACGTCATCGAGGGGCGGGGGGCGAGCGGTCCGGTAACGATGGCGGGACGCCGCCCGGTGCCCGATATCGCACAGGGACGGGTCGCCACGCCCGCAAAAGGGAAGCGCCGGTGGCCCCGCTGGACGCTCGTGAGCGCCGGTGCGGCGGTGGTGCTGACAGTGGGGGTGGCGACATCGGCTTTCGCGCTGGGCCCGGTGCCCGCTCTCTTTGCCCTCCCGGCTGGCCCGGTACCGGCTCCCGTTGGCCCGCTGTCGGGCACCTGGGTGGTGGGGCCGGGTTCCAAGGCCGGCTTCCGGATGGCCGAGACTGTCCTGTTCATAACCAAAGCGAACGTGACCGGGGGGACCAGCGCCGTCACCGGAAGCTTCGTCGTTGCAGCCGACGAAGTCGTCGGGGCCAGTTTCCGCGTCGACCTCCGCACGGTGAAGATAGGTGGGAGAGCCCAAGCCCAGTTCTCCAAGAGCATGGGGGTGGCCCGACATCCCTACGCCACGTTCGTGCTCGACCACCCTGTACACCTCAGCCTTGCTTTCGCCTCCGGCGCCGCCGCCCATACGTCGGTGACGGGCCGCTTCAGCGTGGACGGGATCTGGCACTCGATCACCTTTGCGACTATGGGGCGAAGGGATGGCGGGCTTTTGCAAGTGGCGGGGTCCGCTCCAGTCTCACTGGCCACCTGGGGCATCAAGGGCCCGGCGGGGTTCGGCCCCCTCGGGTCGCTCGATAACCATGGTGTGGCAGAGTTCGTCCTTCAACTGCGCCACTCGGGAAGCTGAGCCTGGGGCCCCAGACGGCTAAGCAGGAGGGCGTCCCCTGCCCCCGGGGGCCGGCGTGCGGGCGCGGCCCAAGTATTCGATTGGCTCCTATTTTGAAGAGGCGCCGCCATCGATGGTATACGTGGCTGCGGTAATGAAGCTCGCTCCGGGGGTGCATAAGAACGCCACCACCTCCGCGATCTCGGCCGGCTCCACAAAGCGCTTTATGGCTGGCAAAGCCAAAAAGATCTGCTCGGCGACCTGGTCCTCTCTGATGCCGTGGGCCTTTGCCTGCGCGGCTACCTGCCTGTCCACCAGAGGAGTGCGGGCATAGCTGGGACAGATAGCATTCGACGTGACCCCGTGCGCCGCCCCCTCAAGGGCGATTACATCGGAAAGTCCGATCAACGCGTGTTTGGCGGCGACGTACGCAGCCTTGTAGGCCGCCGCCCTTATGCCGAGATGACTGGAAATATTGATCACGCGGCCAAAGCCCCGCTCGTACATCTTTGGAAGAGCAGCCCGCGCCAGGAGAAACGGCGCCTCGACCATTACCCTCATCATCAGGGCAAACATCTCGGGCGGGAACTCGACGATAGGGGCGACATGCTGGAGGCCGGCATTGTTAACCAGTACGTCCACGTCGAGCTCCACCGCAGCCAGCGCCGCTGTGTCGCCCAGGTCCACAACCCACGCCTCCCCGCCAACCTCGCCGGCAGCCCGCGCTGCGCCGTCGCCATCGCGATCCGCCACAATCACGGCTCCACCGGCCGCAGCAAGGCGGCGGGCGCACGCCAGACCGATGCCGCTGGCCGCTCCGGTTACCAAGACACGGCGCCCCGAAAGATCGAGAGACGCCCCCGACATATCGCAATCCATTTCCTTATCGTAGACATATACCACTTGGGCCGGCCCGGGGACGCACGCCACGGCCGGGACGACGTGGCACGTGGCGGACGTGGGCACTCGAGCCCAGCGGCATTCAGGAGCTCCGGGTCACGTTCAGGCTCCTGAAGGGCCGCCGACCATTGATACCCATTGTCGCACCGCCGTGATTGCGGGGCGCCGGCCCTCAGCCTAAACTCCCCCGCAGGGTCGTGTTAGGAGAGCAGCGCGAAAGGAGAATTTATTGCGAAGCTCGAACAACGTAATCATTTCGTGCGCGGTGACCGGCTCGATCCATACGCCGTCCATGTCAGCTGCCCTGCCCATTTCGCCTCCGGAGATTGCCCGTGAGGCGATTGGCGCAGCCGAAGCCGGTGCGACGATCCTCCACCTCCATGCTCGCCATCCTGAGAGCGGTTACCCCTCGCCGGATCCCGAGGTATTTTTGGAATTTCTCCCGGAGATCCGGAAGCACACGGACGCAGTGATCAATATCACAACCGGCGGCAGCGCCGTCATGAGCGTAGACGAGCGCATGGCAGCGGCAAAAAATCTCGAGCCTGAAGTGGCCTCGCTCAACATGGGGTCGATGAACTTCAATTTCGCCGCGGCGGCGAACCGAGTGAGTAATTGGGAATTCGATTGGGAGCAGGAGTATGTGCTCGGTTCGGCCGACCGGATCTTCTCCAATACCTTCGTTCAAATAGAGCGCATCCTCACTGAGCTGGGCTCCAACGGCACCCGCTTCGAGTTCGAGTGCTATGACATTGGCCACCTGTACTCCTTGGCCCACTTCGTGGATCGCGGATTGGTCGAACCACCATTCTTTATCCAAGGGGTGTTTGGTGTGCTGGGCGGAATAGGGCCCGATCACAGCAACTTGCACCACATGATCGCTATCGCCGACAAGCTATTTGGCCAGGACTACTACTTCTCGGCGTTCGGCGCGGGCCGGCACCAGATGGGGATCATCACCGCTAGCGCGCTGGCCGGGGGCTTCGTCCGGGTCGGCTTGGAGGACAGCTTGTACATCGGTCGAGGACAACTAGCGACTTGCAACGCGCAACAGGTGGACAAGGCCGTCCGCATTATTACAGAGATGGGTCGGGAGGTCGCCACCCCCGAGGAGGCCCGAAAGATGTTGGCGCTGAAGGGCGGGGACGCCGTCAAGTTTTAGTGGACCTGCACGACCTGAGTGATCTCGGGGCTCTGGAAGAGCCGCTCGGTGGCGTGCAGCGGCCCTCGGTGCGCGGCGCTAGACCATCATCCGGGCATGTTGTCCAGCCACCCGCAAGGGGAAATCATAGGGTTCGCCGGGCCCGCTACTGGTGTGCGTCAACGCAACTTGGCTGCGCCGGAGCGCCGGGCTGGCCGCTCCCGGGGGCCGAGCCGGAACGTTGGGCGCAAGTGAAGTGAGGTCACCTGAGCATGGCCGCCGGCGGCTCAGGGAAGGCGACAGGCTAAAGAGTTCCTGAAATGGCCCCACCGGCCGAAAGTTCCGCCTGCAATTTGTCGTTAATCACTACAAGACAAAAGCCACACGGGCCTGTCGCACTCAGAAAGAAGGGCAGTAACGGTGACGGTCATCCACCACAACAGCGACGTCGAGCCGGCGGGCTTTGAGCCGGACCTGGGCTTCGAGCTCGAGGTCCTGGGCCTGGTGGACATTACGTCTTACGGACTCGTCGACCCGGGCGGCAAGCCCATCTATTTTGCGGACAGGGGTGCGGCCGGGTGGCTCACCGGCCTGGCTGAAGACAACGTCCGGCCTCTCCTCGGTGCCATGATCGGCCAGGCCCGTGACCTGGCCAAGTGGATCTGGGAGCTACCGGTCGAGGACCACGGCCTCGGGCAGGAAGCCCGCTTGTGGCTCGAGTCGGACGGCGATGGGAGCATCTTGTACCTGCTACCAGACTTCACCCTTTCCCAACACTGACCGGTTTATGGGGGCGCTCGGTGGGGCCGGCGATACCGGCTGGGCTGGCCTACGACGCCTATGCCGAGGAAGGGTGAGCGTCCGGGACCCTGCCCGAACCGGGCCCGGGGCCAGCGCAACTGCTGGTCCGGGTGGCGGCCATGTCAGTGAACGTCCCCAAACTGGTCCAACTCCGACCTCTCGGCTAGTGACTCCGCGCGTCAGTATGACTTACGGGCGCCCGGTGGTCCAGGCCCTGAGGAGTAGCGCATATGATCGCTGTGGAGCCAACCCAGCGCACCTGTCCCTGGCCACGTGCTCTGTGCCTGGCCGCCTGCGAAAAGCAGTGGATCGGCTGGAGGC
>DATJUH010000029.1:0-8663 GCA_035502515.1 Acidimicrobiales bacterium
AGCCCCCGCAGGCTGCAACTCGACGCCAGTGCCCGGGCGCAGATGGCCATCGGGGCTGCCGTAGCGGGCGAGAGAGCCGTGGACCACCGAAGTGTCGGGCCGGCGCATCCACGGGACCGTCTCCACGATGACCGGGCGCGTGCCCGAGAGGCTGACGGCGGCCCGCCCCGCCGGCATGGCGGCCAGGTCGTCAATACTCAAGGCGCGGTGGCGTTGGGTAGACCACGACACCGACGAGCCCCCCGGCCCGCTCGTGCGGCTCCGACAAGGTCAGGCGCACCCGCTCGGCATCCCACACGTCGGCGAATGAGTCGGACAGCACGGCGGCGATGGCGCCGGCATCTTCGGGCCCGGCCGCACGGAGCCGGTACGATCTGCGCCGAGACGGAGCTTCTCCGCTATACCTCGCACACCATCACCGAGACCGACCGGCTGCTCGAGGACCTGGCCGGCGTCCGCCAGAGGGGCTGTGCGATCGACGACGAAGAGGAGGTCTACGGCGTCTTCTGCGTCGGAGCGCCGTTCTTCGACCACAGCGGCGCCTGCGCCGGTGCGATCAGCGTTACGGGCATCAAACAGGACTTGCCGGACTGGAGACTGGCCGAGCCCGGGCGCCTCATCCGCCGGATCGCGGACCAGGCATCCGCTCTGCCGGGCGGCCCGTTGTTCGACGCTGTCCCCTCGACAATGGGCATCCAGCCCCAACCAGCGGATATCGCCCGGGTGGCGGAACCGGTCCGATGCACCGCCGGGGCAACCCGGAACTCACCTCAGACTCACCTCAGCCGCTTGACCTCAAGTGCGATCGAGGTCGTAGCCTCGGCGAGTGAGCACGCGCAGGCTTGACCGGTCCCCTGCCGGACGGGCAGAGCTGACCGGCGGGGTGTGGGCGGCACAACGACGACCCTTGACGGTGGGCCTGGTGCTGGCGGTCACCTTGGTGGCGTTCGAAGCGCTGGCCATCGCCACCGTCTTGCCGGTGGTCAGCCGTCATTTGGGCGACCTGCGGCTTTACGGCTGGGTCTTCAGCGCGTTCATGCTCACCAGCCTTATCGGGATTGTGGTGGCCGGGACCCTTGCCGACAGAGGCCCGCTCGCCCCACCCATGCTGGCGGGCCTGGCTCTGTTCGCGTCTGGCCTGGTCGTGGGCGGGACGGCACCGGATATGCCGGTACTGGTGGCCGGGCGAGCCGTCCAGGGTTTAGGTGCCGGCTTCGTGCCGGCGGTGGCTTATGTCGCCATCTCTCGCGGTTACCCCGAAAAGAGCCAGCCCCGCATGTTTGCCATCCTGTCGACGGCGTGGGTCGTCCCCGGCCTGATTGGGCCGGCGATCGCCGCTCTGGTGGCGACCACGGCTGGTTGGCGGTGGGTGTTCCTCGGGCTGGTCCCACTGGTGGTCCTCACCGGGGCGCTGGCGGTGCTGGCCATGAAGCACGTACCGGTCCCGGCCCGGACGCGCCACGCCTCGGTGCCGTACTTAACTGTGTTCGGCGTGGTGGTGGGGACAGCGGTGGCGCTGGCTGGTATCACCTCCGGTGGCCTCCCGGCTGTCATCGGCGGCGTCCTCGTTGGCGGGCTGCTGCTGGTCACGTGCCTGCGACGACTGGCGCCCCCGGGCACGCTCACCGCCAGGCGCGGGTTGCCGGTTACGGTCCTGAACCGCGGGCTGCTCACATGTTGCTTCTTCGCGGCCGACGTGTACGTCCCCTACTCCATTACGACGGTCCGGCATTCGCCGACCCTATTGGCCGCGTTAGCCCTCACGGCTGGGACCCTGACCTGGACGGTCGGCTCGTGGGTGCAAGCGCGCAATATAGGCCGGTTGGGGCCGAGGCGCCTGGTCCGCACCGGTGAGTTGTTTGTCCTGGCCGGGCTGGGGCTCATGAGTGTCACGCTTCTCCCGGTGGTGCCACCCGAACTCGGGCTCCTGGCGTGGGGCGTGGCCGGCGGCGGTATGGGGCTGGCTTACGCTCCGCTGTCCGTGACCACCCTCGACCTGGCCGCACCCGGCGCCGAGGGCAAAGCCACCGCCAGCCTGCAGCTCTTCGACGTTCTCGGCCAGGCCATCGGTACCGGCGTGGCGGGTGGGATCGTGGCCGCCACCGCAGAGGGCCTCGGGCACCGCTCAGGAGTGGGGCTGGCCTTCGGTTTCGGTATGGTGGTCGGGGTTTTCGCGCTGGCCGTAGGAGCGCGCCTCCCGGCCCGGCGGACCGCCTCGAGGGACGACCCGGTGCCTGTCGGCTGTCCCGAGCCGGCGCCGACCCCCACGATGATCCCGCCCAGCCTGATCCCGCCCAGCCTGAGCCCGCCCAGCCTGAGCCCGCCCACCACCTTGACCATCGAGCTGCCCACCGCTGATTAGCCCGGGTGGGCCGGCCTATTCGACACTGACCTCGTCCGGCTGGCTTGTTCGCCTAGCCTTCGCCGCGGTGAACACGACGACTGTAAAAGCCACCTCCGGGCGTTTCGGGGGCGGCGGTCACCAACTTGGCAAGGTGCTGGCGGGCACGGCGTTGATGGCGGCGGGAGTATTAGGCACCGGGGTGGCCTCGAGCGGACTGGTTGCCGGTGCTCTGGTCGCCGGCGTGGCAGGCGCAGCCTCACCGGCGTCCGCCGCCACTCCCGAGTACAGCCTGGTTACCGAGCCCGCCGACGGCCTCGGCCCGATCTACCGCCTCATCGCCTCGGCTCGGCACACACTCGACATGACGATGTACGAGCTGAACGACCCGAGGGCCGAGGCCAGCCTCGTCGCCGACGCCGAGCGCGGCGTGAAGGTGAGGGTCGTCCTGGACCAGAACCTGGCCCGTTCGTACAATACGCCCGCTTACGACTACCTCAGTTCGCATCGGGTCGCCGTCCACTGGGCGCCATCGTCCTACGACGTGACTCATCAAAAAACGATCACCGTGGACGGCGTCGTCTCGGCGGTCATGACCCTGAACCTGACCAGCGAGTACTACGCCACCACGCGGGACTTCGCCATTATCGACCGGGACCCGGCGGACGTGGCCGCGATAGAGGCCGTGTTCAGCAATGATTTTGCCGGTCGCCAGTACTCCCCTGAGCCGGCCGGCGCCGACCTCATCTGGAGCCCGGGCGCCGATGTCAGGGTGGTTCGCATAGTTGCGTCGGCGAAACACACTCTCTATATAGAGAACGAAGAAATGGGCGAGTACACCATCGTCGACGCCCTTTGCGCCGCCGCCAGGCGAGGCGTAAACGTAGAGGTTGTTATGACCTACCAATCGTCGTGGCAGTCGAACTTCGACAAGCTGGTGGCCGCCGGAGTACACGTCAGCACCTACACCCCCAACGCCGACCTGTACATCCATGCGAAGGTGATCGATGTGGACCCGGGCTACCCTGACGAGCAGCTCGACGTCGGCTCGCAGAACTTCTCGTGGGGGAGCCTCCAGTACAACCGGGAGCTCGGCCTCGACCTCGGCCCCGCGCAAGCGGGCATCATAGAAAGCGTCGCCAACACGGTGCGATCAGACTTCGATCATGCGACGCCGTGGGCCCGCTGACCGCTGTTTACCGCTCCGTACCGTTTGCAACTCCCGAACCGCTTACGACTGTCTGTCCTCGTTCATCACCCCTCTGACCTGACCGGCGCCGGCCGGAGGACGAGATCGGCCGTAGCCCGGTCAAGATCTTCGAGAGCCGCATAATGCCCTCGACGTTCGCCACCGGCACCCAGGGCAACCAGTCGCGGGTGAGGCCACGGCCTGCGCCGGCGGGTACCGGAAGACGTGGCCCTCATCGGTTTCGACAACAGGGACATAATGTCGGCCCACGTCCGGGTCCCTTTGTCGACAGTGGACATTGACCTCCACGAGGTTGGCCGCACGGCCGCGCAGCGGTTGCTCGAAGCCATGAACGGGCACACGTCGCACGGCACATAGTTCCTGCTCTGCCGCCTGTTACCGCGGGAATAGACAAACCTCACAGCCGCCGCTTCTCGCTAGGACGTTTCGCGCTGTCGCCGGGCCGGCCCAAGGAGCGCCAATCGCCTTGTCGGCCGTCAGCGTCCTCTTGTGGGCCTTCGTTGTCAGTTGCCCTTCTGTCCTCACCTGGCGGCAATGTGTGCGCTCCAGGGCAGGCTTGATAAAAAGGGCCCTTACAGGATCGGATAGGCCAGGTCGTATAGCGCACCAGATCGGATAAGGGACGGGTGGCACCTCACAACATCGTGCTGCACGGTGGCCGGGTCATCGACCCTGAGTCGATGCTCGACGCCAAGAGGGACGTAGGCATAAGCGGCGGGACCGTAACTGCTGTAACCGAGGACGACCTCGACGGGACGACCGTTATCGACGTTACGGGCCTCGTGGTTGCGCCGGGCTTCATCGACCTCCACAGTCATGCGCAAAACCTGGCCGGGCGGCGTCTGCAGGCGCACGACGGGGTTACGACTGCCCTTGACCTCGAAGTGGGACGAACCCCCGTCGAGAACGCGTACGCCTACGAGGCGTCGCTTGGCTCTCCGATCAACTACGGTTTCTCCGCCTCATGGGCTTCCGCCCGGATGCAGGTCCTCACCGGCCTGGTGGCCGACGGGGGAGTGGAAAGCGCCTTCATCGTCCTTGGAGCTTCCGAGTGGAGGGCGCCCTGCACAGTGGGCCAATTCTCCCGGGTACTCGGCCAGCTGTCCGAAGATCTGGCCCGAGGCGCCATAGGGATCGGTTTGCTGCTTGGTTACGCCCCCGAAGTCGACCCCGTCGAGTACCTCGAAGTAGCCCGGTTGGCTGCCGAAAGTGACGTGCCCACCTTTACCCATTGCCGCGACCTTGTCGAGTTGTCCCCGGCCACCAAAATCGACGGGGCGGAAGAAATCGTGCGGGCGGCCGGAGAAACGGGTGCGCACATGCACTACTGCCACTTGAACAGCACGTCGGGACGGCACATCGACCGCGTGCTCGGTCTCGTCGAGCGCTGTCAACGGGCCGGGGGGCAGGTAACCACGGAGGCATATCCTTATGGCTCCGGTTCGACGTCAATAGGGGCGGCCTTCCTGGCCCCGGAGCGCCTCCCCGAGCGCGGCTTGACCCCGCAATCACTGACTTATTTGCCGACAGGGGAGAGAGTGGCCGATGAAGCCAGGTTGCGGGAGCTTCGGGCCACTGGCCCGGACGGTCTCGTGCTGGTCGAGCAACTGAAAGAGGACGACCCGGCTGATTTCGCGTTGTTGCGCCGTTCGTTCACGTCTGAGGGCACGGCTATCGCCAGCGACGCAATGCCCTTGGTGGCGACCTCGCCTGCGTTCGACCCCCTTCGTTGGCCCTTGCCGCCGGGAGCCGTGACCCATCCCCGTTCGGCCGGCTGTTTCTCGCGGGCCCTGCGGTTATGGCGTGAGGACGGGAGGCCTTTGTCCGACGCCATCTGCCGGTGCTCTCTGCTCCCCGCCCGGGCACTGGAGGCCAGTTGCGAAACGATGCGCCGCAAAGGCCGGATCGGGCCGGGATCCGATGCCGACCTGGTCGTTTTCGACCCTGCCCGGGTAACCGACCAGGCGACCTACGCGGACACCACCCGTCCCTCCTCCGGGGTACGGCACCTTTTAGTCGACGGCGTCTTCGTCATCCGTGACGGTGGCCTCGTGCCAGACGCGCGTCCTGGCCGGCTGATAACCACCGGCCGCAATAAACCCAATTGAACGATTTATCGAGATCGTGCGGGTTATCGAGGCTTGTTCGGGCTCGGCCAGCGCTTCTTTCGAGGCCTTCGAGTGGCCCTCTAAACTTTGCCGTGGAAGGCAGCCAGGCAAAGCCTACCGGTCAGGAGATCCTGTGAAGATAACCGCCCTCAAGTGCGCTGTTATAGGTGATAACCCTGTCGTTCGGGTAGTGACCGACGAGGGTATAAGCGGGTACGGAGAGATCGAGGCGTATAAGCCCTACCTTCGCTGGCATGTGCTTTACTACGAGCCGTTCATCCTGGGTGCAGATCCCACCGACGTAGAACGGGTTATGCAGAGGATCAGGTTGCGGGGCGCCTTCAAGCCGTGGGGAAGTGCGGTGAGCGCTATCGAAATGGCTTTATGGGATGTGGCCGGCAAAGCCGCCGGCTTGCCTGTGTACAAGCTGCTCGGCGGTAAGGTGCGAGACCGGGTCAGGGTTTACAACGGTGCCGTCCGCTTTCCGATGAACGGCGAATCGCCGGCTGACTATGCCGAAAATATGGCCAAGATGAAGGCCTCGCCTGAAGGTTTTACGATTATCAAGCAGGCCATTGCCTTCCACAGCCCTTCGGCTCGCCAGGCACCAGGGTTCTTTTACGGGGAACCTCAGGGGCCCGGCAATGGGGGCCGGGAGCGCGGCCTTCTCACCGAGCGCGGTCTCAAACACACGGTGTCCTGTGTCGAGGCGATGAAAGACGTCCTCGGCGACGACGTCGGCCTCGCTCTGGACTGCGGGCCGGGCTGGACGGTCAGCGATGCCATACGCCTGGCCCGGGCCCTCGAAGGGCTGCACATCCTGTGGCTGGAGGACCTGATAACCGGGGATTACACGCCGTACGTGGACGCCGACGTCTATCGCGAAGTGACCCGGGCCACGTCGACGCCCATCCATACCGGCGAGCAGATCTACCTCCGGAACAATTTCAAACCGTTGATCGAAGCCCACGCCGTCGACGTGGTCGGGCCTGACCCCTGCGACGTGGGCGGCATCGCCGAGCTCAAATGGGTGGCGGAGTACGCCGACCTGCACGGAGTGCTCATGGCCCCGCACGGGACGGGCGACGGCCTCCTGGGCCTGGCCGCCCTCGTGCAAGTCTGCGCCACGCTGCCCCAGAACTTCATCGCCTTTGAGTACCCGACCGGCCGGCCCGACTGGTGGTACGAGATAGTACGGGGGCTCGAGCCACCGATCGTCAAGGACGGCTTCATCGATGTATGGGACCGGCCGGGCATGGGCGTTGACCTGGACCCGGACAAGACCCGGCCCCACCTCCGTCCCGAAGACAGCGACTTCTTCGACTGACTGGCCCCCGTTCGGCCGGCCTGGTCCGGTTTGATTGGCTCACCCCGGTTTGGCCGGCCTGGTCCGGGCTTCGGCCGAACTGTGAACCACAGCGTCCGTGGCCGGGGCAACGCTTTAGAGTCGGGTAGCGTTATCACGCTCGTAATCTCTAGATTTCGGTGCCCGACGTTCACTGTCCGACACCCGCCGCCGTGCCCCCCTCGAACTTGCCTAAGGAGACTTTGCTGCAGAGTGCCCCAAAAGGCGTCGGTGCCTCCAGAGCCCTCGATGCCCCCAAAGCCCCGGATCAAGGCAACCTCGCCCCCGCCAACCGCTCCGCCCATTTGAGCCTCCCGCTCCGCACCCGCGTCGCTGCGGCGGTCGGCGGAGGAATCAGTGCGCTCTCCCGGGCCACAGGCCGCGGTTCGGGCTCGGTCGCCGGCGGGCACGCCGTACTGGCCATTGACCCTTTGGCGCTGGAAAGGCTCTCCGCGGGCCGGCAGGTGTCCCTTGTATCGGGTACCAATGGCAAAACGACCACCACCAAGCTTCTGGCCTCCGCGCTGTCCGGTGGCGACCCGCGCAAAGTGGTGACGAACCTGCTGGGGGCGAACTTACCGACAGGGCTGGCCGCCGCTCTGGCCGCCGGCCCAGCGCAGGTCCCCGCCGTGCTCGAGGTAGACGAAGCGTGGATGGCCAGATTGGCGGCCCGGGCCCTGCCATCACTGGTCCTGCTGCTCAACTTGAGCCGGGACCAGTTGGACCGCAACAACGAGGTCCGGCAGGTGGCCCAGCGTTGGCGCCGCGCCTGCGAGGACCTCTCTTCGCAGGCCGTCGTGGTGGCCAATGCGGATGACCCCCTCGTCGCATGGGCGGCGGCCGCCGCCCCCCGGGTGACTTGGGCCGGCGCCGGCCTGCGCTGGAAGGCGGATGCTGCCGGGTGCCCTCAGTGCGGCGGGCGGGTGGTGTTCGGCCCCAAGGCCGGGACCTCGGGCTCCTCGCCAGGCTTCCCGTCGGCCTCCCTCGAGGAGCCGGCCCCCCCAGGCCGGGGCGGCTCGGGACAGCCGGGGCCAGGCCAGAGCACCGCAGAGGACGACTGGAAGTGCACCTCCTGTGGTTTTTCCCGTCCTCCGCTCGACTTCTGGCTGGGTGGAGAGGCGTCTGAGAGTGACGCCGTACTGGCTTCGGGCGAGAGCTTCGCTCTGAACCTCGCCCTCCCCGGCCGGTGCAACCGGGCGAACGCCCTCATGGCATTGGCCGGGGCCATGTCCGTCGGTATTGACGGGCAGGCTGCCGTCGCGGCCATGGCGACCGTTCGTGAAGTCGCCGGCAGGTACGCCACCCTCGAGGTGGGAGAAGTGCGCGCCCGGTTGCTGTTGGCCAAAAACCCGGCCGGCTGGGCCGAGGTCTTCGACATGCTGCGGCCGGCCCCGGCGCCGGTCGTCGTGGCTATTAACGCCAGGACTGCGGACGGCCACGACCCGTCGTGGCTGTGGGACGTGCCTTTTGAGCTGCTGCGTGGGCGCCACGTGGTGGCCACCGGCGAGAGAGGGCTGGACCTCGCAGTGCGGCTCCACTACGCCGAGGTCGGGCACAGCCGGGAGGCTGACCTCTTGTCGGCGGTCCGGTCGTCGCCTGTCCGGCCGTCGCCTGTCCGGTCATCGCCGGTCCGGTCATCGCCTGTCCGGTCATCGCCTG
>DATJUH010000030.1:0-11261 GCA_035502515.1 Acidimicrobiales bacterium
GGGCTTGTCGACGAGCGGGAGCATTTCCTTGGGCTGAGCCTTCGTGGCCGGCAGGAACCGGGTGCCGAGGCCGGCGGCGGGTATCACAGCCTTACGGACCGGCTGTGCGTGCTGCGACATTAAGCGGACTCCCTTGGTCGAAGTGGCTGAAGGAGCCCTCGGGAAGCCCGAAGGTCAGGTATGGGACGTGCTCTGGCGGGGCCGGTGAGCGTGGTTACGTTTTACCACGGCCGCCTGCTGGTTGAACCAACCTGTTACAGCCCCGTAACGTCTCCGGTTCGCGATTCTTGCCAGTGGGATACAATTAGCAGAGTCGCCTGAAGAGTGCTAACGAAAGGCCCGCTTTTCCATGCCAACGTACGAGTACGCCTGCAAAGACTGCGATGAGCACCTCGAAGTCGTCCAGTCGTTCAAGGACAAGGCCCTCAGCGAATGCCCAGCCTGCGGAGGTCCTCTGAGGAAGGTGTTCGGCAACATCGGCATCACTTTCAAGGGCAGCGGGTTCTACCGGACGGACAGCCGGTCCGATGGCCACAAGGGCGGCCAGAAGAGCGCTGACGGGGCCAAGTCGGGCGAAAGCAAGACGAGCGAGGCCAAGGCCGGCGATGGCAGTGGGAGCGGCAGCGGAAGTGGCAAGGGGGAGCCGTCTGGCTCGACGTCGAGTTCCTCCAGCTCGCCGGGTTCGTCCAGTTCGTCGGGCTCCTCTGGCGGGTCGACGTCCAAGGCGGCGGCCGCTTCCTAGCCTCTCTGGGCTGGCCCTGGAGCCAGCGCCGGGACCAGCGGCACCACGCGGTTAGGCGCCGCCCATAGACATCTCGGAAATGGCCAGCGTCACGCCGGCCGCCCGGGACGGCAACCACTCGAGGTCGTCGCCGACCGCAGTAACTCCCAGGAGCATGCGCTGGATACTCGAGGCCACTGTCAGCTCCCTCACCGGGTCAGCCAGCTCTCCGCCTCGGACCAGCAAGCCTTCGGCTCCTACAGAAAAATCGCCGCTAACCAGGTTGACGCCGGAGTGGAGCCCGGTCACGGACTGCACCAGCAGTCCATCGCCCACCTGAGCCAGCACTTCTTCCGCGCTTAGTTCTCCCGGCACCAGCTGCAGGGCGCGGGCGCCCACCCCCGGCGCGCTCGTATAACCGGCCCGCACGGCGCTGGCGGTCGAGGCGGTGCCTGCCCGCCGGGCCGAAGTGCTGTCGTAAAGGAAGCGGCGTAGCCCGCCTTCCTCGATCATCACGTTGCGCCGGCAGGCCAGGCCCTCGTCGTCAAAAGCCGAGGCGCCCCAGGCGGCAGGCTCGGTCGGGTCGTCCATGAGCGTCACTGACGGAGCCGCCACCGCCTCACCCAAACGGTCGGCGAATAGCGACGTTCCTTTCAACACCCTTTCACCGCTCAGCACGGAGCCGAGCAGGCCCAGCAGTTGGGCGCTGACCCGCGGTTCCAGCACCACCGGGAGGTGGGCGGAGCGGGGTTTGGTGGCCCCGAGCATCCTGACGGCCCGGGACACCGCGTCGCCGGCGGCTTTGGCCGGGACCAGCTCTGAGGGCGACCGGCCGACGGTGTAGCCGTGCGCCACTTTGCTCTCGGTTCCCTCGCCGGCCACGGCCATGGCCGACAGATAACAAGCCGTTGAGCGGTCCGAGGCCAGTACGCCAAGTGAGCTGGCCACGGCCATCTCGTTCGACGAATCGGCCCAGCGAGCCCACTCCACCTGCCTGATGCGCGGGTCGAGGGCGCGCACCACCCGCTCCAGGTCGAGGGCGGCATCGACTTTGCGCTGCACCGGCCAGGCGGCCAACTCGTCGCGCCAGAGGTCAAGTGACACCGGCGTGGTCCCGTCCGGCCGGGGAAGGCCGACCCAGGCTTCGGGACTGGAAAACTGAGCGTTGCCGCGCGCTTCTTCCAGCGTCTCGGCGAGGACGTCTTCGCCGAGCACCCCGGCGTAGGCAAAGCCCTGTCGTCCGTCGATGGCAACCCTTATCCCGGCGCCCGCCGACGTGGCCGACGACAACGACTCGACCTCGCCTTCGTACACCCGCACCTCTGTATCGGTGCTGCGAGAGACGTAGACCTCGAGACTTTCCCCCGCTCGCGCCCACCCGGCCACCCTGGTGGCCAGGTCGACCAGCTCGGTTGAGCCCTTCAACGGGCGGTGCCGCCGATCGTCAGCGCCTGAACCCTGAGGGTGGGCTGGCCCATGCCTACCGGGACACCCTGGCCTTGTTTGCCACAGGTCCCCGGGAACCCCATCGAAAAGTCGTTCCCGATCACGTCGATGTCCCGCAGCACCTGGGGGCCGTTGCCGATCAGGTTGGCGTCGCGGAGCGGCTCGGTCAGCCGGCCGTCTTCTATCAGGTAGGCCTCCGTCATGCCGAACACAAAATCGCCAGTGGCGGTATTTACCTGCCCTCCTCCCAGCTGGGCCACGTAAACGCCACGAGGCGTTTGCCGGATTATCTCCTCGGGGCTCTCGGTCCCGGCCATAAGGAAGGTATTGGTCATCCTGACCATCGGGAGGTGCTGGTAACTTTGCCGCCGCCCATTGCCCGACGAGGCCCGCCCTTCCTTGCGGGCGCGCAACCAGTCCCACATATAGTCCGTCAGCACACCGTTTTCGATGAGGACGTTGCGAGCCGTCGGGTGGCCCTCGTCGTCAATGGCCAGCGCTCCCCACTCATGGCTCATGGTCCCGTCGTCGACCAGTGTTACTAGAGGGCTGGCCACCTGTTCCCCGACGCGGCCAGTAAACACTGAGACCGCCTTGGCGATGTGGTCCGCCTCGAGGCCATGCCCACAGGCTTCGTGAAAGAGCACGCCCCCGGTACCGGACCTGATGACGACGGGCATCGTGCCGGACGGAGCCGGCCGGGCGCGCAACTTCGCCAACGCCCGGTGCGCGGCCGATTGGGCCAGTTCTTCGACGTCCTGGCGGTCGAAAATCTCGAAGCCCATAGTGGCACCGACGGACTCGTTGCCTGTTTGCATACCGGTGTCGCCATGGGCCACAGCGGAGACTCCGAAGCGGACCCGCACCTGGTCGTCGCCACCGAAAACGCCGTCCGAGTTGGCCACCAGCACCCGGCGCCGGCTGTCCCGGTAGTTAGCCCTCAGTTGCCGGACGTCGCTGCCGGCCTGACGGGCGGCGGCGTCAGCCCGCCGTAGCAGCTCAACTTTGTCACTTTTGGCCACCCCCGCCGGGAAGACCTCCACAGGAGACGGGCTCGGGCGCGCCGAGCTGGACAAGGCGACCGGGCGCACGCCGGCCCCACCGCTTCTGGCCGCAGCCGATGCTGCTTGGGCGGCGGAGAGTAGACCGAGTTCGGAAAGGTCGGCCGTGTGGGCGAAACCCGTCGTATTGCCGACCACGACGCGGATGCCGGCACCCCTTTCATGGCCAGAGCTGATGTCTTCGACCCGGCCGTCGTCGAGGGCCATGACTGAACCTCGTCGGTCTTCCGCGAACACCTCGGCGAACTCCCCACCAGTGGCAAGTGCCTTCGCCAGCACCCGCGACATGAGGACTTCGTCTACCAATGGCTCGCCGTCGTCGAGTGACGGAGCACCACTCTGAGCAGGGGTCATCGGTGAGCCACGTTATCGGGCGAGGCCAGGGATGGGTGACCCTGGAGAGGGCATGCGCTCTTAACACGAGGTACCGTTTAGAGGTGATCCTGGAGACAATCAATGGCCCGAGCGACCTTCGGCGGCTCGACTATGAGCAGCTGACCAGCCTGGCGGAGGAGATCCGCGAGTTCATCGTGCAGGCCGTTTCATCGGCCAACAGCGGGCACCTCGGGAGCAACCTCGGGGTCGTGGAACTGACGCTGGCCCTGCACCGCGTCTTCAGTTCACCTCGCGACTACGTGATCTGGGACACGGGCCACCAGGCCTACGTGCACAAGCTGGTCACGGGCCGGCGGGAGATGTTCGCCACGCTGCGCCAGGCCGAAGGCATGTCCGGCTACCCGTCGCGAGCCGAGTCGGTGCACGACTGGGTCGAAAACAGCCACGCCTCGACGGCCCTTTGTTACGCGCACGGCCTGGCCGCGGCGGTAAAGCGCAGCAACAACCCCAACCGCAATGTTGTGGCTGTGGTCGGAGACGGGGCCCTGACCGGCGGGATGGCGTACGAGGGCCTTAACAATTTGGGCCACAGCGGGTCCCGGGTAATCGTTGTCCTGAACGACAACGGCCGCTCCTACGCCCCCACGGTGTCGCGCCTTTCGGAGAGCCTGACCCGGTTGCGGCTCCACCCTGGCGTCAGTTCCGCCCGGCGGCGGGTTGAGGCCAAGGTGCGGGACCTGCCCAAAGTCGGCAACATCGCTTATTCGAGCCTGCAGGGCTTTTACTCCGCCATCAGAGAAGTCATTGAACCGCCGGCATTTTTCGAGACCCTCGGCGTGCGCTACGTGGGGCCGCTGGACGGCCACGACATCGCCGGCATGGAGCAGGCTTTTCGCCAGGCGTCGTCCTATGACGGGCCCATCGTCGTCCACGTGGTTACGCAAAAAGGTCGCGGGTACGGGCCGGCCGAAGACGACGAAGAAAAGTGCCTGCACGACGCCGGCGCTTTTGACCCGGCCACGGGGCCGACCGAGTCCGCCCGGGCCATCAAGGATTACACACTGGCTTTCAGCAATGCCATGCTGGAAATCGGGGAGCAGCGCGACGACGTCGTCGCCATAACCGCGGCCATGCCCGGCCCGACCGGGTTGATACCTTTCGGGCAGCGTTGGCCGGACCGCTTTTTCGACGTCGGGATAGCCGAGCAGGCGGCGGTAACGTCCGCCGCGGGCATGGCCATGGGTGGGCTAAGGCCGGTCGTCGCCGTCTATTCGACGTTCCTCAGCCGGGCTTTCGACCAGGCCAACCTGGATGTCGGGCTGCACGGCCTGCCCGTAGTGTTCGCCCTCGACCGGGCCGGCATAACCGGCGACGACGGCCCCAGCCATCACGGCATCCTGGATATGGCGCTGTGCCTCAAGATCCCGGGCATGACGATCTTTGCCCCGTCGTCGGCGCAAGAACTACAGGCGATGCTGCGCTCGGCGCTCGAGCTGTCGGGGCCCGCCGTCGTCCGTTACCCGAAAACGAAGGCCCGTCAGGTGCCGCCCGACCAGGTGGGCCGGGGCCTGTCCGCCCGCCTCGTGCGCCAGGGGGATGGGTCCGTCTGCATACTGGCCGTCGGCAAGATGCTCGAGGTGGCCGAGGAGGCGGCCACTCTGCTGGCCGACGAAGGTGTCGAGGCCACGTTGTGGGACGTCCGCGTCGTGCGGCCCCTCGACCCGGCGATGGTCACCGATGCCGGAGAGCACGCCTTCGTGGTCACCGTGGAAGACGGCATCCGGAACGGCGGCGCCGGCAATTTCATCGGCGATGCCATTGCCGACCTCAAGGCCAACCGTCAAAGCCCACCGGTGCTCAACCTCGGCGTCCCGACGGCGTACATCCCCCACTCCAAAGCGGACCGCATCCTGGGCCAGCTCGGCCTCGACGGCCCCGGGATCGCGGCGTCGATCTTCAAGGCCATCGAGAGGGTGCCGGAACGGGAGGCGGGCGCAAGCGGGCAAGCTGGTGGGGACGACGATGCCGGTGAAGACCAGGTGAGCCTGCCAAACGGCGAGGGCATCCTCGTCGGAGAGGTGGACGGGGCCGGGGTGACCAACGGGGCCGGGGTGGCCAACGGGGCTGGGGTGGCCAACGGGGCTGGGGTGGCCAACGGTGCTGGGGTGGCCAACGGCCACGGCGGCCGGGCCGCCGGGGAAGAGGTGGCGGCCGAGACCCCGCTGCCGGCGGGGCGATAGAGGCCGGACCGGTGAGCACCCCCGGCACCGGGGGTTTTTCGGGCACGGCGGGACCTGCACGCTAGGGGCGCCCGCCTTGGAGAGGGCGACCGGGCTCCGGGTGGGCAAAATTGGCCGCCTTCTCGCTGAACGCATTTGCACGCCCACTTAGTGCGGGTTTATGGACCAGCTAGTGGCTGAGCGCCTGTCTTCTCGGTGCAACCGGAGGAACTTGTTGCGTTTTGGTGCTTTTTTTTGCATTCGATCGCGACGAGATCACGTTTGTGCACCGAGAAGGGGCCCGGTAGCGCCGTCGTCCAAAACCTGCATGTGCGAATGTTGCTCTTGTAGCATGAAACAGCATCATATATACTCTGCCCCGACGCACTCACTTCCCCCCTGAGTACCTGCGGCATGCCCGGGAGGTCTGCATGCAACGACAGCTCTGCTTCGCTCCGGAAGTTCTCCACGTCCGTCCTTGGCCCGACGACGTAATCGACCACATGGGCCACGACCCCCGTTCGACCTACGTGGAGGACTATTGGCTCGGCCTGCTGGGCCCGTCTACGACCTGGCTTTTGCGCCGGCTGGCGGCCGGCTTTGAGTACAGCCCAGAAGGCTTCGACCTCGACCTGGGCGAAACAGCCCGCTCCCTCGGCCTCGGGGACCGGAGCGGCCGGCACTCCCCTTTCGTTCGGTCCATAAACCGGACGGTCCAGTTCGGGCTGGCTCAGATCACCGGCCCCGAGGAGCTTTGTGTGCGCCGGCGCTTGCCACCGCTCAACCGGGCCCAGTTGGCCCGGCTGTCGCCCGCCTTGCGGGCGCGGCATGTTGCTTGGCAACAGGAACAACTGCTTCTCCCTGCCGGCGAACAACAGTTGCGCCGGGCGCGCCAATTGGCCCTGTCTCTGCTGGAGCTGGGCGAGGGCTACGACGCCACCGAGCGTCAACTGCTCCGCTGGCGGTACGCGGCGCACATCGCACGCGAAGCGGCCGCCTGGGCGCGCAGCCACAGGTGCGCGGGGCTGGTGAGGCAAGCCGGCACTGGGCACGATGGCATTGAGGAGGATGGCATTGAGGAGGATGGCATTGAGGAGGATGGCATTGAGGAGGATGGCATTGAGGAGGATGGCATTGAGGAGGATGGCTCGGGGCAGGACGTAGGTCACGGGCCAGCACGAGGCTCATGGGCCGGCGCCCGCCTTGACAGTGCATGAGCTCGGCTCGATGCAGCTGCGCTGCGCCTGCTCGGCCTCGGCGGTAGCCGGCGCATGGTCACGGGACGAGGAGTGGAAGGTTGGACGGTTAGTCCTCAGCCCGCAGGACATCCCTCGTCAAGATCTATCATGGCGCGGCCAGGCGAACCCTTGGAGGGCGGCATCAATACGGACGAGCTGCAAAGCGCGGCGACGAGCCCTCAAGGGGAGGTGGTCTCCCCGACGAGGGGCGTCCCTACCTGGGCGTGGCAAGTGCAGGGGCCTCCCGGGGGACCGGCCGTACTGCTGCTACACGGGTGGATGGCTACTGCGGCGCTCAATTGGTACGGGTCGCTCGAGTTCCTTGGTAGGTACTTCCACGCCGTGGCCCCGGACCTCCGTGGCCACGGCCGGCAGGGACGGGGAGCGCCTCCTTTCAGCGTCGAAGGGTGCGCCGACGACCTGGCCGCGCTCATAGCCGAACTTTCCCTGGGCCCGGTGGTTGTCGTCGGTTACTCGATGGGGGGAGCGATCGCGCAAGTACTGGCCCGCCGGCATCGTGACCTGGTCCGCGGGATGGTGCTGTGCGCCACCGCGGCCTCATTCGCCAGACGGGTCAAGCTCAGACCCGCCGTATATGTGGCCGGCAAGCTAGGTGGAGGGGCGGCCCGAAAATGGCCCGGCACGGCACAGCGGTTTCTCACCTGGAGGATCGCTCGCCACGACCGGAAAGTCGAGCGCCAAACCCACCAGCGCGGGGAGGAACGCAGCCACTTCGAAGGCCAGGTGCTCGCCACGGCCGGCGACCAGCTGGTGGCCGGACGCGCCCGGCAAAACAGAGGTGGCCACATGGCATGGGCGCTGCCCGAGCGGGAGATGTCGGACCTGGCCGCGTTCATCGAGGCCGGGGCCGCCCTCAACGCCTACGACAGCAGCCGCTGGCTGCCGCAGTTGGATGTGCCGACGGCTGTCCTGATCACGACCGGCGACGTCGTGGTGGCACCCTGGCGGCAAGAGAAGATGGCCCGCCTTATCCCTGGCTCCCGCAGTTATCTGGTCGACGGCGGTCACGATGCCGTCGTGGCCCGGCCTGGCGTTTTCCTGCCCATTTTGCGAGACGCCTGTCTGGCCTTGGCCCGGGCCTCCTCCGTGACGCGCCGGCCCGTCTAACGAAGGGCGCCGGAAACTTCGCCGGCGGCCCTCACCACGAGCGCGGCGTAGCGCTCACCCGGCGAGCGGGTCGTCCGCTCGATGGGCCCGGACACAGAAACGGCCGCCACCACGAGCCCATCAAGGTAAACGGGGGCGCTAACCGACGCCACCCCCACTTCCCGCTCCTCCACGCTCTGGCACCATCCCCGGGCCAATGCATCGCGGTCACCGGCCAGGATCCTTCCACCGGACCCTCTATCCATGGGCAGCGACGCGCCCACGGCGACGATCGTTCGCAAACTATGAGGGGACTCGAGGGAAACCACGCACACTCGCCGCCCGCCCTCCGCCACAAATAGCTGCACGCTTTCCCCTGTGGCGTCACGGAGCCGCTCGAGCGCAGGAGCGGCCGCTTCGGCCAGGCCCGGCCGGCGCTGGCCGGCCAGACGGCCCAACTCGACGAGCCGTCCCCCCAGGCGATAGGTGCCATCCGGGCTTTTGTCGACGAGCCCGTGGGTAGCCAGAGCAGTGGCCAAGCGGTACGTCGTGGCTCTGGGCATCCCGGTGGCAGACACGAGGCCGGCGAGGCTCAACGGTCCCATCGCCGCCAGGGTGTCCAGCAGTGAAACAGCCTTGCCGACCGAACCGGCGCCCTGTAGGCTGTCTCTCATAGCGGAATGATATCTCACTATGTGGGACAGGGGTCGAGAAGGAGGCACGATTTGACTAGCGGTGGTGGATCGCCGGCCACGATGGCGGAGAAAGTATGGCAGCGCCACGTTGTCCGCTCTGCCGAGGGAGAACCGGACCTCCTCTACATCGACCTTCACCTTGTCCATGAGGTGACTTCACCGCAGGCCTTCGATGGCCTCCGCCTGGCCGGCCGTCCGGTACACCGGCCCGACCTGACCGTCGCCACCATGGACCACAACGTCCCCACGACCGCTCTTGACCGCCCGCTCACCGATCCCATTTCGGCCCGCCAGATCGAGGTCCTCGGCAGCAACTGCGCCGAGTTCGGCATCCGGCTGTTCCCGATGGGCGACGTCAACCAGGGCATCGTGCACATCATCGGGCCCGAGCTCGGCCTCACCCAGCCCGGCATGGTCATCGTGTGCGGGGACAGCCACACGTCTACTCACGGCGCCTTCGGGGCCCTCGCCTTTGGCATCGGCACGAGCGAGGTGGAACACGTCCTGGCCACTCAGACACTCCCCCAGTCCCGGCCGAAGACAATGGCCGTGACCGTCGACGGTGACCTGCCGAAAGGCGTCACAGCCAAGGATATAGTGCTGGCCATAATCGGCCGCATAGGCACCGGCGGCGGAATCGGCCACGTCATCGAGTACCGCGGGTCGGCTATCACTTCACTTTCCATGGAAGGCAGGATGACCGTCTGCAATATGTCGATCGAGGCCGGTGCCAGGGCGGGCATGGTGGCACCCGACGATACGACCTTTTCCTATATCGAGGGTCGCAAATTTGCCCCGAAAGGAAAGGAATGGGATCAGGCGCTGGAAGGCTGGCGCTCTATTGTGACCGACAGCGGGGCGCAATTTGACCAGCAGGTCCATATCGATGGAACTCAGCTGGCGCCGCACATTACCTGGGGGACCAACCCCGGGCAGGTGGTCCGTCTCGACCAGGCGGTGCCGGACCCGGACAGCTTTTCCGAGCCCTCCGCCAGAGAATCGGGCCATCGGGCTCTGGCTTATATGGGCCTTTCGCCCGGGACCCCTATGCGCCAGGTCACCGTGGACACGGTCTTCATCGGGTCGTGCACCAACGGCCGGATCGAAGACCTGCGGGCCGCCGCCTCGGTGCTGGAAGGGCGCACGGCGGCGTCCGGGGTGCGGGCGCTGGTGGTCCCCGGTTCGGGCCAGGTCAAACTGCAGGCCGAAAAAGAAGGCCTCGACAATATCTTCATAAAAGCCGGGTTCGAATGGCGCAACCCCGGTTGCTCGATGTGCCTGGCCATGAACCCCGACAAGCTCTCGCCCGGGGAGCGGTCCGCCTCTACGTCCAACCGCAATTTCGAGGGCCGGCAGGGGCGGGGCGGCCGCACTCACCTGGTGTCCCCGGCTGTGGCCGCCGCCACCGCCGTCGCCGGCCACTTCGCTTCCCCGGAGGATTTGCAATGAAGCCTATCCGGATGATTACGGGCAAAGCCGTCCCGCTCGATCGGGCCAACGTCGACACGGACCAGATAATCCCGGCGTCATGGCTGAAACGGGTGGAACGAACGGGCTTCGGCCAGGGCCTGTTCTCCGAATGGAGAGACCAAAGGGATTTCGTCCTCAACAAACCGGAGCACGCCGGCGCCACCGTCCTGATCGCCGGGCCCAATTTCGGGATCGGCTCATCGAGAGAGCACGCCGTTTGGGCGCTCATGGACTATGGCTTCGAGGCCGTTGTCTCGCCGCAATTCGGTGACATATTCCGCAACAACTCGACCAAGGCCGGCCTCGTCCCCGTCCAGGTCGACCCGGACGTTGGCCAGGCGCTCCTGGACGCCGTCGAGCGGGACCCCTATCTGGAGATCACCGTCGACCTCGAACGGCTGAAGGTCGAAGCCCCCGCGGCCGGCATCGAGGCAACCTTCCCGCTCGACCCGTTCACGCAGCGGCGGTTGCTTGAAGGCCTGGACGACATCGGCCTCACGTTGCGCTTTGCCGACGAGATCGCGGCCTATGAGGCGGACCGGCCGGCGTGGTTGCCGAAGGTGGACGTCTAGACGCTGGGCGGGACCGGCGCCAGAAGTTGGTATGCTGGCAGACAGCGGGGTGGAGCAGTCAGGTAGCTCGTTGGGCTCATAACCCAGAGGTCGCTGGTTCAAATCCAGCCCCCGCCACCAAGAAGTCCTGGTGAGAGCCCTTCCAGCCGGAAGGGCTCTTTCTTTTGCCCCTCCCATCCCTACCGGCATCCCTACTTCCGGTCACAGCCGCCCGCTAACGTCGTGAGCGATGCAGGGGACCAAGCGTAAGCGTCGCGAAGGGGTCTGGGAGGTCCGGGTGTACCTGGGCCAAGACCCCGTCACCGGCAAGAAACGGCAGATCTCTAAGACCGTCTACGGCGGCGCGAACGCGGCCGACGACGCCCTGCGAGATCTGATCGAGAAACGGGCGCCGAG
>DATJUH010000031.1:0-6387 GCA_035502515.1 Acidimicrobiales bacterium
GTGGCGCCGTCGATCTCACTGGCCTCGTCGAGCTCCTCACTTATGTTCTGGAGGGCGGCCAGGAAAAACAGCATGAAGGTGCCGGACGTGGTGAACACGGCCAGAATTATTATGAAGCACATCCCGACCGAGGGCCCCGCGATCCAATCCCACAGCGAGATGCCGAGGACCATGTGGTTAGCCCACGCCGGGGGGCTGGTTAGGCCGAAGAAGCCGAAGAAATCCCAGAAAATCCCTTGCTGGTCGTACAGCCAGTTCGGCCCTTTTATGCCGAACCAACCGAGGATCGTATTGACAACGCCCGATCCCTGGAACAAGAAAATGAAGATCGTGGTGATGGCGATCGAGCTGGTGATCGACGGGAAATAGTACGCCGTCCTGAAGAACTGGCGCCCGCGAAGGAACCTGTTGTTGACCAGGACGGCCAGCCACAGAGCGAATATCGTCTGCAAGGGGACGGTGAAGATCACGAAATAGAAGTTGTTCCGGATCGCCGAGCCGAAATTCGTCTGGTACAGGCCCGGTTGAGTGATGATCGTCCGGTAGTTTTGCAGCCCGACCCATTTCACCGCGCTGCTCGTGGGGCTGGTCAGCCCGGACCAGTTGGTAAAGCTTATGTAGAGGGCCAGGATGATCGGGGCGACGAGGAAAAGGAGCAGGAGGGTCAGCGAGGGGGAGACGAAGAGCCAACCGAAAAGGTTCTCCCCTCTGTGAAGTCCGGAGTGGCGCCGGCGGGGGGGCGAGGAAGGCCGTTCCGGCCGCGGCGCTGACGGCGAGAGGCGCTCGACTTCGAGGTCCCCCGCTGTGGTAACCGGCTCTTCGCCGTGTGAAACCGTCGCCACTACTCTCTCCTAGGCCGTCGTGAAGCCGGCGAACGCGTGCAGAAAACCGCGCCAGGCCCTCCCGGGAGGGCCTGGCGCCTCGGAGTGTTCCCAACCCGGCTAGGGCTGGAGCAGCGCCTCCGCATTGGTTTGCAGCTCGCTCAGCATTTGCTTGGGCTTCGACGACCCGTTGGCCAGCCCGAGTATGGCTGAATCAAAGGCGTTCTGGACGGTGGGGAAACCGATCGTCGCCACCTGGGGCATGGCGTAAGCGTCGCCCTGGACGAAGGGGGAAACGTTCGGTGTCCCGGTGGGGCCGCTGGCCACCGGCGTCGTGTGCTCAGCCGCCCACTGGGTGGCCACGCTCGGCCGGGACGGCATGACCCCGAAGGCGTTGGCGAAGCGGAGCTGCTGGGCCGGAGAGGCGAGGTACTTCACGAAACTGACGTCGGCGGCCGTGTACTTACTGGAGGCGGCGATGCCCCAGCAGTTCGTGAAGACCAGGGTCCCGTGCTTCCCGGTCGGGCCGGCGGGCATGGGGACGACTTCGTAGGAGACCTTGGGGTAGGTCGACTGCATGGCCCCGATGATCCAGTTGCCCTCCACGGTCATGGCCGCGGACCCGTCACCGAGTGCCTCGCCGCCCCAGGTGGCATCAACCTGCTCGGGGAACTTGAGGTACCCGGCCTTGGCCAGGCCGGCGAGGTAAGTGAGCGCTTCGAGGTTCTGGGGCGAGTCGAAGGTAAACCCCGTGCGAGAGGCGTTCATGTAGGAGCCTCCAGCCTCGGCGAAGAACGCGCCGAGCCGGTCGAGCGTGTCGGAAATGACAAGTCCGGTGGTCTTTCCTTTGGTCAGTACCTTGGCGTCGTAGGCCAGCTTGGCCCAAGTTGTCGGGAGGTTGGCGTTGGTGAGACCGGCCGCTTTCCAGTCGGCGGTGTTGATCTCAATGGCCAGGGTGGAGGAGTCCTTGGGGACGCAGTAGAAGGTGTGGTTGTAGGTATACGCGTCGACGAGTGACGGGAAGAACGAGCTCGGGGTGGCGATCAGGTTGCCGCTGTCGAGGAGCTGGCCCTGCTTGGCCATGCTCTCGAAGAGCGGCGTTTCGCCGTAGAAAACATCCGGCGGCGAACCGCCCGCGAACCCTTCGGTAAGTTGCAGCGTGAGGTTCGAGGAATTTATTACGTTCACTTTGTTGCCCGTCTGCTTGCCCCACGCGGCCGCCGCGGCGCGGTCGGCATTCGTCTCGGCTGTGCCGGAGGATGCGATCATGAAATTCAAAGTGACACCGGTTGTTTTTCCGACGAGTTTTGGCGCGCCTTGAGCCATTGCCGCCGTGGGTGCCGCTGCCACCAACGCAGCAGATAGTGTCAAGCCGCCTATCACTTTCCATCTCTTCATTTGCTTTGTTCCTTTCTGTTGCTATCAAGTAGAGGGAGACTTGGACTGGCGGCGCCCCCTTCGGCTGGCCGCACCTTTCTGGGTGGCCGCATATCCGGTGGACGGGCGTTCGCCGGTACTGTCGCGCCGGACGAGCCACGGGGCCAGCAAGACCCGGGACGGCCGCCGGTGAGTGCCGGAGAGCTCCGAGAGAAGGATTTCAACCAGCTTGTGAGCGACGCCTTCGACCGGTTGGCGCACGCTCGACAGCCGGGGCGTGATCACCGACGCCACCGGGCTGTCGTCGAACCCGACAACGGAGACGTCCCGGCCCGTCTCCATTCCCCGGTCTTGTATGCAGCGCATGGCTCCAAGAGCCATGGCGTCGCTGACACACACGAACGCCGTCGGCGCCTGGGGTGCGTCCAGCAGCTGGTCAGCCAGGGCCTTGCCCGAGGCAATCCCGTCGTCCGCCCTGGCCACCAGGTCCTCCACCGGAAGGCCGAGATCTTCCATGGCCCGCTGCCAGCCGTGGAAACGGTCGTCGCCCACCCCGTTGCCCTCGCCCAGACCGAGGAAAGCGATGCGGGTGTGCCCGAGCCCGGCCAGGTGGTTGACCGCCTCAGACGTCCCGCTGGCGCCGTCGACGTCCACCCAGGAATGCCTGGGCCGCTCGACGCCCCAGGGCCGCCCGAAGGCCACAAAGCGGGCGCCCTGGTCGACCAGCCAATCGGGCCTGACGTCGCCGTGGTGCGTGTTGGCCAGCACGAAACCGTCGACCGCATTTCGGCGCAGCAGGTCGTCGAAGACGCCTATTTCTTCATCATCGGTCCCAACGGAAAACGCCAACACGTTGTACCCACTTGCGCGCGCGGCATCACATAATGCGTGAAGGAGCCGGTCGAGGACGCCGCCGGTGCCCCCGTAATTGCTCGGCAACAGGCGGCAACCGATTACACCGGTGGCCCGGGTCCGCAGCGACCGGGCGGCATGACTGGGCCGGTAGCCGAGCTCGTCGATCGTCCCCAGCACCCGCTTGAGGGTCTCGGGGCGCAAGCGGTGCGGGGCGTTGGCGGCGTTGGACACCGTCTGCCGGGAGACCCCGGCCCGTTCCGCCACCATCTCGATAGTGGGCCGCTTTTTCATTTTCCTCTATGACACTCGACTTCGCCTGGGTGACACCGCTTCCCGCCTGGGCGGCACTCGGGCTGGATCCGGCTGGTTATGACAACGTTCCGCTCTGCCAATCGCCGCACCCCCTCCCCGTCCTGCCTCCCCGTCCTGCTTCCCCGTCCTGGCTGCTTCTCCGTCGTTGCCGGCGCAGGCTGCCTGCGTTGATCGTTCAAAACAAACTATCTTCTGGAATATGAACGATCAAGTCACCAAGACCGACGTTCTGGGTGAAGCCCAATCGGCCGGCGAAGCTGCGACGACGACGGCTTACCTGAACGACTTGGTGACGGCGGTTTGTGCACCGGCCATGTCCCTGTCATGCCGTGACGGGCAGGTGCGCCCTCTGGGTGTCGAGGGGCTCTACGTACAGGATTTGCGGGCGCTCAGCCAGTGCGTACTCACTGTCGACGGATCCCAGCCTGTCCCCCTCGGCTGCGAGCTGGTGGGCGGTCCCGCCAACGAGTTCCATGGCGCGGTGGCCGGGGCTGGCAACCCCGGCCCCGACCTGAGCGTTTTCGTGTCACGGCGACGGGCGCTCAACCCGGCCGGGATGGAGGAGACGTTCAAAGTGAGCTCCCGCGCCCGCTCGCCGGTCAGTTGCCGTGTCGAGGTGCGGTTCGGCTGCGACCTGGCCAGTATGGCGGCACTGCGCTCTGGCCGCCGCCCTGGTACGGCGTACGTCGCCGTGGCTACCGACGACGGCCTCGAGTGGGACGTCCCGGGCCGGGCCTCGGTCCGGCTGTCCTGTTCGCCGAGGCCCACGGCCATCGACGCGGCGTCGGGGTCCGTCCGATGGGAGGTCGTGGTCGAGCCCGGCCGGGCCGTCACGTGCTCGGCGTCAGTGGAACTGGTGGACCAGGGGGCGCCGGCAGTGTTCGTCGCCGCACTGGCCGCCCAGCAAGAGGCGGCCCAACCTGAGGCGGCCCGGGCTGATGCCGCCCAACCTGATGCGGCCCAGCCCGAGGCGGCCCGCGCTGATGCCGCCCAACCTGATGCGGCCCTGCCCGAGGCGGCCCAGGGGGGGGCGCCCGTGCTCGAGGTCGACGCCGTCGACCCGAGGCTGAAGAGGTTCGTGGACCTGAGCCTGGGCGACCTCGAAGGCTTGCGGATGGCGGCGCCGGCCGACCCGGCCGATGCGTTCCTGGCGGCCGGGGCGCCGTGGTACCTCACGCTGTTCGGCCGGGACTCCATCTGGGCGGCACGGCTGCTGCTCCCGCTCGGCACCGAACTGGCCCGGGGCACCCTCCGCACCCTGGCCACGCGCCAGGGCCAGGTTTTCAATAAGGAAACGAGCGAAGAGCCGGGCAAAATCCTGCACGAGGTCCGCCGGCCGGACATGTCGGCCCATCTGAAGGTAGACGACGGCCACGGCGAGAGGGCCGTCTCACTCCCGCCCGTCTACTACGGGACCGTGGACGCCACGCCCCTCTGGGTCTGCTTGCTTCACGACGCGTGGAGGTGGGGGATGCCTGCCGCCGACGTGGAGCCACTACTTGACCCGATGCAACGGTGCCTGGACTGGTTGGCCGAGTTCGGTTGCCACGCGGACGGGTTCGTGAGCTATGTCGACGAGTCCGGGCGGGGCCTGGCCAACCAGGGCTGGAAGGACTCGTGGGACGCGGTCCAGTTCCGCGACGGCCGCATCGCCCGTGCTCCTCTGGCGCTGTGCGAGGTGCAGGGGTACGCCTACGAGTCCGCCATGGCCGGCGCCGAGCTACTCGAAGCCTTCGGCCGGGACGGGGCCGACCGGTGGTGCGGGTTCGCCGTCGCCCTGGCGGAGCGCTTTCGCGCCCGGTTCTGGGTGGAAGACGAGATCGGTCCTTACCCGGCGATGGCGCTGGAGGCGGACGGTACGCCGGTCGATTCGCTGGCCTCGAACATCGGTCACCTGCTCGGCACCGGGATCTTGAACGGCCCCGAGTGCGAGGTCGTGGCCGAGCGGCTGCTCGACCGGGACCTCAACAGCGGTTTTGGCCTGAGGACGCTGGCCGCGTCCTCGCGCGGCTTCAACCCCCTCAGTTACCACTGCGGGTCGGTGTGGGCCCACGACACCGCGATCGCCATAGCCGGGCTGGCTCGTACGCCGGGGGCCACCGCTCGAAAAGCAGCCCTGGCGCTGATCGACGGCTTGCTGAGCGCAGCTGAAGGCTTCGGCTACCGCCTGCCCGAGCTCTACGGCGGCCACTCCCGCCGGTCACAACCGGCGCCGCTCCCTTACCCGGCCTCCTGCCATCCTCAAGCCTGGGCGGCGGCTTCGTCCGTAGCTATAACAGCGGCACTAACGGGGCTTCGTCCTGACGTCCCCGGTGGCGCCGTGACCCTGGAACCGATGGTCGACGGCCCTGACCCTCGGAGCGCAGGCCGTCCGGGCTCGGGCCTTGGGAGCTTCGGCCTTCGGAGCGTGGGCGGGGTCAGGGTCGGGGACGCCACCGTGACGGTCAACGTGGGCGGGGTGGGCGGAGCGTTCCTGGCCGGCTGCCCGCCGGAGCTGCGGTGGGTCCCCGGGACAAAACAGGGTTGACTTCGAGAAGGGGCCGGCGCCTTCCCGAGCCTTGGCGGGGGTACCAGGCCGCTGGGCACAGGCGCTGTTGGCGGCGGCCGGGGCGGGAAGGACGGCTCCGCCGGGAGAGGTGCCCGCTCGCCCGGTGGGAAAGGCCGGCCGGGCCGCCGGGAGAGGCGCCGGCCCGGTGGTTACAGTTAACCGGCTCCACACGGCTCCGAAGGCACAGGCGCCGCGCAGGCGGACGCGGCCTGTTTCTCTATTGGCGGAGCCCGTTTTTTCGCCGGCGCCAAGTGGGCTGAGGTGGTCGCCTCGGGGGTTTTTTGCAGGGTTACTAGCGTCGAGCGCGGGAGGCACGCTATCCTCGCTCGTCAAAAGCGGTACAAGCGGGCTGGGGGGCCAAGACCGGCGCCTGGCCCCGGACCTGGCTGCAGGGAGGCACGATGGCAACAGTGAACCTGGAAAAGGTGACCAAGGTCTACCCCAACGGCAAGCCCGCCGTACTGGACCTGGACC
>DATJUH010000032.1:0-7624 GCA_035502515.1 Acidimicrobiales bacterium
CCGTCAGGCCGTGGTACACCCGCAAGGCGACACCGTCGTTCATAGATGCCCTCGGTTCTCTTCGGCGCGCGCTGTGGTCCGAGCGAATTAAGGTGGCCTCAGCCTCTGGTCCTCAACACACCAAAATCCTCGAAGACATGCTCGACGTGCTTGCCGCCGCTGCATAGGGGAGGAATCACTGCGAAACTCCAGTATTAAGTAGGTAATGTAGATGAGCTCCTGGCTTATCGCGAAGTGCCAAATAGGGCTGCCGATCCGGCGCACTTGGAGTGACCAGGGTTCCGCGGACACCGGGTCGCTCGACGGGAGCATTACCGGTCTGGCAGAAAGGAGTCCTCCTTCAAGGAGTGCGTGGGCCGCCGCCGGATCGCCCGTCCTGCAAAGGTCGAGCTTCCTAGGGTCCTCTTTCCCGCGCCGTGGCCGTCGTTCGAGCGAGCGCTAACGACTGCTACCCTCGTCGTGCCCGAGGGAGACGAAGTTGCCATCAACACGAATGACGTCCGAGAGTGAGACCCTGACGCAAGTGCCGCCCGGAGCGCCGCGCGTCTCTGTCTGCGTGGTTGCGGACGGTGATCCGACACACCTGTCAAAGCTGCTGGCTGCATTGGATTCGCAGTCTTTGGGGAGTGACGAGTATGAGATCATTGTGGTCGAGAATGGCTCGAGTGACAGCACTCGGTCCCTGCTGTCGGACTTTGCCTCTAAGTCTCGGGCGGCCTTACGGATTGTCCGGAATGATTCCCCTGCAGAGATGGCGACTGCTCTGGATCAAGCGTGGAAGGCCGCACTGGCCCCCCTGATGGCGTTCATCGAGCCGAGGTTCACACCTGCCTCGGGCTGGCTCTTCGCCGGCATCGAGCGGTTGCAGCGCAGACCGCATGTTGGCTACGGCCTGCTGCTTACTCAACCTGGCCAGGAGGATCGCAGTGGATTCCTTTGGAACCGGTACTTCGATGATTCGTGGCAGCGGCGTCGGTTCACGACTGCGAATCTTTTCTGTCGGCGCGCGGACCTGATCGCGGCGGGAGGCTGGTCGTCGAATATAGCAGGGGGGACGATTGATCTCGTTTCGCGAATCGTCGCGAACACTGAAGCTACCCCAGCCTTCATACGCAATGCCGTGGTCTACCACGACATTGATGACACACCTCTGAAGAAACGACTGGTCCGCACACTGACCCAACCTTTCCCACCTGCCTCCGTCAGCCGACGTGTCTTGGCAGGCGGACTGTTTTGGCAAACGGTTGACTGGCAGGCCTTGCTGGCCTTGCTGGGCCTGGTGGGGATCTTGAGGGATCGCCGCTTGATATTCCTCGCAGTGCCTTGGCTGCACCACCGAACTTGCGTCTTACCTCTTTGTGACGGCCCCAAGCGTCGGTGGGCCGTTCTACCGGGGGTCTTCGTCATGGACCTGCTGGCAGTCGTCGGAGCAGCTCGCGGCGCATCCGCCCGCTCTGGCCAGCTGGTCCTTTGACGACAGTCGGATTCGCGGCCCAAGTGCCTGCGAGGTCGAAGTGAGGGTGGCGATCGCGGCACCCTATAGCTGGCCCGAGGTGCGCAGGGGAGGCGAACGGTATCTTCACGATCTCGCCTGGTTGTTACGAGAAGCCGGCGACGAGGTTCGCATCGTTGCGGGGACTCTGCTCGATTCCGGGGTGGATCAAATCGACGGCATCGTCGTTCATCGCCGCCGGTACCGGGTGCTCCCGTCGGTACCCTTGGCAAGGCACTGCACTCCGCTCGAGACCTTCGGAGCAGTTGCGTGGCCGTGGCTGATCCGTAATCGGGCAGACTTGGTTGTAGCACTCGACCCGTCGGCTGCGATCGCCGCCAGGGCCGCTGGGCATCGCGTGGTGTTCACCTATCTCGGTCATCCTCTGCCGGAGTGGTGGGCTCTCCATCCCGACGAAGGACGTCGCTTCAAATGGGCGATGCGCTGCTCGCACGCCACAACGGTTCTGAGCACGTCCGCCGCGAATATGACGGAGCACCTCACGGGGAGAAGGCCGGTCGTCTTGCACCCGGGGATACGGCTTGACCGCTTTCCCCGTGGAGTCGAGAGGTCGCCCTATCCGCTGGTTCTGTTTGCTTCAGCTTGCGACGTGCGGGGCAAGTGCCTCGATCTGCTTTTCCAAGCCTTTGATCAACTGCTCGACGTCATCCCACAGGCCAGGCTACGACTCATCGGCCCGGGTGACTACCGATGGGCGCTGGACAAGCTACCCCGCTTCGCGGCCTCCAAAGTCAGTTGCGCCCTTGAGACCCCCGGAGTGGGGTCGATCAACGACGTCCCACACGAATATGCGAGGGCGCATACGACCTGCATGCCATCACGTGGTGAAGCGTTCGGCTTGGTCATGTTGGAGTCACTCGCGTGTGGCACACCTAGCGTTGGGAGCAAGGCGGAGGGTATTGTTGACGTACTCACCGGGTGCGCCCAGGCGCGCCTGGTACCGCACGGCGACGTGGCTGCTCTTGCGCGTGCACTCGAGGAGACAATGGCGTTGGCACAGCGTTCCACCACAGGGGCTGACGCGAGGGCTCACGCAGCCGCCTGGGACTGGTCGAAGCGTGGGCCGGAACACCTTGCACTTTACGAGGAGGTCGCCTCGTCCAATGCCGGCCGACGCAGAAGCTCGGGCCGCATACGTGGCTCTGCCTCGGCGTCATTGGAGACGGAGAGGTCCCGATGACCGAAGCCATCGTGCCAACCGTTTCGGTCTGCGTCTCAACCCGGAATCGGGCGCAACTACTACCGCGTTTGATTGCCGGTCTGGAAGCTCAGACTCTGGATCCGGGCAGTTTTGAAGTGATCATTGTCGACGATGGATCGATCGATGACACGCCCGAAACGCTGAAGGGACTGCAGAAGAGCACGTCGCTCCGTCTCGTGACGTTGAGAGGCAATGGTTCCGGCGCCGCGGCGGGTCGCAACCTCGCTTGGCGGGCTGCCTCCGCCCCGATCATCGCATTCACAGACGACGACTGCGTCCCGTCCCCGGGCTGGTTGGTAGCCGGCCTCGAGGTGATGAACCGACCGGGCCGTCGTGTCGTCGCCGGCAGGGTGAGGCCGATCCGAGGTGAGGAGCACAAGCTCGGTCCGTTCAGTTATATCCCCTCCGTCGATGCCTCGAATGCCTTCTGGTTTGCAACGGCCAACGCCTTCTTCCTCAAGGCGGATGTTGAGCGCGTGGGGGGCTTCAACGAAGGCTTTGCGAGAGCGGAGGATACCGATTTGGCATGGCGGATCATCGACACCGGCGCCGAGCCAACGTTCGCCTCGGATGCAGTCGTATGCCACGAAGTACGTGAGCCGGGCCTTTGGCAACTGGTTCGGGAGCAGCCCAGTTGGGCGGAAACCGTGGCTGTCTTTCGCCGCAGGCCGTCTGCGCGCAAGGCCCTACTACATCGACAACTCTTCTGGAAGCCAGTGCACGCCAAGACATTGTTGCTGATTTTCGCGGGGATCTTGGCGCTCAGGGACTGGAGAGCTGTCGGGCTGGCACTACCGTGGCTGCACGACAGAACATGCCGAGCACCGATGACCCCCGAGCGTCTTGAACGTTGGGCCACGTTGCCTGGCGTCCTTCTTGTCGACGCTGCGGAGATTGCGGGGATGATTCGCGGGTCGATCCGGCACAGGACGTTGGTCTTGTGACCGCTTCCCTCGAACCCTTGGTGTCCGTTTGTGTCTCGACGCGTAACCGAGCACGGTTGGTGATCCGGCTGATTGCGGCTCTCGAAGCGCAAACGCTTCGTGACGACGAATTCGAAGTGGTAATCGTCGACGATGGGTCGACGGACGGGACGTTTGCTGCCTTGACTCGAATGGCGGCCACTACGAGGTTTCGTATGACGCCATTACGCAACGAGGTGAGTCGGGGCCCGGCTGCGGGCCGGAACTTGGCATGGCGGTCCGCGCGCGCCCCGGTGATCGCCTTCACGGATGACGACTGCATTCCTACGCCAGGCTGGCTCTCGGCGGGAGTGCGAGGACTGAGCTGCGACCCGGTCGTCGGCGTAGGGCGAGTGGCCCCGGACCCCGACCAACGGTCGGCATATAGGGGATTCGCACAAACGGTCTGGATCAACGAACCGCAGTTCGAGTGGTTGGCGACAGCCAATGTCTTCTATCACCGTGCGGATCTCGAGGCAACGGGCGGCTTCGACGAAGCCTTTCTCAGGCTCGAGGACACGGAGCTAGGTATGCGCGTCCTCGCGATGGGGCGCCGAAGCAAGTTCTTGGCGGACGCCCTCGTCCATCACGCCGTCCGCCCGCGAACGCTGAGTGATGTGTTGCGGGAAACATATCGCGAGCAGTTCATTGCTCTACTGTTCGCACGCCACCCAGAGCTGCGCGGGCATCTCGCCTACCGAAGGGTCTTCTGGAAGAAGTCGCACCTGCAGGCTCCGCTAGTTCTCGTAGGAATCTGCCTGGGCTTGACCCGGCGGCGGCCGATAGCCGCTCTGGTGCTCTGCTCATGGTGGCTACATGACCGCATATGCCTCGAGCCTCCGGAGCCGAGACCTGATGGCTGGGTGGCTCGCCTGCCGGCATACCTGCTCTTCGACCTAGCGGAAGTATGGACGGCACTTCGCGGATCCCTTCGCTACCGCACGCTGATCATTTAGAACGGATACTCACGTGCCGGCATCGGAGCCTTCGCGACGATCGCCTGGCTTCCCGGTGTCGCTGGGGTTTCAAGAGCTGCCGTGAGGGCAATATCTCGGACACTAAATTGGGGGTTTCGTCTCCGACGCACGCAGCTGGCAGTGGCGCCCGCGTCGAGCTGGTGGTGATCGATTTTCAGGACGGGAGAGCTCCACTTGCCGAATTGGTTAGACGGCACGGCCGACCCGCCATCGAAGGCAGAGCCCGACGAGGGTTCCATCCGGAGCCTGAATACGGCGGAAGGTTGTACGGGTTGAGCCATTGGTCACGCGTCCGTTCACACCCTTGTTGGTGGTCGATGGAGCTTCCGCCGCCCCGTCAGGGAGGTTGAGGAGATGGTGGCCGCGTTCAGCCATGGGGTCATGCTTGCCGGCAGGGGTGCGGCGTGGACTTTTCAATTAGCGCCGAGCAGCGCGAGCTGACGGAGGCGGCGGCCGCCTTCGCTCGTCGGGAGCTCAACCAGGATCTGGTGAATCGCGAGAATGCCGGAGAGTTTCCCCGGGAGGCGTGGCGGAAGTGTGCCAAGTTCGGGGTCCAGGGACTGCCAGTTCCCGTCGGGCTGGGCGGGGCCGACGCCGACATCCTCACGACAGCCCTAGTCATGGAGGCGCTGGGATACGGGTGCCAAGACAACGGGCTCCTCTTTTCGCTCAACGCGCAGATGTGGAGCGTCGAGCTGCCGCTGTTGACGTTCGGCACCCCGGAGCAACAGCAGGCGTACCTGCCCGGGATGGTGTCGGGGGACGTCATCGGCGCGCATGCGATGACCGAGCCTGGCTCCGGTTCCGACGCGCTGCACATGCGCACCAGCGCCAGACGGCACGGTGATCATTACCTCCTGGAAGGGACCAAGCAGTACATCACCAACGCCCCGGTCGCTGATGTACTACTGGTCTACGCCGTGGACCCGGGGCGGCCCGGACTAACAGGGATCTCCGCCTTCCTCGTCAACGCATCGACACCGGGTCTCGCGGTGAGCAGCAGCTTCGAGAAGATGGGCCTGCGTACCTCGCCCATGGGAGAGGTGACGCTGCACGACTGCCCCGTTCCCGTGGAGAGCCGACTGGGGCCCGAAGGCGCGGGTATGGCGATCTTCAACTCTTCCATGGAGTGGGAACGGAGCTGCCTTTTTGCCAGCATCGTGGGCGCGATGCAGCGACAGCTCGAGGCGTGTGTGGAGTATGCGCGGTCACGTGAGCAGTTCGGCCAGCCCATCGGGAAGTTCCAGGGTGTGTCTGGCAAGCTGGCCGACATGTACATGCGGCTGGAGGCGGCGAGGTCGCTGATTTACCGGGTGGCATGGCTGAAGCAGCAGGGCAGGTCCGCCCCGGCGGAGGCGGCCGCCGCGAAGCTGTTCACGAGCGAGGCATGGGTGCGCTCCAGCCAGGACGCGATCCAGCTCCACGGGGCCTGGGGTTACCTGAAAGACGCGGGGATCGAGCGGGACCTCCGGGATGCGGTCGCCGGCACCATCTACTCTGGAACCTCGGAGATCCAGCGAGTGGTACTAGCCCGGATGCTCGGGCTCTGAGGCACGCGGGCACGCGAGGCATCACCGGCGGGGCTGCCAGGAAAGGAAGCGTGATGGCGCATCTGCTGCAGCGGCTGCTGACCGAGGCCGCGGCGCGGCAGGCGCAGCGGCCGGCGGTAGAGGCCGACGGCTGCATGCTCACGTACCGGGAGCTGGACCGGCTGAGCAACAAGGTGGCCCGGGCGCTGCTGCGCCTGGGCGTGGCGCCCGGCGACCGGGTGGGGGTCTTCGCACCCAAGTCGGCTGCTGCAGTCGTCGGCGTATACGGGGCGTTGAAGGCCGGGGCTTGCTATGTGCCGCTCGACCCGAAGGGACCCGCCTCGCGGCTCAACCACATCGTGCGGGACAGCGGCGTCGCAGTGATCGTTGCGGACGAGGCAAGGACGTCCCAGGCCGCCACCCTGGCGGACGCCGTTCCCGGGCCGTCTGCGGTGGTAGCGGTGAGGGTTCCTGGCCACCCGGAGCCCGAGGTGACGGCCCGTGTCCCGTCCCAGGGAGCTGCCATTGTGCCGTGGACCGCGGTGGCCGGGGAATCAAGAGAGCCACTGGCGGAGGAACGGGCGATCGAGACCGACCTCGCGTACATCCTGTACACGTCGGGATCGACTGGGACCCCGAAGGGGGTGGCGGTCTCCCATCGCAACTCGCTCACGTTTGTCGACTGGGCGGCGGCCGCTGCGGGGCTCAGCGAGCAGGACCGCGTGTGCAGCCCGGCGCCGCTGCACTTCGACCTGTCGGTCTTCGACATCTTCGCTTCCTGCCGGGCTGCCGCGTGCCTGACGGTGCTTCCGGACGAAGTAGCGACCTTCCCGGTATCGATCGCGAGATGGCTGGAAGCCGAACGGATCTCGGTCTGGTACTCCGTGCCCTCGGTCCTCACGCAGCTGGCCCGCTACGGCAGCCTGCCGCAGTTCGACCTGTCGGGGCTGCGAGTGGTGATCTTCGCCGGGGAGGTATTTCCCCCCAAGCACCTTGCCCGGTTGATGACCCAGCTACCGCACCCCCGGTACCTCAACTGGTATGGGCCGACCGAGACGAACGTATGCACGGCGTTCGAGGTGCCTGCGGGCTGGGCTGACGACCGGCCGCCTCCCATCGGAAAGGCCTGCGCCAATACCGAAGTGTTCGCTGTCACAAGCGAAGGCCGCCGGGTATCTCGGCCCGGCGAGGTGGGTGAGCTGTACGTGCGGGGTCCGTCGCTGATGCGCGGGTACTGGAGACAGCCGGCCAAGACCAGCGAGGTGCTGGTCCGGAACCCGTTCCGAGCCGAGTACGACGAGCTCGTGTACCGGACCGGTGACCTGGTGACCTTGGAACCGGCGGGGAACTATGTCTATCTGGGCCGCCGGGACGCCATGGTGAAGATCCGCGGATACCGCGTGGAGCTTGGGGAGGTGGAAGCCACGCTGTACCGGCACCCG
>DATJUH010000033.1:0-4305 GCA_035502515.1 Acidimicrobiales bacterium
AGAGATGCGCCGCAAGGGCGTGACGCTCATGCTTTTGTGGCTCGAGTACAAAGAAGCCAACCCCGACGGCTACGCGTACACCCAGTTCACCAGGCTCTACAAGGCCTGGAAGCGCTCGCTCGATGTCGTTATGCGCCAAGATGGGAATGTCAAGTCGGATTGGCCCCACCGTGCTCACCTGATCTGGCCCCACCTCGATGAGTCGTTGTCAGTCAGTCAGTCCGGCTCGTTGGGTGTGCGATCGATGGCTGTGCCGCCGCCGTAGCGTTGCTGGGCGCTGGCGCGGGTCACGCCCAACAGGTCGGCGACCTGGGCCCAGGAGCATCGTTGGTCCCTGGCGTCGGCGACGGCTCTCGGCAGTCGGCGCTCGGTCTCGGCCATAAGGCTGGCGAGCAGGTGCAGGCGGGCAGTGGCGTCCCTCGGCCACTCGAGCCCCCGGAGGTTGCCGAGGCTTTCGATGGCTGCTTCGATAACGGCTTCGCTGTCGTCGCCGGCGACGGGGGCGATGTAGTGGTCGCGTCGGGGCTCTCTCATAGTGTATGGTTAACCATACAGTTATGACGGTTCAGGTCTGGCGACGGGGCCGGGTTTTGGTGGTCCGCAGCCGGTAGCTCTCGGTGCCGGTCTCGATAATGTGGGCATTGAAGGTGACGCGGTCGACGATGGCGGCCACGAGGCGTGGGTCGGGCACGACCCCGCCCCATTCACTGAACGGCAAATTTGATGCCAACGCGATCGAAGATTTCTCTTCTCGCTCCGCCATTATCTGGAACAACAGCTCCGAGCCGCGGGCGTCTAACTGCACGTAGCCGAACTCGTCCAGGCACAAAAGCTCCACCCGTCCGTAGCGGGCGACGAGGCGTGAGAGGCGCCGCTCATCGGCCGCTTCGGCAAGCTCGTTGACGAGCTGGGCGCAGGTTGCATAACGGACGCGCTTGCCGCGCTCGCAGGCTACAATGCCGAGGCTGATCAATAAGTGGCTCTTTCCCGTGCCGCTGTCGCCGAGGAGGACGACCGGGTCCCCGGCATCGAGGTAGGCGCAGCTCGCCAGGGAGGAGATCGTGGCCGGGTTGACGGTGGGAGCAGCCCCCAGGTCGAAATCGGCGAGGCGTTTCAGGCGAGGGAAACGGGCCTCGGTTATGCGGCGCTGCCGCCGGTGCTCGGTCCTCCGGTCCACTTCGGCCGAGAGCACCTCAGCCAGGAAGCCGAGATAGGACAACCTAGAACGCTCCGCTAGTTCGGCCAAGCGGGCCGAGTCGGCTCGCACCACCGGCAGGCGGAGCTCTTTTGTGGCCGCGTAGATGGCGGCGCTGGCAGCGGCGTCGACTGTATTGGTGCTCACCCAGATCCCTCCAGTAGTTGGTCGTATTTCTCGGTGGTCGGCTTGGGCCGGTCGAAGCGGGCGAGGCCCTCTCCTATCGGCAACGGTGCCTGGCCGGTCTCGGCTGAGCGCCGGGCCTCAATGGCGACGACGGCAGCGCTGGTGGAGCCGGCCGACAGCGCCGCCTCCACCCCCGCTATCACCGCAGCCGCGCCCATCGTGCGGTGCAACAAGAGCACCTCGATGAGCGCCCTCGTGCCTTCCCGGTCGCCCTGGCGGCGGCGAGCTTCGGCCCAGAAGCGTTCGTGGGCCTCCCCAAAAACCCCACCAGCACGTGCTCTGGCAAGTGCCGTTGCACCCGGGAGGGCGCCAGGCTTTATGGCAAGGACCTCTAAGTAATGGTCGAGCACCAAGTTCTCCTCGCCCTTTTGGCCCCTCGGGTGGGAGGCCACGGCCCTCGCCCCGTCCAAGGCTTGGACCATCTCGGCGCCTATACGTACGTCGAGTCGTCGCCCTGAGTACCTGGCCGGCACCGAATAGAAGGCACCGCGCACAAAGACCCTCGCTTTGCGGTCCACCCTGAAGCTGCCGAACGCTGCGTAGCCAAAGGGCTCGGCAGGCAATGGGCGCAGTTCTGTTACCTCGAGGGCCAAGTGCTCGCCGACACGGAGGCGCCTCCCCGTCACGAAACGGAGCGAGTCTTTTGCCATGGCGGCCTCCAAGAACTCGTTCAGTTCGGCCATGGATGCGACCTTGGGGACCGGGACCATGTGGCGGCGCCGGAAGCGCCCCACTTCTCCCTCCACGCCCCCTTTTTCGTGGGCGCCGACAACCCCCGGACGGCAGAAGAAACTGTCGAAGCCGTAATGAGACCGCAGTGCCACGAAACGTTCGGACTCGACGCGGCCGCGGCCGCGGAGGACCTTTTCGACGGCGGCTTTCAAGTTGTCGTAGCGGACCCGGGCGGGTACCCCGTGAAAGTGGGAGAAGGCTCTTACGTGGCCGTCTAAGAAGACTTCCTGGCACTCGTTCAAATAGGCGCGTGCGTAACCGGCACCCGATGCCGAGAGGCGCATGATGAAAAGCTGCACCTCGGTTGCCGCACCGGCCAGTAGGACCGTGGCGGAGCCGAAGTCGACCTCTGCCTCGTCGCCCAACAAGTGACGCTGGGGGACACTGACGTCAGCCATCGGCATCTCGTGACGAGCGCGGACCTCGGTGACGTAACGGCGCACGGTCGACTCGCCAAGGTCCGCCCCGTGCTCTTCCACCAAGCGCTGCCAGACGCGCCGTGCGGTGTGGCGCTGCTTGCGGGGAGCCGAGCGGTCCGCCTCCAACCATTCTTCGATGACAGGCTTCCAGGGGTCGAGCTTTGGTGCAGCCCTCGGCGGAGGGGGCTTACGGGGTGCCGGCAAGGCCGATGCCAGTGCCTGGCGCACGTCCCGCCGGTGGACGTGGAAGCGCCGGGCGAGGGCACGAACGCCAAGGTTCTCTCGCTCCTGGGCTTTGCGTATGTGCTCGTACAAGCTCACCTTCGACCTCTTTGGCATCCACCCACGTTGTTCAGCGTCGTGCTCGCCTTGGTGGACCCTCGGGTGGGGCCAAATCAGATGAGCACTAGCCGCCTAAGTGGGGCCAAAACAGATGAGCACACCCACGGGCCGGAACGAGACGGCATCTTGTGGGCGGACGGCCGGCGGAACCGGGTGCCAGCCCCAGTTGTTACTTGTCCGTGAGGCCCGTGGGCGTGAAGCACCGCCGCTTGGTCGCTGGCGTGCTCGGTAGCTTGGCACTCTTCTTGGAGGCCCCCGAAACAGTGAGCGGCGCCACCGGCACTGCCCCGCCCGTTGCACCGGAAGCGCCCGCGGCACTGGCCGTCGGCCCGAGCGGGGCGCTCTACTTGGTCGATAGGCAAAGAGAGCAGATCCTCCGCTATTCACAAGGCAAAGGGTTCGCTGTCGTGGCAGGGAACGGTATCGGGGGGATCTCGCCGGACGGTACGCCGGCGTTACGGGCACACCTGAGCCTCTCCTGGTACACGGGCCTGGTGGTGAGCAGGCACGGCACTGCGTATTTCACCGAAGGCTCTCGCGTGCGCGAGATCGAACCCCACGGGGTGCTCGGGACTGTTGCCGGCGGCGGCACCATTGCGTTGAAGCGCACGCCCGTGCCCGCACGCGAGGCCGCACTGGACGGCCCTGCAGGCTTGACCTTCGGGCCGGGTGGTGAGCTCTATATAGGCACGTCCAACGGTGTCTACCGGCTCGGGCCAGAAGGCAGGCTCTACTGGGTCGTCGGGGAACCTTACCCCGAGTCACGCTTGCCTCCACACTGGGGCGGAGTGTTCTCCAACCCGGCGGTCCAAAACGACTTCACCTACGCCGTGCATCTCGCCTTCGACTCGCGTGGCGACCTCTTCGTAGCCGGCGGCGGGGGGCTCTACGGCCTCTACGAAAAGACCTCTTCGGGAGCGCTCCGTTTCGTGGAGAACCTGCGCGGGCAGGGCGGCCTAACCGGGTCGCTCGCTAGCGCTCCCGACGGGACGGTGGTCTCTGCCTCCAACCGAGGCCTCCAACGTCTTCGGCCCGACCGGGTACCCGGGACCGTACAAGCGCGCTGGCCATCCTCGTGTGGCCCCCACCACGTCCCGTTCTCCCCCTTGTTCGGGGTCGGGGTCGCGATTGGGCCTGCAGGCCAGGTCTACGTCGACACCGACGCAGGTGACGCCGTCCCGGACCAAGGGCTCCTGGAAGTCCTCCCGGACGGTCGGGTCGCATGGCTATGGGCACAAACGGGCGGGTGCCCGACTTGAGGCCGGACAGAAGCGCCGAACACAACAAGGACCCCTAGCCGGGGAGGCATCATTGTGACATGGCAGCAAAGTTGCCATCCGCTCTCCGCACCGTTGACCGCGTCACCGTCGACGTGTGCATGCGTCCAAACCCTCACTTAAGGCGGAAATAATGGGCCAGCACGTCACCTGG
>DATJUH010000034.1:0-14362 GCA_035502515.1 Acidimicrobiales bacterium
ATTAATCTGCAGGAACTGCACGCCCTTCCCCATATAGTCGCGTCCGACCTGGTTTAGACGCTCATGCCAAGCGCGGGCGTAGGGGCAATGGTTGCAGGTAAAGATTATGACCGCCGGCCCGCTTCCGGCCACAAATTCCACCGACCGTCCTTCTGTGTCTGGCAGGGTGAAATTAGGGACCTTTTCGCCAATCTCAAGTGTTGTCAACTTTTATCTCCTCGTTTTCGAGCGGTCGCACGCCGGACCGACGCTCGGGTTTATACGCCGTCAGTCTACCCGGCCCTGCGCTCGGACCTGAAATTGCAGAAGTCTCTCTCGAAGCCTGACAGGGGGGGAGCAGGCCGTCGCGGCCTGGCGGGCCGTCCTTAGCCGAGTCGACCTCGTCCGCGTCAACGATCCCATCCTCGGTCAAGCCGGCACCATGTCGCCAGCCGAACTGAGGTCCGTGGATGCCATCCACCTCGCGACGGCGGCCCGGATCGGGACGGACTTGGCGGAGATCGTCACCTATGATCGGCGGATGGCAGCGGCCGCCCGCTCTATGGGCTACAAGGTCTCATCGCCTACCTGACCGCACTGAGTCAGGACTGCCACCAACACCTCCGCCCCTCTGGCTGAACGGTGGCTTGCGTTGCCCCTTTTTGATCAGGCGCCGTCATGACTGGCGCCTGGGCGGAATGTGTGCTGGTACTGAAGTACGACCTCATTGAGCGTCCGCCATCTATTCGGACGTGGTGCTGGCCACTGTCGCGGTCGCGACGATCGTGGCTGCGGCCCTCCCTCCGCGGCCTCGAAGTCCTTTCGCAGTGCCGGTGCCCACCGAGGACTGAATTACTTTGGCGCGGTTGTAGAACCGCAACGCCTATCGTGATGTTGGGCCGCAATCGCTCTGCGAGCTCCCAGGATGGACGAATGTCATCCGGGGGCGGTGCGATCCGCAACAAAGCGACCTCAGCGAGGGTGCAGCAACCGACTGGCCATTTGGCCAGTCGAACAGCCAATATTTAGGGTAGACCCAATCCACCCGAGCCCTATCGGTGAAGAGCTTGGACCGCCCTGTCGGGCGGCCCAGCCTTCCGGTAGAGAGTTACCCAGTGCGTCAGCTAACGGTGAAGGAACCTTGCGTGAGCACCCCGCCCGCCTCGAGCGTCACGTGGACGAGGCCGCGAACGCCGCTCGGGATTGTCCAGCTAAAGCTGACCTGGCCACTGGCCGCCGCCGCGGTCGGTCCCAGCACCTTCTGGCTTCCGTCGGAGTAGTTCACCACGAGCACTGCCGATTCGCCGGCCTTGACCAGGGCGGTTGCTGTTTCATGTGCTCCGGCGGCGACGGCAGACGGACTTAGTTTTAGCCCCTTCTTTTGAGGGGCGGGTCGGGACGGGCGAGGGAGAGGAGCTATGGCAATGGAAGGACTTAGGGTGCCGCTCCACGTGAAATACTCACCCGACTTGGCGTTCTGGACTGTCACGCTAAATTGGTCGCCTCGCTGGACCGTCCCATTGCCGTCCAGACCGTACACCGCGACTCTCGTGGCGGACCAGGAAGCGTAACTAGTGGGCCAGTTACCGCTACCTCCCCAGGTTTCACCCCTGGACGTGTCGGAGAAATTGAAATTGCTTACGTTGCCGTTCGGGTAGGGCATGCCAATTGTCGGGGCGCCAAACCCGGCCCCCGTGACGACGATTTTGATGTTCGGCCCAATATCGCTGAAGCCCACGCTTGTAATGACCGGGTTCGGCTGGTTGGCCATTAGAGCTGGGGCGGGAGAGGGTGCGAGCGTCCCAGTCCAGGTCGCGGCTTGGCCTCCGTTCCTATTTGAAACCGAGACCGAGACCTGGTCGCCCGCCTCGGCAGTACCATTACCGGCAAGTCCATTCACGACGACGCGGTTATTAGTCCACGACGTGTACTCCAGGGGCCACTGACCGTTTTGTCCCCAGGATTCGCCCCTCGACGTGTCCGAGAACTCGAAATTAGCCACGTTCCCCGTGTACGGGAGACCGATGGCGGGAGTGCCGAAACCGCTTCCGTCAATTTCGATGCTCATGTTGGGGCCGAGATAACTGAAGTGGACGGCCCTGATGATCGGCATGGCCGGGGTTGCCGCGCTGGCTGATGAAGCCGTAAGCGCCAAGGTACCAGTGGCAATAGCCAGCGCGCCCGTCAGCATCATGGGTATAGCTCGTCTGAACACCTACTGCTCCTTTCGTCGTGGCCCCCGTCGGCTGGGGACCGGTCGGGCGGGCTGGATCCTGCCCGGGCAAACCCAGCTTCGAGCAGGCGCCTCACACGACTCCTACACGGCGCTCACATGTGGTTCACATGCCCGGGCCATCTCTGGGAGAGGAAGAGGGTTGTACACGTCGCTGGCACCACTAAGTCACGATTACGTAGCGGCGGGATAGAGCCATCGGGCCCCGGCCTGCGGCCATTACCCGCCCTCGGCTCGCCGCCGCAGTGCTGGCCCCGGCCGATATCCCCAACGGTGCCTGGGAAGAAGGCTCGCCCGCCACTGCCCGCGCCCTGGCCCATTGTGGTGACCGAGTCCTCGTCGGTCAAATCTGGTGCGTGGGTTGGCCTATTGCCGCGGTGGCAGGACCAGCCTAGTAACCGCACTGTTGGCCGACCTGCCGTGGACAAAGATCGTGGAGACGAAGATTGTCATCAAGCCAACAAAGCACAGGAAGAAGCCGGCCTCAGGACGGGCAAAGCTTTCTAAACCGATGCTGCTGGCCAGGACCAGGCCCAGGCACATCACGAACCAACCGACCAGGTCGATGGAAGCGAAAACCCACATAAAGGTGCGGGCCACCGAGGCGGCTGGGTGGCGGGCCACACGCTGGCCCAGGATGGCAGGCACCGCGCCAAATACTATTAGCGCAAGTGCTGCGATCGTGCTCGGGCGACCTCGGACAACGCCGCCAATGGAGTTGACCCAAGGCACGAATCCTCCGACAGACACCAGGGTCCCCCCGGCCGCAAGCCCGTAAGCCCATCGAACTGCAGATGAATTGTCCATTGTTTCTCCTTTAGTTGTTTGTTTAAGGCCCAGGCGGGCCGTGGGTAGTCAGACGTTGGTCAAGAAGAGCGGTTGTGGTTCGTCAACCGGAGTAGTGAGAGAGCCAGAGGGAGCGGTGCGCAGGTCGAGGTCGATGGGGCTCACACTGGTAGGCTCCAGAGCAGTGGGCTCGTGGGCGCAGCGGCTCTGCAACGGCACGGAGCCGGCCGAGTCGTCAAGGGCCTTTGCGTCCGCCAGAGCCAACGAGGGCGTGGGCATGGCCTGCGCGGCCACAAAAGCCAGGAGTGCCTCACTAAAGCTCGCCTCGGGGTGGAGGTCGCGGGCTGTTGCTTCGGCGGTGACCATGGCCTTGACGAGGAGTGCGACATCAGCCTGGAGCCGCAGCCCGTATGTGTGCATCACCCTGAGCAGGTCAAGCAAGACCCGGGCAACCGTTATCGATGCCAACGGCGACGACGCGACCGGGAGAAGGATCTGGCGGAGCCGCTCCGAAAAGCAGGCCTGGTCGTAAGGCCGGGTTGTCACCATGAACGCCAATGCCCCCTCACTTAGCTGGCGCGAGTCCGCTGTGGCCAAGCCAAACAAGAGGACGGAGAGGGCTTTCCGGGTTTCCGGAGTGGACGTCCCACAAGCCCCGTAGTCCAATATTGCTATGCGGCCGTCAGGCAAGTAAACGATGTTCCCCGGGTGCAGGTCACAGTGGAAGCGGTCGCCATTCATCATGCAGAGAGCCGATGACATGACCGTTGTGGCGACTTCTCGACCGTCGTGAGCACACGCGTCGAGCGCGGCGCGGTCGCTCAAGGAGATGCCCTCGATGTATTCCATGACGAGGACGTTCGGACGCGTGAACCCGTGGAACACGTGCGGGACGACGGCTCGCGTCTGACCTGCCAGCGCGGCGCGCGCGCGTTCAGCGTTTGCCGCTTCGGCCTCGAAATCGAGTTCTGCCCGAACCATACCGGCCAACTGACCAGCAAGGCCCATGACGTTATGGCCCCTGGCCCTCTTGCTGACCCGGTGCACAACGCGGGCCACGAAGTTGAGAATGAGCAGGTCGATCCCAACCTGGACGACAACCCCGGGCCGCCGCACCTTCACTGCCACGCGCTCGCCGGCCAAGGTGGCCTCATGGACCTGGCTGATCGAGGCAGAGGCAATAGGTTCAAGATTGAAGGAATCAAAAACCTCGCTCGTCGGCCGGCCGTAAGCTTCCACGATCTCAGCTGCGATGGCCTGTCCGGGGACCGGAGCGGCGTGGTCCAGGAGGGACGAAAGGTCGCTTTGGACCGACGCCGGCACCATCTCGACCTGGTTGGCCAGGATCTGGCCCAACTTGATGAACGTCGGGCCCAGCCGTTCCAGGGCAGTCCGTAAATGCACGCCCCCGGCGCATGTGTTCCCGAGGCGCCAGGCTTTGGCCTTAGATAAGCAGTAGGCCAGGAACTCCCACAGCAATGTGGCCGCCACTTCGACCAACCGGCGCACCACTAGAATAAGGTGCCAGTTCGCATTGTCTTCCCTACCGATTAGGCCCGACGAGTTCATGCCACGCCTCCAAACGCCTTTCGTTTGCTCCGGTTGGAAGGCCGGACCGGGGGTCGCCCAGCCGGTTAAGAATCATCATTCTCCTGCGTCCCAGCACGGCACTCTTACGGTGCTCGTATGGTGATCGCACGGCCTTGAAGGCCGTACTTTTTCATGTTGCGCGGCGATATGAAGCGCGAGGATGTCAAGAGCTAAAGGAACGGAGGACGCTGTGATCCAGGTCCGCCTGCTGGGTCCCGTAAGGGTCGAGCTCGACGGCGCGCGTCTAGATGTGCAAAGGGCTCTCGAGGTCGCACTTGTAGCGCGCTTGGCCTTGGAGCCGACGCGAGTTGTCCTCAACGAGCGGCTGATAGACGACCTTTGGGGCGAGCGGCTTCCTCGCAACCCGATGGCCAACCTGCAGGGCCTCGTGTACCGGCTGCGCACCCACCTGGGCGTTGCTGGAGCGGCCCTCCGCCTGGACGGCAATGGGTACGTCTTCGACGTCTCGCCCGACAACGTCGACTCGAGCCGGTTCGAATCGCTGGTGGTCCAGAGCCGTCGGGACAGCGACCAGGACCACCTCCAGCAGAGGAGAGTAGTGCTTGCAGAGGCGCTGGCGTTGTGGAGCGGACGGGCACTGGCTGGGCTGGATGTACCATTCGCACCAGCCCAGCGCGCCCGGCTCGAGGCCGCTCGTCTCATGGCCTTGCAGGAGCGCATCGACGTCGACCTCGCTTGTGGCGCTCACCGCGAGGTCGTCGGAGAACTCGAGGGCCTGGTAGTCGAATACCCTGACGAAGAACGGTTCTGGGCCCAGCTCATGTTGGCGCTGTATCGGAGCGGCTCACAGGGTGGCGCGCTGAGAGCCTGTGCCAGGCTTCGTCGTCACTTGGTCGAAGCGCTGGGAGTGAACCCGTCCCATGAGATCACTGAGCTCGAAAAGGCCATCCTGCTGCAGGACCCTGCCATCGGTCGGCCGTCGCCATCAGCTCGGGAAGTGGGGTCGTCACCTCCCCGGGGAGCACGCGGGGCCTCGACGGCGGACAATGACGAGAAGAGCCCAACTGCAGGCCCCGCTCCAGCCCCGCTGGAGGAGCAGTTCGCGGCGGACGAGACCGTTGTCGAGATAATAAAAGCGGCGCGGCGGGCGGCACCCCGAAAACGGTCGTCTCCGCCTCACTTTCTCCCGTTCGTCGGGCGCGACGATCAGTTGGCGTTGTTAATACGCCTCATGGAAGGGGCTGGCCCGGACCAGGAGCCCGGCTTCGGCCTGATAGTGGGCGAGCCGGGAATTGGTAAATCCCGGCTTCTAAACGAGTTCGCTGCCCAAGCCCGTTCGCGCCAAGCCCTGGTAGTGGAGACGTCAGCAGAAGATGATGAGGTTCTGCCGTACCGGCCCTTCGCCGAACTGGTCAGAGAGGTTTTGGCCTCGTCCGTGGCCTCCGCCTTCTTGGACGATCTGGGGCCGTTGGTGGCCGACCTGGCGTGGCTAATCCCAAAAGCGCCCAACCGGCCCCAACCGCCGGTAACGGACGTCGGCATCGCCCGCCTTCGTTTGTTCGAGGCGGTGGTCGAGTTGGCCCAGTCGGCGTCTGTCCACCAGCACCTCGTGTTCGTCGTTGACGACGCCCACCGCATGAGCTCCGAAACGGCGTCACTGTTGGGACTGCTGTTCGAGCGAGCGGTCAACGGGAGGTTGACCGTTGTGCTGGCGGCCCGGCCGGAAACGGCTTCGAGGTCGCGCGGCTTTCGAGAGCTGCTCCACCGGCTGAGCCCCATCGTGGTCCACCTCGGGCCGCTTAGCTCTTCGCAGATCGGGGACCTATTAACTGAGTGGCCAAAGGCCTTGGGCCGGGAAAAACCCGGGCTGCCTAGCGTCACTGACCTTTACCAGCTGACCAAAGGCATCCCGTTGCTGATAGGTGCCGTGATGAGCGGCCAACCCACTCAGCACTTGGGAGATGGGCCGATCGATATCGGCGACCTGGTCGCAGCCCGGACGCGGTTGCTGAGCCCGGGTGTTCGGCGAATGCTCCAAGTCGCCGCCCTTATGGGCACTGATGTCGACGCCGACGTCATCGCTACGGTGACGCGCGGCGAAGCTCGCCTGGTCAGGCAGGCGCTGGACCGGGTCGTCGAGGGTGGCGGGCTGCTGGACGAGTCCGATTCCGGCGACGGCTACATCTGGCACCACCCTTTGGTTCGCGAGGCTGTTATCACCTCGCTCGACGCTCCATCACTGCGCCAGTTCAGAGAAGCGGTAGGAGATGCGTGGGAGGGCCAGGGCGAGGCTCTTCGCGCTGCTCGCCAAGCCCTCGATGTTTTCGAGATGCTTGAAATAACCGCTCGCCGGTTGCTGTCCATCGTGCTGGCGGGGATAGACGAAGCGCTGCAGGGACTGGCCTTCGAGTTGGCCGAAGAGTTTTGCCACCATGGCCTGGCCCATTGTGACCGGCGCTCCGACCCAAGCACAGCAGTCGCTTTATTAAACCGGCTGGGTACCACCCTGGCGTACCGTGGCCGTCGCGACGATGCGGCCGACACCTGGCGAAAGGCGGCCCAAACAGCCCGGGACGCTGACCAGCCTGCGCTCCTCGCTGAAGTGGCTCTGGCCACCGAGCCGTATGCCCGGTCGACGGTCGACTTTCCGCTCAGGTGGGCATTGCTCAACGAAGTACTGGCCGAAGTCGCGGCATTTAGCCCTTCTGTCCAGGTGCGGGTGATATCCGCGTGGGTCAACGAAAGCACACTCAACCACCATGGGTTACTGGAGCCCGCCCTGATGGAGCATGCGCTCGCCATTGCCCGTGAGACCGGCGACGGCCCTTTGGTGGCTACCGCCCTTACCGCGACGTACAACTCGAGAAAGGCCGTCCGCGAGGTCCCGGCGGCGGTGTCGGGCGAGCTGTGCGACGTGGCCGACCGCATGAGCGATACGGCCTGGCAATGCCAGGCCCATCTTGCTGCCCTCATCGACGCCGTGACGATGGCCGACGCCCTGCAGGCCGAGCGCCATCTCGCCATGTTCCTCCGCGCCGCCGATGCCAACTCGTCGCCCCGGGCGCGCTGGGAGGCGAGCATGGTCCGCTCAACGTGGTCACTGCTCCGAGGGGACGAGGAAGCCTCCGACCGGCACGCCACAGCATCTGTGGAGACAGGCCAGCGCTACGGCATCGAAGACGCCACCCTGGCGTTCGCGGTGCACATGTTCTTCAGGTCTTTCCACGACGGGACGCTCGATCGGATGGCTGCGCCATTGATGCAGTTCGCCAAGGAGCACCCAGAGTTCCTGGCTTGGCGGGCAGGTGCAGGGCTGGCCATCGCCGCAGGCGGTGATCACGAAGCGGCCAGGGCTGTGCTCGACGAAATTGTGCCTCAGGTAATCGGAGCCACTGTCGACCCGACATGGCCGGTGGCGGCCTGTGTCACGGCCCAGTTGTGTTGGGATTCGGGCGGCCATCCCGAGCAGGCAAAGATGCTATTGCACGCCCTGGCCAAGTACCCGGGAAAGATCGCAGTGCTGGGACGCTTTATCGGCGAGTGCGGTCCTGTCGCCCGGTACCTTGGCCTACTGGCCGCCCGCGCCTCGGATGGCCGCGCCGGGCAGTGGCTGAGGTCGGCGGCGGCGGAGGACGAGCAACTGATTGGCCAATTATGGGTCAAGCGCGCCAGAAAAGACCTGGAAATTGTCTTGTGAAGCGGCTCCGACACAAGGAGGCGGCTAACCTTGCCGCGTAATGAGGTATCGGATGATGGGGTGGCGCGCACCGAAACGTACGCCATAGGCCAGACGAATGTTGCCTACAGAGGCGATGGCCCAACAGTCCGGTGAAGACCGCGACTGCCTTGTCACGCTGCGGGACAGGGACTTCGTCGACCGTTTGGCCCCTGGTGACGTCCTGCTGTTCGATAGCTCCTTTCCCACTAGCGCTCTCATCAAATTTGCGGATAACAGCCCCATAAACCATTGCGCCATCTACATCGGGGACGATTACTTTGCCCATGTCACACACCACCTAAAAGGCGAGCCGACGGTACAAGAGGTAAAGATTTACGAACGGCTCGACGAGCGCTGCGACTACAGCGTCACGGCCCTCCACTATGGTCCGGCTCCGGGTAATCCCGACGCCGCTGCCATCGCGATCGCCAATAGCGAGAAACTACGCCACGAGGTGGAAGAGTACGCTTACCTCAGCCTCTTGGCTCTCGTCTTCCCTGCCTTCGTTCGCTCCTACGGGTGGATGGCCAGGGCTATAAAGCCACTGGCCTCCGGTCTCGATGTTATGTCGCGGGCTTTTCTTCGCAGCATGGGCGAGGAGGCCGTGACGCTCGACTTCTCGTCCGAACTCGCGGGCCGCAAGAGCGTGACCTGCTCAGAGTTCGTCTACCGGTGTTTCAGCGAGAACTCGTCACCGTACCCGGTCGCCGTGATCAACCCATTGTGTCGATGGAAGCGCCCGCGCCAATTCCGTTCCGGTGGGCTCGACGAAGACCTGGGTATTGACGTGTTCGACCTGGAGTTCAACCCCCTGTTCGCCGAATCACCTCATGAAGATATGCCCTCGGCGCAGGCCCTACGAGGTGACCCCAGCCTTACAGATGAGATCAAGCAGGCGTCTGTCGAGCTTATGAAAGACCTGTGCCGGTACAACGTGAAGAAAGACCGCACGAGACCGCCCGAGGCCGGCGTGGTTGCTTCCTTTGTTACGCCCGTCGACTTGTGGTCGTCGCCGTCGTTCTCGGCTCGAGCGGTACTCGTACGCCGCCCCGGCGAAATTGCCGCGACCATTCCTCAGCACGGGCCTACCCGCGCCAGGACAGACGACTGAGCGAGTAGAGGAACCGAATGGCGCCACCAGCCCGCCCCACCGGTCCCGGAGAAGGGCTGAACGCGATCACGGACGAGGTCGAGCTGGAGATCCGAAAGCAACGGGTCCAGTACCGGGTCAGGCTCTCCCATGGCGATGGCGCGGTAGCTGAGACCACGGCACGTCTGGACTTCGGCGACCCGAAGACTCTTTTCCGGCTCATTCAGATGGCCATCCTGGAAAGTGACCCCGATGTCGAGCCCATACGAACAGTCGGCGAACAGCTCTTCAGAGCCGTGTTCAAACGCAGTGTCCTCGAGGCGTACAACAGCAGCAGGGCGATAGCCAGGGACCGTCGCGGCCGCCTCCGCATAGTGCTCCGTCTGGCCGACCCGGAACTCGAGTCACTGCCTTGGGAGGCGTTATGGGACCCTGATCCAAAAAGGGGCGGCCGGTGGGTGGCCAGGCACGATTCCTTGGTCCGGCGGGTAGAGAGAGAGCCGTTCAGCCCCCCACACCTTCCCGCAACACCACCACTTCATATCCTGGGCGTGGTCGGGGGAAGGGAAGACCTGGACATCGAGACGGAGCAGCGCCGTCTTGGCGAGGCGCTGGCAGGTAGGGACGTCGACCTGGAATGGGTGGACGATTGGTCGTGGGCTTCGCTACAAGAACGCATCAATGACGGGGCACCCATCGACGTCCTGCATTTCAGTGGCCATGGGAGAGGCGCCAGCCTGCAACTGATAGGTGCAAACGGGAAGCCCCTTTGGGTGGACGCCCGGCAATTGGCCGACCTGATCCAAAACGAGGGCTCGCCCATCCCGCTCGTCGTCCTCAACGCCTGTATGTCTGGCCGAGGCCGGTTCGGCGACCCGTTCTCCGGTACGGCCTCTACGTTGGTCCGCAGCGGCGTGAGCGCCGTCGTGGCCATGCAGTTCGCCGTGGACGATGATTCGGCCATCGCTTTCTCGCAGAGGTTCTACGGCGGTTTGGCGAGCGGGCGGGAAGTCGACGCCGCGGTTATGCAGGGCCGGCTGGCCTTGATGGAAACCGGGTTGTCGTGGCTAACCCCCGTCGTTTACGTCGGCAGTAAGGCGGTCCCCCGCTTCGAGTTGCCGGCGCGAAGCGTTCTTCCGGAGACACAAACCGGCGATGGCTCCGACGAGCCCAGAGTCACGACCGGGCGGCGGCGTCCCACCCTGGTGGACCCAGTCCTCGTCCACGCGTCCGGGTCCGGCCAACCCGGACCGGGCCAATCCGTAGAGAGCCCAGCCTCCGTCAGCGGGCGCGAGCCCCGGGACAGCATCGGTCACCTGGCTGAGCAACTCGCCAACCTGGTCCGTCAGCGGCCGCCGTTGGAGTCCCGGATGGTCAGCCGCCGCGAAGGCCAGCACCTGGCGGTGCGGTGGGGACCGGCGGGCAGCGATGTGAGGGTGGAGTCGTCGGAATTGGTCACCTTGGCGGAACAAAACGTTGTCGACCTGCGGCTTAGGGGCACAGATGTTATGCAACGCCCCGCTCCCCGGAAGGAGGCGGAAAGGGCGTGGGAACTTGGCGATGGTGGCCGCGATCTGGCAAACGTGCTCAAGCGGGTCCCGACCGGGTGGTTGGTCATCCTGGGCGAGGGCGGTTCCGGCAAATCGACATTGATGTGGCAGCTCATGGCGCCGCTCCTCAACCCGGCGGAACGGAAGCCTGGCGGAGCGGTGCCGGTGTTTTTGTCCCTCTCGTCCTGGGACCCGGAAGAGGAAGACCTTTTGGCTTGGCTGGAGCAGGCTATTCCCCTGCACTACGGGAGTTTCGGATCGGTGATCTCTTCCGACTGGACGAATAAGTCCAACGTGGCCAAACTGCTTGACGCCCAAAAGGTCCTTCCGTTCCTCGATGGACTTGACGACCTCCCGGTCGAGGCCCGTCACAAGGCGCTGGTGCAACTGAACCAGATGTTCATGGCAGCCATGCAGGGCCATGGCCGGCCCCGACCGCCGCGACTGGTGATCACTTGCCGGACCCAGGAGTACAGGGAAGCGGTGCGGGACTATGGTCACGGCAAAACTCTGCTGTATGGAGCCGCGGTGATCGAACTGCGGCCGCTCGACCTCGACGGCGACGCCGAGCAAGTCGCAAGCTATCTGTCCGACAAGCACAGGGACCGTCGTTGGGCGCCGGTCGCCGAGGCGCTGCGAAATTCGACCGCGGTCAGGGCAGTGCTGAGGAGCCCTCTTTACGTCGGGCTAGCTGATGCCGTTTACAACCACAGCCAGAACGAGCAAGTGGACGACCCGGCTGACCTATGCAATACCGAGTTGTTCCCCGACGAGAACTCCATTCGCCGCCACCTTCTGGAGCGGTTCGTGGTGAATGCTTATTCGTCGGCTCCCGACCGGGCCGAAGGAGCTCTGAATTGGCTTAATTTCCTAGCCCGTCGTCTACAAAGAGAGGGCAAGCCCATCAGCCTGGAGTGGTGGTCGCTGGACAGCCTGGCTCCCCGCGGGCTCGTGCCCGTAACCGTCGGGGCCATTTGCGGCATAGCAGCGGCGATCGCGGCAGTCTTTGGGAGCCACGTTGGGGTGGGGATCGGCGTTGGGCTCGGTATCGGGATAGTGATTGCGGTCGCGATCGGCCGGTTTGCCCAACGGTTCTGGCCGGTCGAGCTCCGCACACCAAAAGAAGGAATTGCGGGAGCCATGGCTGGAGCCGCCATTGGTGCCTTGGCCGCTGGGTTGGCGGGCAAATTGGGGTTGGGAAATGACCGGACGCTTTTTGGTGCGTTGCCCGTCGGCCTCGGGGTTGGGATTGGCTGTGGTGCGTCGACGGGACCCGCGGGGGGCTTCATCGGTGGGCTGATGGGGGGTCTGGTCGCAGGCTTACTAGAGGGCGTCGGCGTGGGACTTCCGGCCGCGGTTATCAATGGCTTCGGTGTGGGGGTGGCTGCCGGGCTGGCGGCGCTGTGTTATCGCCGTCGCGTCCCTGCGAGCCATAGGTTCCGCTGGACCAAGGCTGGCGGCGGCATAGTAGCCGGCCTGATGGTAGGCATTGCCGTAGCAGTGGTTGCCTCTTTCGTTGCCGGAATACCGGTCGGCCTGGCCGCCGGGGTGATCATAGGTGGGGTGTGCTCCTTGCCATTTGGCTTGAGGAGGAGTGAAGAGATATCCAAGACCGCGTCCAGCCCAGCGGAAGCATTGGCGCAGGATTCGCGCGCTTTTCGCCGGACTTCTCTACTAGCCGCTGGCGCTGCGTTTTGTGTGGGTTTCGTCGGAGACGGCCTGGCCTCTGCGGCCCAAGTTGGCGACGCCGGCAACCTGTGGTCAGTGGCTAAGGATGGTTTCGGGGTGGCGATCTCCTCAGCGATCATCATCGGCCTCTGCTTTGGCCTTTATCACGCCGCGTCACCATCGTTTGTGATCGCGAATTGGTGGCTGGCCCTCCGGCGGGAATTGCCGGCTCGTCTGATGCGGTTCCTCGATGACGCATTTGCCCGAAAGATCCTCCGCCAGGACGGCGCGGCGTACCAATTCCGTCACGAGGCCGTTCAAGCTCATCTCGCCGGTACCGATTCGATGGAGGTGAAGTGTTGATTAACATTTAGGAAACACGCTTGCCACACAGAGACGCCGCTGTACCACTCTCAGTCCTAACAAATAATGACGATGATAAACAAGGCGCTACACCCCTCCAGCGCCAATGGTTCCTCGGCTTTTCCAAGTAGCCGCGTCCGTGTTTCTGAATTACAGTGCCTGTTTTTCGACACATTGGCCCTAGACCATCAGGAGGAGGGATGGTATTATTCATGCTTGCACGCGTCTATTCAATAAGAAGGGAGAATCTTGTCGAACTTACAGTTTGCGCCGGGTGAAACGAACGTAGCTGAGGAGAGTTTTTGGCTCTCAATTCTGTTCTTTTGGTTGAAGGCAAGGATGGGAGTGTCCAGCACTCGTATTGTTGTCAGGGCCCCGAATACATTTCTCGTGATCCCAGTGGGATCTAACCAGGCGACATATCCGCTCCACAATGTCGCGGGCGTTTCTGTCAATACGAAGTTTCACGTTCCCCGATTTATTCTCGGCCTAGTCCTCTTTATTGTGTCGCTGGCTTTGTTCGCTTCGAGCGTAATTGCCGCTGTCATTCTGTTGATTCTGTCGTTAGCCATTATTTCTGGTTCGATGAGGGCCGCCCTGGCGATACAAAATAGTGGTGGTTCCATTTCGTACGTGCAGGTGTCGCTTTTGCAGAAATCTAAGCTTCAGCAGTTCGGCGAGGAAATCAACCAGCGGCTGTTTGCTGATCATGCCGCTCTGCGGCACAACGAAAGCATGCAGGTCCAGAACCAGCAGCTCCACGTACAGCAGCAGCAGTTAAGTGCCCAGATAATGCAACAGAATGCGCTTCTTCAGGCGATGGGCCAGCAGCAGCCTCAGCAGGCAAATATCCCCGCCGATCCCGCCAAGACCGTCCCGTCCGGGCAGACCATTGAACCCACACAATAACTGAAGAATAAGTAAGAGGCAGCTTACATCCGGAGGAAGCTTGCACCTGGAAGGGTAAGTTGTCCGGGTAGCCAGTGGGAGATAAGGGTGCTGTGGATTTCAGTCGCGACGTAGCCCAGCTGATACGGGAGCTTTCAGTCTGGGACATTGGAGACGGCCTCAGCGAGGCCAACCAGGCACGCAAACGTCGCGGCACCATCACGAACAGGTGGCTTGGTTTACCCGAACCTCTTCGGGAGAAGATGTTGCGCCGTTCTGCCGCCGGCATCGGGTCTCTGGACCTTGACGCCGGCGGCGGCCGCGGGGGTGTCATCGCGGCGCTCGGCGGCGTCGTCGGACTTGTGTGCGGAGGTACCGCAGTAACGGAAGCCATCACCGGCGGTTCGTCTCTGGCCGTCGGGGCGATGTCCACCCTGGCACTCGGGGCATTAGCGGTCGCCGCCGGGTCACATTGGGGCGCGTCAAGGAACGCCGCTCGCCGCCGGTTAGAACTGACCATGATGGAACGCGCAGTT
>DATJUH010000035.1:0-5987 GCA_035502515.1 Acidimicrobiales bacterium
GACTTGCTGCGGGCGGTGTGCGCGGCGACAGACCGACCGGTGATCGCCAGTGGCGGAGTCAGCAGCCTTGACGACCTGCGCACGCTGAGCGCGCTCGGCGGTGTCGGCGTCGAGGGCGCCATCGTCGGAAGAGCGCTCTACGCCGGAGCGTTCACGTTGCCCGAGGCACTTGCCGCCATCCGTGAGTAGCAGGGAGGGCGGCAGGCCCCCTCCCGGCCGAGGACGGCAACCTGGGGCGCTTGTTCGGTATTGGCTTGACCAGGACACTTTTCGGGCGAAGAACTTGGACCGTGGGACGACCCCGGGACCCCCGTCCTCGCCATCGCCGTCGAACCGCTCTCTCGCGGCGCAGGTGTCGGGCGCTCGCTCATGAGGGCGCTGATCGAGGTGGCGACGACACCCCAACGGTTGGCGAGGCGCTGGTACTGGTGAGTGAGGCCATCAGGGAGGCACGGCTCGGACCCATCCGCCGACCGCGACAGAACAAATGGGTCGTCGACGACCTCGACCCCAACGGTTCCGGCGTAGCTGACTTGTTCGGCACGTCGACGGGTCAGGAAAGCGCCGAGGGCATCGTCGACCGCGGTGTCGCGCCGCTGGTGGGTTTTTGTCGGCCCTTCGGCCACCACGTTGTTTACGACCGACAGGGACCGGGAGATCGTCAAGGTCCGCCGTTGCCAATCGACGTCGCTCCACCGCAGAGCGCACAGCTCTCCTCTCCGCGCCCCGGTGATGGCGGCCAACGCCACCGCGATCGCCAGCACGGTGTCGGTTTTCTCGGCCTCCGCGACCAGCTTTTGCACATCGGCTACGGCGGGTGCGGAAGCCGTAGATCGAGCTGCCCGAGGTGGGGTGGCCCGGTCGGCGGGGTTTTGGGGCAGCAACCCCCATTTGACAGCCCGGCCCAGTGCCGCATGGACGACGGAGTGGTGTTGGTGGACCTACGAGCTGGACAGACCGTCCTGGTGAAGCTTCCTGTAGAAATTGTCGAGGTACCGCCCACTGATCTTGTCGATGCGGACGGCGCCGAGGGCCGGCCTTATGGTTCTTGCCGTAATGCGCCGGTACTCACGCATTGTGTACGGCGAGCGGTGCGGTGCAATGTCTTCGAGCCACAGGTCGACCAACTCGCCCAAAGTGCACACCTTGCCGGTCGCCACCTGTTGGCGCTCAACATCTGCCACGAGTTTTGCCAGGGCCGATTGCGCCTGACGCCGGCTACCTCGGAAGTTGCGGCTAACTTGGCGGACTTTTCCAGCCTCCCGCCCCACGAACACCCGCAGCCGCCAGTGGCCGTCGCCCAGCTCCTGAAGGCTCCCTTTCATGGCCTACTGGCCTCCCCCCCATTGTTGCCCAAATGTTGCCCAGAGCTTACTTCGGGGAGGTGACTACTAAAGAAACTGCTGGTCAGAGGGTGCGCCCCGTGGGATTTGAACCCACAACCTGCGGATTAAGAGTCCGTTGCTCTGCCGTTGAGCTAGAGGCGCTTATGGCTTTTACCTGTGCAGCCGTAATTTCACCCTCCATACGATAGCGAAGCGCGGTTTCAAGCTGTCCGTCAGCCGTCTGACCGAACCGCCGGGAGCTGACCGCGGCCTCAACAGCCCAGGAACGTCGCCCGCGCCATCACCAGGGCAAGCTACCGTGGCGGTCTAAGAAGCCGCCGGTCGGTCCGCCGGGCCCGATGGTTGCATGAGTGACGATGGCGTCCGTGCCTTCGTGAGGGACTGGGCGCCGCGGTGGCTGTTCAGGTCGGTGGCGGTGTTACAACCCACCCGGCGTACTGGCAAGAGGGGCTCCTGGTACCGGGACTATCGGTGGCCCGGTAACCGGCCAGCCGGCGGAGGTCCACAGGAGCGGGCGCACCTGGATCCACGGGTTACCGTTGTCCCAGGCGTCGTAGTAGTGGTAGTCCATGAGGTCCCCACTGCTGCTGACATAAACCGAGGGCGACCCTGGCCCGATCATGCCCTCGTCACTACCGAGCAGCTCCATGCCACCGCCGGCTGTCATCAGCGTCCCGTTGGGGTCGACGTACGGCCCGGTTATCCGCGCCGATCGTCCCACGATGACCTGATAGGAGCTCCCGATTCCCTTGCAGCAGACGCCGCTCGAGACGAACAGGTAGTAGTAGCCGCCGTGCGGCACCACGTAAGCGCCCTCCTCCGCGTCGGGAGCAGCTGTCTCGGCCAGAGAGACCAGCCTGGGCGGCGGTACGGGCATTCCCGTGGCCGGGTTCAGCTGGAGCAGCTTTATCCCGCTCCAGAACGACCCGAGGACGAGCCACTTCGAGCCGCTCGCACCCGAGGCCACGGCGGGGTCGATGGCGTTGTAGTCGTCGGCGGAGGTCGACGAGAAGACCTCCCCCTTGTCGGTCCAGTGGTAGCGGGGGCTGGCCGGGTCGAGCGTAGGGCTGGTGGCGAGGGCGATCAGGGAGGTGTTCGACCCGTACGACGACGCCGCGTAATAGAGGTGGTAGGCGCCGGAGAAGTATGAGATGTCAGGCGACCAAAGGTTCGGGACGGCCCCGCCTAGCTTGGGCCCGATCCAGCTCGGGATGTCCTGGAACACTGAGCCCACCAGGCGCCAGCCTGTTAAGTTGGTGGACTCCCGGATCTGTATGTTCCCGTTGTCGATCACGCCCTGTGGGTCGCCCGTGGAGAACAAGTACCAAGTGGCGCCTTCTTTAGTCATGCTCGGGTCGTGGACGAACACGTACCCCGGAACGGGGACTCTTTTGGCTGGCGCCGAAGAAGCGCCCGCGGGGACGGCGTTGGCCGGCGCCACCAGAGCTGTACCCAGGAGCCCGGCCACGATGGCAGCTACACGGGAGGCCGAGGCCAGGCCGCCGGCGCCACTGCGAGTAGGCCCACGTTTGTGATCGCTCATATTGCTCCCTTGCGAGGTAGCTCGGTCCTCGTACGCCAAAAGTCGGCCGCGTACGGCCTGTCCAGATACCGACCCCCCAGGTACACGACTTGCGGGCGCGTCACCCTATGGTAGCGCTCACATGAGGGGGGCAGTCGGCCGCGCAGGTTTGGAGAGCGGCGGCTACGAACTTCGTCGGGAAGCGCCGCCGAGGTACACGGAAAGCGACGGTCAGACTTAGCGCCGTGGAGAGCGCCCAGCAGCCAGTCCCAGACTAGAGCGAAGTCGGCACGTGGCTCGTCCCGCTCCCCCGCCAGGGCCAACCAGCCCTGACGGGGAGCGGACAAGGCATCACTGCAGCGGCGGCTGTGGGTACTGGTCCTGCGTGGGAGGGGTCTGGCTGGCGCCGGGGAAGCTCGGTAGCGGCAGCGTCGACGTGTAGGCGGCAAGGGTTGCCGGCCCGCTGGTGTCGGGCAGAACGGGAGGCTGTTGGTTTCCAGGGCCGAACTGGAAGGCCGTGGTGAGGTCCCCGAGCGTCTGACGACGGTACTGGCTAATGTTGGTTGCCTCAACCCCGGTGAGCACCTCGAGGAAGCGCAGGATCGAGGTGTGGTCGAAGGGGTCGTGGTTTACGCGGCCACCCCTGGTCCACGGCGAGATGAGCAGGCAGGGGACCCGGAACCCGGGCCCGACAGGCAGACCGTCCCCTGGGGTGCCACCCGGAGAGGTGAGCGACACGAACTCGTCGGGTGTGCCCGCCGGCGGGGTAGGCGGCGGGACGTGGTCGAACAGGCCGTCGTTCTCGTCGTAACTGAGGATGAACACGGTTTTGGCCCACACATCTGGGTTGGCCGCGATGGCGTCGATCTTGCTGGCCACGAAGGCGGCGCCATTGGCCGGTAGGTAGGACGGGTGTTCGCTGTCGGTGCTCGTGGGGAATATCCAGCTCACCGTGGGGAGCTGGTCGTTGATGGCGTCGTACTCGAACTTGCCCTCAGGGTAAACGACCATGGCGTTTTGATAAAGAGGTGACGTCGTGGGCGCCTGTTGGTATTGCTTGAAATATTCGAGCACGTTCGTCCCATAGTTATCCGACTGCTGGTAACAACGCCAGCTGACTCCGGCCGCTGTGAGCTGCTCCGGGTACGTCGTCCATGTATACGTACCATTCGTGATATTGTTGTCGAGGGCGGGGCCGCCATTTTCTCCGTTGGGGTCGAGGGTCCCCGTTATCCACAGATAGCGGTTTGGGTGCGTCGGCCCAAGTACTGAGCAGAAATAGTTATCGCACAAGGTGAACGCATCCGCCAACGCCCACTGGAAAGGAATATCGGCCCGGACGTAATACCCCATAGTGAAAGGCCCGTTGCTCCCGTCGGCGGCGAGGTGCGCCGGCAGCCAGTTGTCCATTTTCCCATCATCCCAGGCCGAGTGTTGGACCAGCCATGCATGGCTCGTCGATGGGATGGCTTGAGCACCCGTGCTCATGGTGTCGAGGTGGTAGGGGAGCAGGTAGCCGTCCGGGTTTTGGGTATCCGGCTGATAAAAAACGCTGCGCCCCGTGCTCAGCGTTAGCGCGGCGGGATCGTCAAAACCACGCACACCGACGCGGGTCCCGAAATAATGGTCGAACGAGCGGTTCTCTTGCATCAAGATAACAACGTGTTCGATGTCCTGCAGCCGCCCATTACGAGGTGGTGGTTGTGCCAACGCTTTGGCCACATTTGGTGGCAGGAAATTTGACGCCCATGCCGCGCCGCCCAGGGCCGCTGCGGATCCCAAGAAACGCCTCCGGCTCAGCCTCGGCCCGCCTGGAATACCCGAGTCGCTCTTTCCCATGACCTCTCCCTCCTCAAGTTGTCGCTGTTCGGTGATATTGCCCGACCAACCTGAAGCGCCTTCAACCGAAAGGTGACTACAACGTGTACTGCGGGCAAACAATTGGCTCCCCTTGAGCGGCCCGGTGGCGGGAGAGCCTGGGAAATTTTGCTGAGGGCAGCCACAACGCCGATAGGCATCACTTCCGGCCCGACGACGTTGGACGCGATGCACGAAGCCAACTGTTGGGGCGTTCCACGAGTTCAGTGCGCCAGTGCAGTGGCCGGGCGAGCGCCCCACGGTGCGCAAGCTGGGGCCCGCGCAAAGGGCGCCGAGGGGCGCGATGTGCCTGTCCCTCTATCGCGCCGATCGCCGCGCCGTTTTGACGTTCAGGGACGCCCGGACCTGCTCACGACGGCAGAGAGGCGCCTCGGCCGGCACCGGGCGACGCCCGGCCGGGCCAACTTGTGCCGAAGCCGGGCTGTATCTGGACCGCTGGCGGCATATCTGGATTGTGTAGTGGGTCACAACACCTGTCTGGCCGGACGAAACGGCTATCCGCGCCACACAGGCGGACCGATAAGCGTTGGCCAACCGTAAGATTTCTACAGGAAGGCGTGCAAGACCGACTGGCGAGGTGGATATCTGGGATTGGGGTGACCGAGGGGACTCGAACCCCCGACCTCCAGGGCCACAACCTGGCGCTCTAACCAACTGAGCTACGGCCACCACGGACTTCTCAGTTTGGCACAAGTCCAGGCCAGCGGGACAAGAAACTAAGCGGTGCGCTCCCAGCAGCCGATGGGAAGTGCATGGCCCGGAAGGATGAAAAGGTCATTCAAGTGCAGAGCCACACACAGGACGAGGACCCGGTCCGGCTCTATCTGGACAGCATCGGCAAGTACCCGTTGTTGACGCAGGAGCAGGAGTGGGCGCTGTCGAAGGCGATCGAAGAGGGCCAGGAGGCCAAAAACGAGCTCGCCCGAGGTGACCTGAATGATGCCAGGAAGCAGCTTCTCCTGAAGGTTGCCGCCCGTGGCGAGGCCGCCGGGGAACAGTTCGTCAACTCCAACCTCCGCTTGGTCGTCTCGATCGCCAAGAGGTACCAGTCCACCGACCTGCCCCTATTGGACCTGATTCAAGAAGGCAACCTGGGCCTGATGCACGCCGTCACGAAATTCGATTGGCGCAGGGGCTTCAAGTTCTCGACGTACGCCACATGGTGGATCAAGCAGGCCATAAGCCGTGGCATCGACAATACTGCTCGTACCATCAGGCTCCAATAGGGGCAGGTCGGTGGA
>DATJUH010000036.1:0-25646 GCA_035502515.1 Acidimicrobiales bacterium
TGCGCCCGTCTGACACTGACACGGGCCTGTACTTCATCACCAAAGACAATGTCGGGCCTTACCTGGCCACGCCGTCCCGGGTGGAGGGGAGCACGACCGCGCAAAAGGTCCTGCCGAAGCCGACCACGTCCATCATCAAGGCCGACGCGGGCCTGTCATAGAGGCTCACGCCGGCCTGGTCCAGCGAATGGAGGTATGAACTCCTGCCATGAGTAGCCCGGCGCTTCAGGTACCGGAAGCGTCCGTTGGTGCCCCTCCGGCCCCGCCGACAACGGTGGGGCCGGGCGGCCAACGGCTCCGGCAACTAATAGAACGCCGCGAGGCGGCGATCTCCCTCGTGGCTGTACTTCTCTTCATTTATTTCGCCATCAAATCGCCGGCTTTCATCTCCTACGCCAACTTCGTGACGATGACTCAGTTTTTGGCGCCCATTGCGGTCATCGGGTGTGGCGAAGTCCTGCTCCTCACATGCGGGGAGGTCGACCTGTCCCTTGGGACGGTGTTCATTGCCTTTCCCTTCATTGTCTACTTCCTCTGGGCCAACCACGGGTTCCCGATCGGGCTGGCCATGGTGGTCGGCGTGGTCGGGGCCGCCATTTTCGGGCTTATCAACGGTCTGATAACAACGATGTTCAGCGTGCCGTCGTTCGTGACCACACTGGGCACCTTGTTCGCCCTCGACGGCGCCATGCTCCTGCTCTCCAACGGGACTCAGGAGACCATGACGCTTAATGGAGCCGGGGGCAATATCCTAGGGAACTGGTCGTGGTCGGAGATACTGTGGGCCGGGGGGGCGGTCCTGTTGCTCTACGTGGTGCTGCACCGGACCCGTTTCGGGAACCACACAACCGCCACCGGAGGGAACCTGCTGGGCGCGGCCGAGGCCGGCGTGCCCACCAAGCGGGTGAAAATATGGTGCTTCATGATCGCCGCCGCGCTCGCCGCCATGATCGGGGTCATCGACTCCGTCCGGATTACTACCCTCGATCCCGGCAACGACGGCACGCTGATCATGTTCTACGGCATCTCAGCTGCGGTCATCGGCGGCACCGCTTTGTCGGGAGGACGGGGCACGGTTGTAGGGGGTGCACTCGGCGCTATAGTCCTGGCCTTCCTCTATGACGGCCTGAACATTACCGGAGTCAGCGCTTATACGTTCCAGCTGGTCTTAGGTATAGCCATCCTGGTGGCCATGATTGCCAATGTCCAGCTCCACCGCATGGCCATGAGCCGCTTCGGCCGGAGGGTAAGGTTATGACCGAGGTCACTGGTATGAACGCGGCGCCCGACGGACAGGTCCCACCAAGCGAGGATGGTGGAGCGCCAGTACTACGGACCGAAGGCATCGCCAAGACCTTCGGGGCCGTGGTCGCCTTGCGCCGTATCGACCTCGAACTGCGCCGGGGCGAGGTCCTCGGGCTGGTCGGCGACAACGGGGCCGGCAAGAGCACGTTTGTCAAGATCCTGACCGGGTTCCACCGGCCGGACACGGGCCGGATCTTCCTCGACGGCAAGGAGGTCCGGTTCAGGTCGGTAAAGGAAGCCCGGGCTCACGGCATCGAGACCGTTTACCAGGATCTGGCGTTGATCCCGCAGTTGCCCGTATACCTGAACCTCTTTCTCAACCGGGAGCACACGTCGCTGGCCAATATTCGTTGGCTGTCTAAACAGAAAATGCGCCGTCTAGCGAGGCAGTACCTCGATGAGATCAAGGTGAGCATCCCCAACATCGATGCCGAGGTCGAAAGCCTTTCCGGCGGCCAACGCCAGGCGATCGCGGTGGCGAGGGCAACGCAGCAGCAGGCAAAGATCCTCCTTCTGGACGAGCCGCTGGCGGCAATGGGCGCCAAGGAGTCGGCGATGATAATCGACCTGGTCAAGGACCTATCGCGGAACCGCAAAGAGACCATGATCATCATCGACCACAACCACACCCACCTTTTCGAGCTCTGTGACCGCCTGGCGGTTATCCAGCACGGGACCATCACGTTCGACAAACCAGTAAAGGACACCTCGATCGAGGAGTTGACCGACCTCATGGTCTCCTCGTACCGGGCCCAGATTGTGGCCGGGCAACGGGAACGGCGGGCGAGCTGAAGAAATAGGCCACTGTCGGCGCGCTGCCAGTGGCCGTTTGGCCGTCCTCGTACCTGCGGCGATGATGGCTACTCAGTCGTCTATTTGGTGCCCCGTCGGCTTCGGCGCCGGGACCTCGGCGCTGGAGGCGGCGCCGGCCGCACACGGCGGCAGGGGTGTGCCCAAACGGGACGGGGTACGAGTGACCACGCCTATGGCCGAGGCAGCGTTAGTAGTGACGGGCCTGGCAGGGGGCGGTTTTTCGGCTTATGCCGTGACCGAGGACGGGACCGTCTTGGCCTGGGGCGACAACCTCGAGGGCCAACTGGGCCACGGGGCCGCCGGTACGGCCAGCGCCGTGCCGGCGCCGGTCGACGGCCTGCCCAGGTCCGATGCCGTGGCCGCCTCCGCCAACAGCGCCTTCGCCCTCACCTATGACGGCTCCGTCTGGGCCTGGGGGGATGACAGTCAGGGCGAGCTTGGCAACGGGAAGGAGACCTACAGGAGCGACTTCCCCGTCCGCGTGCGAGAAATCGGGGGGATCGTCGCCATCACGGCCGGCGAGTACTCCGCGTACGCTCTCGGCCGCGACGGGACGGTCTGGGCTTGGGGCGACAACAGCGACGGGCAACTCGGCTTACCTTTGTCGGTGGGCAGCAACGACGTCCCGGTACGAGTGCCTGGTTTGAGCGGGGTGAAGCAGGTCGCGGCCGGAGCCAGCAGTGGCTATGCCCTTCGCCGCGACGGCACTGTTTGGGCGTGGGGGGACAACGCCTTCGGTGAGCTGGCGCAGTCCAAGGGCTTGCCGGGAAGCGAAGTCCCGCTTCCTGTAACCCGGCTCCCGCCCGTGGCCGCAGTTGCGGCCGGCGCCGACGCGGGTTATGCGTTGCTCCGCGACGGCACCGTGCGGGCCTGGGGCGACGGCTCGTTCGGGGCCCTGGGCACGGGGGCGTGCCCTCTGCGCCAACCCACCAACTGTGCCGGGACCTCCCGCCCGGCACCTGTCCGGTACCTGATGAATGTCCGTGCCATCGCCGCCGGGACTTACGCCGCGTACGCCCTCGAGGCTGATGGCGCCGTCTGGTCCTGGGGCTACGGCGTTTACGGGCAGCTAGGGGACGGGAGTAATGAAAGTTCGGACGTGCCGGTGCCGGTAAACCGGCTTCATCACGTCGTCGCCATCGCCGCCGGCGGCAATGCCGCTTACGCGCTCGAAGCCAACGGCAGCGTGTGGGCCTGGGGATACGGAGGGTACGGGCAGCTCGGTGACGGCGGTGCCAATAGTTCCGATGTGCCCGTCCTTGTGCACGGCCTCGCTCCGCGTCGTTGAGCGGGCCGACCTTTGCGGCGCGGTGTCCCGCCCCGCACCCTCAGATGGGCTTGTCGGGGTGAGGAGCCGAATTTTGCAAACGGGAGCCACTGAACTCGACGGTCGAGCCGACCACGCGTGTCCAGAAAGGCCAGATCGAGGGGGTGAGGCGGAGCTCGATGCGGGCGGCAGCGTGCCGCCCCAGCAGGTCGTCCACCGTGACCCGCTCTATGGCTTCCACCGGTACGTCAGCCACCCAGTAACCGCCCACATCGTGAGGCCGGAAGGGCCCGGCCGGCAACCGGTAGGCGAACAGCCGGCAGGCGCGCAAACGGTCGAGCCAACCCGCCTCCATGACATGTACGCGGTTGGCCCCGCTCTGCCCGAAGAACCGTTCCCGGTCCTCGGCCGTCGTCGTCGACACCGGCCAGATGCACCCTCGCGGGCAGTCCCGGGGGAACCAGAACATCGGGGCGTGACGAGTGTCTACCGCCCACACCGCCGGCGGGGCGTCGGGGTTGGTAGCCGGCCGGCGCGGGCGGAACCAGTGCAGAGAGGGGTCTTCGCTGAAGTGCCAGAGGGAGAAGGGGCCTTCACCGTGAAATGGGGGGGCCGGCTCCCGGGCCAAAATATCCGCCGGGTAATCGCCCTCCATAGAAAGAAGTTTCGCATGTGCTGGCCGGCATGTGGTTTGGCTACTGTGCGGTGTGAGGCTGCCGGGACCACGGTTACCCGAGAGGCTAAGAGGAGGAGGTGGTGGCGTGGATGGCGAACGGTGACAGCGCAGAGCCACAGGCCATCCTGTCCGGTCTGACCGAAGCGGCCGTGTTCCTCGTGCTGACCGTCGGTCCCGGGCATGATGACGATGTCCGGGACATTTTGGCCGACATCTCGGGCCTCGTGCGCTCCGTCGGCTTTCGCAGCCAGACCGCCGGGCTGACATGCGTGGTGGGGGTGGGCTCCATGCTGTGGGACCGGGTCTTCGGTCCTCCCCGGCCGGCCGGGCTGCACCCGTTCGTCCCTTTGAACGGCCCCCGGCACACAGCCGTCGCCACCCCGGGTGACCTGTTGTTCCACATCCGGTCGCACCGGTTCGACTTTTGCTTTGAGCTGGCTGAACGGTTGGTGGACCGGTTCGCGGGCTTTGGCCACGTGGTCGACGAGGTGCACGGGTTCAAGTTTTTCGACGAACGAGATCTCCTCGGCTTCGTCGATGGCACCGAGAACCCCGTTGGCGCGGCCTCAGTGGCGGCGGCCTTCATCGGCGACGAGGACCCAATCTTCGCCGGGGGCAGCTACGTGATCGTCCAGAAGTACGTTCACAACCTCGCCACCTGGGACGCGCTGAGCGTAGAGGAGCAGGAGCGGGCCATAGGGCGTTCGAAACTCGAGGACATAGAAATGGCCGATGATGTCAAGCCAGCCAACTCTCACGTGGCTCTCAACACGATAATCGACAACAGGGGCGACCAGCGCCAGATCGTGCGGGTCAACATGCCCTTCGGCCGCGTCGGAGCCGGCGAGTTCGGGACTTTCTATATTGCTTACGCCCGCAGCCCGGATGTAATCGAGCAAATGTTGCGGAATATGTTCATCGGCAACCCTCCCGGTAACACAGACCGGATCCTCGATTTTTCCACCGCCCTGACGGGCACCCTGTTCTTCGTGCCCACGGCCGACTTTCTCGACGACCCGCCGGCGCCGGGAGAGCTGTTGTCCGAGGACAAAGCCCCGGCGGACCAAGAGGACGGGTCGCTCAGCGGGTCGTTGGGTATCGGCAGCCTGAAAGGAGCCACAAAATGAGCCACCTCCTGCGTACGCATGCGCCCATATCAGACGCCGGGTGGAAACTTCTCGACGACGAGGCAAGGCAACGCTCGGTGCCGGCTCTTGCCGCCAGAAAGCTCGTCGACTTCTCGGGCCCGCACGGCTGGGAGCACTCGGCCACGAACATCGGCCATACGAAGGCCCTGGGACAGGCCCCAGGGGAAGAGGGAGTCCTCGGGTTCCAGCGCAAGGTGCTCCCTCTCGTCGAGGTGCGAGCCGATTTCGAATTGTCGCGGGAGCAGCTCCGCGACGCTGACCGGGGTGCCGACGACACGGACCTGTCGTCCCTCGACCGGGCCGCCCACCGGGTGGCGGTTACAGAAAACAGCGCCGTTTTCCACGGTTGGCCTGACGTGATTGCCGGAATTGCCGATGCGTCGTCCTACGAGGAAACCAGGCTGGGCGAGTCTCCCAGCGGGTACCCGCGGCAGGTGGCTAACGCCGTCGAGTGGCTCTTGTGGAACGGCGTCGGCGGGCCGTATGGGTTGGCCCTGGGCCGTGACCAGTACCGCAGGGTAGTGGAGACGGCCGAACACGGCGGCTACCCGCTCCTCGAACATTTGCGCAAGATCCTCGACGGGCCGATCGTCTGGGCGCCAGGTGTCGACGGGGCGGTGGTGGTGAGCATGAGAGGTGGAGATTTCATCTTCGAGTCGGGCGAGGACATTTCGATTGGTTACGACTCTCACGACGATGAAGTGGTGCGGCTGTACCTGGAGGAGAGCTTCAGCTTCCACGTAGCTACGCCCGAGGCTGCGGTCGCACTAAAGCCCTGAGGCCTGAGCCAACAGCTTGTCGGCGGGCCGGGTTTCGCCCGAGGCCTGCCACCGCCGACAGCGGCCAGCCACCGCCGTTATTGACCCCAAATGGGCTAAACGGGCTTGCCGCTATTGACATTACCGTTGTGGCCGGGCAGAGCTTGACCGTCCGGTAACGTCTTCGGGACCAACGACCTGGAGGGGGACCCGGACTTCGGCGGCAATACTCCCCCTACCATCGACCCGTCCACGACCGGCATCATCGTCGCCACTGCGGTCAACCCGATCACCATCACCATCGTCGGCAACCGCATTGCCAATGACGTTTACGGCATCTGGATGACGCCGGGCGTCACGGCCGTCACGACGCATCCTGCGAACACCTTTGTGCGGGTGACAACGCCGATATTCACGGCACTATAGGGTACTTATCCTGACCGATAAACCGACGCCCTTGCCCCTGACTATCTTCAGGGGCAAGGGCGTCATTGCGTCTGCCGGCGGCGAGCCGGTCATCACTAAATGCAGTGCGGGTACCCGACGCAGGGTATGGGCGGAAGACCGGAAGAGTACTGGCTGTAGAAGGCGATGGCGTACGGTGACTCACCCGCCGGCACCTGGACTTGCAGGCCGCTCACCGTAGAGCCGCCGCCGCCGAAAACAAACCACGACCTGAACTCTGTGCCAAAGAACTTGCTATGGGCGCCAAGGAACTGCAAGGCGGCGATTTTAACTGCGGTGGCCGTCGACACCGACGTGTTCGGTGCCGTCCAGGCCGAGGATGGGTTGACCGAGTTGATGGGCGTGCCGGCCAGGACTTTGTCGCTGGTGAGCGAGAATGCCCACGTAGTGACCGACGACGGCCCGCCGGTCCCACACGAGGACGACACCACACAAACGGGCAGGTACCAGGCCCCGGCGCTGAACGACGTCCCCGACGGCGGCGCGGTGAACTTAGCCGTGGCCGTATTGATGAGGGCGGAGTTCACGTCCCAGAACATGAACTCGTAAACGGTGCCCATCGACCCTGCTGGCACCGAGGGTTGGTACACGTACTCCGGCGCCGTCAGCGTCACCGACGAACCCCCAGTGACCGGCACTCTGCCTGACAAGCCGCCGGCCACCAAGGCGCCAGAGGGGAAAACGCTGGAACTGATGGTCATGTTCGCCGGTACCGAGCCGGCTTGGGCGACCGCCGGTACCGATGCGATAACGACCGTGCCCACTGCCACTAGCAAACCGAGGGCAATTCTCCTTAATCCTGCAGTCCTTGGTAGGGCGAGAACCGCCCCGGACTTACTCCCGATCATTTGATTTCTCCTTTCGAGCTTTACGTGCGTTGCGGTTATGACGCACGAAGCCGAAAGGGGTTACGCGGCTCTGCCTGCCCGAGCCTGCCTGTAACCCGGGAGCACGCAAAAACGTCCTTAGGGAGGGACTGTTGCCCGCCTGTGCCGCGGGACTCCGGTTAAGGGCTACCCCGGCACGGCCCGCTCGAGTCGGGGCGCAGTCAGGACGCCGGCGAAATGAGCGTCTTCACAAAGGCGTTGCCGCCCTCGACCACGGCCTTTCCAAGACGGCGGCCCACCTCGCCACCGAGCACTCCTCCGACGACGGCCCCCACTACCGGCCCAACGAAGGGGATCGGTACAAGGGGGCCGAACATGCGAGCACCCGACATGGCGCCGGCAAAGGTCCCGGCCGTGCCGCCGGCCTGCTTGGCCCGGTTCTCGAAATCGTCGTCCACCTGCCACCTCCTGCGGTTCGGCCTCCAATTCTAACCGGGGAGCGGGCGAAATGACGACGCAAAAGTTGTCCCTCCCGTCTACGCTGCCTCCCGTGGCCGTCGAAGCAAAGTTATCGAGCCGCCAGGCCAGACAGCTGGCCATAGCCGCCCAGGGCCTGGCCGGCCCGAGACCCGCGTCAGAGCGAGCGCGTCCTGGCGCAGCTCAACTGCGCAAGCTTATGAGCCAGGTCGGGGCCATCCAGCTGGATGCGGTAAACGTGCTGGAACGAACCCAGTTCCTGGTCCCGTTCAGCCGGTTCGGGGACTACAAACCGCCCGCCCTGCGTGCCCTCAGCGGCCCGGGAGGGCACTGGTTCGAGTATTGGGGCCACGCCGCTTGCTTGCTACCAGTGGAGCGGCAGCCTCTTTTCCGCTGGCGCATGGAGCGCGCCCGTCAGGACTTGATAGATAACGTCTCGGCCAGGGAACGCCGCCGCGCGTGGCGCGCCGCTCACGCGGAATACATTGCGGCCATACTGTCCGAGGTAACCGATCGCGGCCCTCTCGCCGCCTCGCAGTTGTCCGAACCGCGGCGGCGAACGGGGGAGTGGTGGGACCGGCGCAGCCTGGGTCGTGTGGCGCTCGAAATGCTGTTCAACGACGGCGTTCTCGCGGCGTGGAGAGCTCCGAACTTCGAGCGGGTATATGACCTCACGGACAGGGTTATACCGGCGAAGGTGCTCGCACTGCCCACGCCGAGCCCCGAAGAAGCCCAACGGGAACTGATCGCAATTGCGGCCGGTTGCCTGGGGGTGGCGACTGTGGCCGATCTGGCCGACTACTTCTGGCTCCGGGTGCCGGCGGCGCGGCCGCGGGTGGCCGAACTCGTCGAGGACGGCAGGTTGTCGAAAGTTGCGGTGGAGGGCTGGTCCCAACCTGCCTATGTCTTGCCCGGCAGCTTGCCGGCGGCCCCCCGGCGCCGCGACGCGACGCTTATTTCCCCGTTCGATTCGCTGATCTGGACGCGACCGCGCACCGAGCGGCTTTTCCATTTCCATTACCGTATCGAGATTTACGTCCCGGGCCCCGACCGCAGGCACGGTTATTACGTAATGCCATTGTTACTGGGCGACGAACTGGTAGCCCGATTTGACCTGAAGGCGGACCGAAGGCGCAGCACCCTGATGGTGGTGGGCGCCTTTTCCGAACCGGGGACGGATGGCTCGGCCGTAGCCGAACCCGCCACGGCCGAGCTCAACCGGTTGCGGGAATGGCTCGGCCTGGCGGATTTGTCGATTGGCGAAAAAGGGGATCTCATGCCCTATCTCGGCGTTGCCGCGCTTCGCTGATGCCGTCCAGCCCTCTCCTATGACTGGTGGCCGCCACTCCGGCTGAACAGCTTCAACGTGTTGTCCCCCGTCGTCGACGAACAGGACGCCGTCGCTGTGGGGTGCGATCGTGACCCCGAAGAGGTCGCCGGCGGCGCCCGGGGTCGAGTTGGACGCTGTCGATTTGGGTGCCCCAGGTGCGGCCAGAACGGAGCCCGGCCGCATAACAGGGCGGGTGGGGAGCACACGCCGGCGTAAGGCCCCATGCCCCGGCCGTGGTACGGGTGCCCCAGCGGTGGTCAGCAGCTTGGACGGCCGAAGGACTGAGACCTCCTGGAGGTGTTGACTGCTCAATAGAGAGCCACGGCTGCCGAGGTTCGCTCTCTCACATGAGCCAAGCGGGTGGGCGGACCTTGGTAACGCCCTCGGTCACCCGAGATGTACGAGCGACAGCCGGCACGGGATTTAGATGGGCCAGAAATATAACTGGGACCAGGACTGTTTCCTCTGCGCTCCGGCGTCAAATCCACGGTTGTAGCTAAACGGCGAAGTAATGTCGGCACAAGTGACCCGCGGCGCGGTATTGGATCTGGGCAGTAGCTCGTTCCAATTGTTGGTTTGCGAAAAAGGTCCCCATCAAAGCCTGAGGCCGATGCTGAAGAGGCAGTCCCTGCTCGACCTGGGCCTTGAGGTGGGTGCCTCCGGCCGAATTTCGGCACGGCGCCTAAAAGCCGCGGTGGCGACGGCCAAACGGCTGCGTCGCGTCCTCGAGCGGGCTCACCCCGACGTCGTGGTCCCGCTAGCCACGGCCGCTCTTCGAGATGCCGTTAACGGGCCCGAGGTGGTGGCGTCCGTTGAGCACGCTCTCGGGGTGCCGGTCCGAGTACTAGACGGGGCCGAAGAGGCGCGTCTTTGCTTTGTCGGCCAGAGAGCCGCAGTGTATGTAGGCGATAGCCCGATGCTGGGTCTCGACGTCGGCGGAGGGAGCTTCGAAGTAGCCATCGGCAATGGCTACGACATCTATTTCGCCAGCAGCGCACCGGTGGGCGCCACCCGGCTAAAAGGTGAGCTCGGTCCCCTGGAGTACCTCGACCGGGAGGTGAGAAAAGAGGTACGGGAACGGGTCCGTGAGGGGTTGGCGCCATTAGGCCGAGAGCTGGCCAAACACCCGCGGGTCGGAGCGAGGACCGTTGTCAGCGGGGGCACGGCCCGCGCCCTTGCTCGCTTGGCCATAGCCAAAACCCGCACCTACTCAAGGCCGTCTGCCTGGGCAGTGAACCAGGTGGAGCTGGCCACAGCCCAGGTGGCCGAACTGGCCGGCGCGCTTGGCCAGCTCAACCTCGCTCAGCGGATGAAGTTGCCGGGAATGCCCGCTCGCCGCGCTCCCGTCTTGCCTTTAGGGGCGTGCATCCTGCAAGCCATTGCCGAGGAAATCGGCGTCGAGCACTTCGTAGTGAGCGAATGGGGGCTCCGGGAGGGCGCCTTGCTCGACGCATTTTCTATTGACGCCGACAACGGTTGGCTCGACGAGCAGGCCGGGTAACCCTAGACGCGCACGACCATCCCGTCGGCGCCTCTCCAGCCCCGGGCCATGGCGGGTGTATCGAATATGGCCGTGAAGTGCCCGGACGCCGTCACTGCAATGGCGCCGCCAAAGCCTTTGTAGGCGTTAACCGCGGCCAAGGCGCCGGCCACGGCCCCGTCCAGGTCAAGCCCCGAACGCATGGCCCAATCGACACGGTGAGCGAAGCCGGCCAGGATGAACGCCTCTCCGGCGCCGGTGGCCGATACTGCCGCAGTCGTGTCGTCCGCCCATGTCCCGGCACCGATTATGGGGCTGTCGCCCACCCGGCCGGGTCGCTGGTCCGGCCGCCCTCCCGTGGATGTGGCCGCAGCCACATGGCCCGTCCCGTCGACCGCGACGGCGCCAACAGTACCGTGACTGTGCAGTTCCCGCGTGGGCCCCCCTTCCCGGGTGCCACCAGGTTGATGTGGCCCTGTGGTCCCCGGGGAAGGCATGGCGGCCAGGCCGGCGGACCGAGCCAGCTCGTCGGCGCCATCTGCAGCCAGCAGCAAGGGCTGCCAGCCGGCACCGTCGGGCGCCGGGTCGCCGGCGGCGAGGTTGGCGACGGCCAACGCTGCCCTCACCGGATTGGCCGGCCACGTCGCCGCACATACTGCACCAGCCGCCCCGGTGGCGCCGTCCATGATGCTTGCATCCGTCTCGGTCCGGCCTCCGGTGGTCGGGGAGGAGCCACGCCCGGCATTGAACAGCCCGCTGTCTTCCAGCGAGGCCACCGCTTCGACCGTCGCCAGCAGCGCCGTCCCTCGCTTTTCGAGCACTTCCCAGCCTGCCGACAAGGCGTCGCGGAGAGCGGCTTCGAGGCGAGCCCTGGCTCCTTCGGCGGCGAGGCGTTCGAACGTGCCGGCGCCGCCGTGAACGAGCAAGGCCGGGCCGGCGAGGTCCCCTCCCTCCTGGACGGGACGGGGTGACGTGGGCGTCATGGGGGACAGTCTGGCCGAGGCACGCGGCGCTGGCCACCCTTACCCCGTTGTCTCGGCGGCCGGCACTGCTGCTACGGTGCGGTTACGGTGTGCCGACCTTGCCCGCCTCAAGAGGAAATGCACTCGGTCGCTGGACAGTGACTGACCTCTTCGCAGGCCTCGGCCCCGCGGCCAGAAGCCGCCTGCGGCAGTCACCTCCACCGGACTGGGTGCCGCCGATGCTGGCCACTCTCACCGACCATTACTTCTCCGACCCGGCCTGGATTTTCGAGCGCAAGCTGGACGGCGAGCGGTGCTTGGCGCTGAAGCGGGACGGCCAGGTGCACCTGTTGTCGAGGAGACGGCAACACCTGGACGGCACCTATCCCGAGATCATCGACGGCCTGGCCCAGCAAAGTACGCCGGACCTCTTCATCGACGGCGAGGTGGTGGCCTTCGAGGGGAGCCGGACCAGCTTCGAGCGACTGCAGCAACGGCTCGGCATCACCAACCCGGCGGAGGCGCGACGCAGCCCGGTGGCCGTCTTCTATTACATCTTCGACCTCCTGTACTTGGACGGCTATGACACGACGGCTCTGGCCTTGAGGGACCGAAAAACGCTGTTGCGAAGGGCGTTGACGTACCGCGGGCCGCTGCGGTTCACGTCTCACCGCAACACGAAGGGTGAAGAGTATTTCCAGTTCGCCTGCGCCCACGGCTGGGAGGGGCTCGTGGCCAAGCGGGCGGCTTCGCCGTACGTCTCGGCTCGTTCACCGGACTGGCTCAAGTTCAAGTGCTCGTTTGGCCAGGAATTCGTGGTTGGTGGGTTCACCGACCCGGCCGGGAGCCGGGTCGGCCTGGGCGCCCTCCTGGTCGGTTATTACGAAGGTGGGGACCTTGTTTATGCGGGGAAGGTAGGTACCGGTTTTTCTACCGCCACCCTCCTGGCATTGCGGCGCCAGCTCGACCGTCTCGAGGTGGACAGCTCGCCGTTCACGCGGGGCCGCATCCTGGAGCGGGGGGCGCACTGGGTGCGTCCGGAATTGGTGGCCGAGGTGGTGTTCAGCGAGTGGACCACGGATGGCAAGCTGCGCCACCCTCGCTTCGAGGGGCTCCGGGACGACAAAGCGCCCGGCGAAGTCGTGCGCGAACGCCCGTCCAATTAGGCCACGCTCTCGCGAGCCGTCTATCAGCCAGTCCGGGCCGGTGGAACAGGGCGGCGCCGTACACTGTTCAGTTCTGCGAGAAATCGTTGGTTGAGTTAGGAGTGCTCTGGTTTGGAGTGCAGGAACTGCGGAGACGTGGTCGACCCCCGCCGGGTGGAGCTGGGCTATGACTACTGCCTCAAAGAGGAATGTCAGCAACGCTGTTTGAAGCGGGTTGAACTGGCCGCGGTAGGGGTCAACAAGGCGGCCGACTATTACATGAAAGCCGAGGAAGTGCTTCCGCCGCGGCCAACGGCGGTGAAAGGGGCGGCCGGTGGGACGCCGGCGGAGACGGGTTCATACGAGGAGGAAGTGGCACAGGTCGGCGGTGCGCCGGCGGAGCCAGGGGCGCCCATCAGGCCCAACCCCGTCGTCAGGGGTGAGCGTAGGGCCAAGACGACCATCGAGCGCCTGCGCGAGCAGGAGCGGGCGGTGGACGAGGCTCTGGACCGCAGTTACGAGCGTTTCCGCCGCGGCGAGATCACGGCCACTGAGATGCACCGGGAGCGCGACCGGCTGGTGGACGCATTCAACCGGCAGGTGTTGAGGGAGAACATTCGTTACCGCTCGATGTTGCGGGGACCGGCGCACCGAGCCGGCTGATGTACGAGCCCCGACCGGTGCTTGCTGTGCCACCGGCGACGACCGTCTGACGGGCGGGCCTTGGTTCTCGGGTGCATCAAACTACCGGTGGCGTTTTGAAGAGGCCGTCGTGGTCGCATCTGGCCGAGACGGCGTTCGGAGTAGCCGGGTGGGCGGCTATGGGCCTCATCGCCGTGCCGTGCTGGCTCCTGGTCCTCGGCCTGCCCAAATTGTCCTGGCGCCGGCGAGTGACGTGGGCATCTGTTCACGCCCTTTCCATCTGCCTCCGCATCCCTTTTAAGGTGACGGGTGAAGCGCCGGCGCCGGGGGAGCCGGGTGTGATCGTGGCCAACCACGAGAGCATCCTTGACTCCTTCGCCCTCTTCGGAGCACTTCCGGGCCCCATCGTCTTCGTGGCCGGCGGCGACCTCGCCACCCACCCCGTCACCGGCCCTTTCCTGCGGCGGCTCGGGGCCGCCTTCGTGCGCGTTGATGAAGGCATGGACCGGTCGTCGGTTCGGGCCGTGCTGGCCGAGCTGGGGGACGTGGCCCGGGCGGGAGAACGGCCCATTTTCTTCCCGGAGGGAGGGCTCAGCGTCGAGCCCGGCCTGCGGCGGTTCCAATTGGGCGCCTTCGTGGTGGCCGGCGAAGTTGGCTGCCCGGTCGTGCCCGTCGCCATAGTGGGAACGCGTCGACTACTTCCTCCCGGGGCCCGCTTGCCCAGGCGCTCAGAGGTCGAGGTGCTTTTCGGTGCCCCGCTGACACCGACGGGCCCGGGGTGGCGGGAAGCCCGTGGTATGGCCCGGGAGGCCAGGGGGGCCATTGAGGCTCTGTTGGCTGACGCTCCGGGCTAGGGGGCGACGACGACCGGTCTCCAGGCGGGGACTGGGACCGGGGCGACATGGGGGCGATGGCGGCTAATGCAAAGCCTGTACAACGTCAGCGAGTCCGGCCAGGTCCATGGCTCTGTCTTCGCGCAACGGCTGAATACAGACGTGGTCGGCACCGGCGTCGAAATGGGCCTGGACGCGCTCGGCCACCGTCTGCGCATCGCCCCATGGCACAAGGGCATCGACCAGCCGGTCGCTGCCGCCGGCGGCGAAATCATTTTCTTCAAACCCGAGCCGGCGAAAGTTCGAGAGGTAGTTGGACAACGTGAGGTAAGTGGCCAGGTAATCCCGGGCGATCTTCCTGGCCGCTTCAGCGTCGGTGTTTACGACCACGGCTTGTTCCGGGGCCAGGACCGGCGCCGGCCCCAGGATGCGGCGGGCGGACGACGTGTGCTCCGGCGTGACCAGGTACGGGTGGGCCCCGGCCGAACGGTCGCGGGCCAGCGCCAGCATCGCCGGCCCGAGAGCGGCGAGCACCCGGGTCTGAGGGGCATCATCCCCGGCCGCCTCATCGAGATCGTCGAGGAAGGCGCGCATTTTGTCCAGTGGCCGGCTGTACTCATGACCCAGAGCTTGGACGGAAGGGGCATGAGCAACGCCTAGACCGAGGAGGAAGCGGCCGGGGTGAGCAGCGTCCAAGGCCGCCGACCGTTCCTCGAGCTCAGTGGCGGGCCACGCCCAGATGCTGGCGATGCCCGTGGCCACCACGAGGTGTGCGGTGGCGTCGATCATCGCCGCCCGTTCATCGAGCGCCTTGGCGGTGGCGTTGCCTCCGCCGACCCAGAGCGCACTGACCCCGAGTTGTTCGGCTCGCCGAGCCAGGTCACCGGCGCCCGATCGGCCGCCCGTGGCAAACCCCGGCACCCACAGGCCAACCTTCCCAAGGTGCTCGCGAGTTGCCAGCGCAGCTTCGCTCCAATTCACCATGATTGGGTCAACGCTGGGCCGGCGCCGATCTTCCCCGCCTCGTTCTGGAACCGGCTATGGCCCGCGGCGGCTCGGCTCCGGCGGGCGGGTCTTCAACCGCGCGCACGGCCTCGGGCGGGTGCTCCTCCTCTGCCAACCGCCACCGAGGCCGGTGATGGCGACGCACCCCGTCCGCCGCTGCAAATTTGGGCTGTGGGCTGGTCTACGAGCCGGGCGATGGGCTACGGCCGCCGGTTTTATACAGTGCTTTTTTCCTCAGAGCTGCCTTCGCTTCGCTTACAAGAACGCCACCCCTACCTTCCATGACGCCCCTCCAGTCGTAAACGAGGATCTCGTACCCGAGGAGGCGCAGCCGGTTACGGCGGGCGTCGTCTTTGCGCTTTTGCTCCGGGCTCCAGTGGTAGGCGTAGCCGTCGAACTCCAAGAAGACGTCGTGCTCGAGCTCGATGTCCAGGCGGTAGCGACCGTGGTCGGCCTCCGTTTCGCAGTGGAGGACTTTTATGCCGGCGTTCGCCAGCAGGCGCAGGGCGCGGCTCTCGAGGACGCTCGGAGCCGGAGCACCGACAAAACGGCGTCGTTCCAGATGGGCAATCAGCTGGGTTGGTCCTCGCCGTCCCTGGTGTTTCCGTCGTCCGGCCTCGGCCAGAAGGCTCTCGACACTGACCAGGCGCCTTGCTAAGGCCAGATCGATGGCGTCGTCAAGGACGGCGGGTTCGGCCGTCGCGGCCAGGTCGACCAGGCTGCGCAATGGATTAGTCGTGGGGATGCCGTTCCTTTCGGATATCGATGCCGGCCGGAGGTCGCGGCTGCGGTGCACAACAAGTTGACGCAGTTCGGGGAAACAACCGGGACTGGTCTCGCCGCCGCTGGTGGGTGTCGTCAGGTGCCGCCGGTGTGCTACCGAAACGACCGGCGGCACGGGTGGCTCTTCCAGCAAGCTCCAGACCCAAGCAGCTGAAGCGTGAGAAGCCACCCCCCCGGTGGCGAGGCAAGCGGCCAGGAGACTGCGCTTGGGCGATTTAGGCCAGCTAGGCAGGGCGTACAGCCCGCGCGCCACCCGCAACCACCGGCGCTGGGCGAGCGCCACCCGCAACTGTGGCTCTGTTACTCCTCGGGCTAAGAGTTGCACCCGGGTGGCCAGTCCCATCTGGGCGCGGAAGATGGAGCGTTCTGCGTCCACGACGGTTGAATAGCTTGGTGGCCTTTGACCGGACACTCTTATAGTATTTCACTGCTTATAAGTGCTTTTCAATACCCAGGGAGGAGGTCTGAAGCACAGAGGCCACGCTCGATCTGGGGTGGAAAATTAATCTGGGTCCGGAAATATAGCTGTGAGAGCAGTTTCTCTCCCCAGTTCTGCCCAACGGGGCCCGGACGCCGGGCCCCGAGGCCCGACGCCGGCGGGGCAGCGGGGCAGCGGGCCACTCGCTGGCGACCGGGGGGCCGGCGGCGGCGGCGGAGCCGGCAGCCGGCCTCCAGCCGGGCGGCCTCAGCCTGTACCCGTAATGTCCTGCGGTCGCACCGGCACCCGGGTAAGGGCAACGCCCGTGGCCGCCCGGACGGCGGCGACGATGGCCGGCGTCGACGAAATGGTGGGTGCCTCGCCCACCCCACGCAAGCCGTAGGGGGCGTGGGGGTCGGCCAGTTCGAGGATGTCCACGTGCATCGGCGGCATGTCCTGGATGGTCGGGATCAGGTAGTCGGTGAACGAGGGGTTCCGCACCCTCCCCCCGTCGACCTGGATCTCCTCCATAAGGGCCAACCCGAGGCCTTGTGCCGTGCCGCCGTACACCTGCCCCCGGACGGCACCCGGGTTGATGGCCTTTCCCACGTCCTGGGCAGTAACGATCTCGACCACCTTGACCAGCCCGAGCTCAACGTCGACGTCCACAACGACGCGGTGGGCAGCAAACGAGTACTGGACGTGAGCATTGCCCTGGCCGGTCTCCGGGTCAATCGGTTCGGTGGGCCGGTGGCGCCACTCGACGGTGCGTTCTATCGGGCCGTCAGCCAGCAGGTCGGCGAGGTCTATGGAGTCGCCCGGGCCGCCGCCGACCCCGGAGCCGGCCCCGGCCCCGGCGCCGGCGCCGCTGAGGACGACCGCCTCGTGGCCGAGCGACAGCTCTGATGCATCGATGCCCAGCAGAGCCGCGGCCCGGCGAAACAGCTCTTCCCGCACTTCCCGGCAGGCCTCCCTGACGGCGCCCCCCGTCATGTAGGTCTGGCGGGAGGCCGACGAGGAGCCGGAGCTGCCCACGCGAGTGTCGGCCGTCTCCACCACCACCTGGTCCACCCCCAGCTCGGTCCGCGCCACCTGAGCCTGAACGGTGACCAACCCCTGCCCCACTTCGCACGCGGCAGTGTGGACCGACGCCACTGGCCGCCCGCCGGCACAGCTCAGCGTGACCCGAGCGGTCGAGTAGTCGTCATAGCCTTCGGAGTAGCCGACGTTCTTGAAGCCGACGGCGTAGCCCACACCCCGGCGCACGCCTTCGCCGTGTGTCGTGTTGGACGCCCCGCCTGGCAGCCGAGCGTCGACGGAAGCCGGGCCCCGCACCGAAGCTCCGCCCGGAGCCGGGCCCGAACCTCCGCCCCAAGCCGGGCCCGAAGTTCCGCCCGAAGCCGGGCCTGAACGTCCGCCCCGAGCCGGGCCCGAACCTCCGCCGAAAGCCGGGCCTGGTGAGCGGAGCTGGAGCGGGGCCGGCAAGGGCGCAGCCTGCACCCGCCGCAAAAGCTCCGCCACCGGGGCCGGTTGGTCGACGACCTGGCCCGTCGGCATCACCGACCCGCGGGTCATGGCGTTGCGGGAACGCAGCTCGACGGGGTTGAGGCCGACGGCGGCGGCCAGCTTGTCCATCTGTGATTCGTAGGCGAAGCAGGCTTGGACGGCGCCGAACCCGCGCATCGCCCCACACGGCGGGTTGTTGGTGTACAGGCCCCAGGCGTCGACGGAGACGTTGGGGACGTCGTAGGGGCCGACGGCCAGGGTGCCGGCGTTGCCCACTACGGCCCGGGAACTGGACATGTAGGCGCCGCCGTCAAGGATTATCTCGGCCTTCACAAACACCAGCCGGCCCTGGCGGTCGGCCCCGTGCGTGTAGCGGAGCCGGGCCGGGTGGCGGTGCACATGCCCGAAGAACGACTCCTGGCGTGAGTACACCATCTTCACCGGCCGCCCGGTCCGAAGGGCCAGCAGGCAGAGGTGGATCTGTAAAGACAGGTCCTCCCTGGCCCCGAACGCCCCACCGACACCGGAGAGGGTGAGGCGGACCTTTTCCGATGGCAACCCCAACGCCGCCGCCACTTGGCTCTGGTCGACGTGCAGCCATTGGGTGGCGACAAAGAGGTCGACACCGCCGTCCTCGGCCGGGATGGCCATGCCCGACTCAGGGCCGAGGAAGGCCTGGTCCTGCATGCCGACCTCGTACTCGCCGCTGACAACGACGTCCGCTCCCGCGGAGGGGTCACCACGACGGACCTTCACGTGCCGGACTACGTTGCCGCCGGGGTGGACCGGGTCGCAGCCGGGCTGCCGGGCGAGGACGGCGTCGGTGACGGCGGCAAGTGGTTCGTAGCCCACCTTTACTGCCGCGGCTGCTCGCCGGGCCGTCTCGGGGTCGTCGGCGGCCACGACGGCCACGGGTTCGCCCTGGTAGCGCACTTCGTCGAAGGCCAGCACCGGTTGGTCGGCCACCTCCAGGCCGTAGGTCTTTCGCCCGGGGACGTCTTCGTGGGTCAACACGCAGCGGACGCCGGGCAGGCGCAGGGCCTCCGATACGTCCACCGAGACGATCAGGGCACGAGGGTGGGGGCTGCGCACCGTGGCGCCCCAGATCATGCCGTCCGCCCACAGGTCCGACGAAAAGGCGAAGGCGCCCTTCACTTTCAGGGCGCCATCGGGCCGGCGGGCATCGGCACCGACCCCGCCGGCCGGCCCGGTGGGCCCCGTGCGCTCCCGGACTGGTTCAACGAGGGTGCTCATCGGTCACCTTTGCGGGCAATGGCCAGGCGGACGGCGTCGAGGATCTGTTCGTACCCGGTACAGCGGCACAGGTTGCCGGCCAGGGCCTCGCGGATCTGGCCGTCCGTCGGGGAGGCATTCCGGCGCAGGAGGTCGTGGGTGGCCATGATCAAACCGGGCGTGCAGAACCCGCACTGGACAGCCCCCGCGGCGAGGAACGACTCCTGCACGAGGTCCAGCGCACCCACGCCGCCCCCGCCGTCGCTCTCCGGGTCACCGGCGCCGAGGCCCTCCACCGTCACCACCTCGCTCCCGTTCGCCTGCCCCGCGCCCACCAGGCAGGCGCACACCAGGACACCGTCGAGGAGCACGCTGCACGAACCGCACTCGCCCTGCTCGCAGGCGTTCTTCGCCCCCCAGAGGCCGAGCCGTTCGCGCAGCACGAAGAGCAGGCTCTCCCCCTCCCAGACGTCGGCCGCCGTGTAGGGCCGCGAGTTGACGGTGAGATGCAGCGTGATCATCGGTTCCCGTAATACTCCGCCCAGGCCCACGACAAGCAGCGGCGGGCCATTACGACCAGCGCATGGCGGCGGTAGGCGGCCGTGCCGCGCACGTCGTCGATCGGGGCGGCGGTGGCGGAGACAAGCCCGGAGAAATGGTCCACGACCTCTGGGGGGAGCGGGCGGGGCGCCTCCCACCACCCCCCTGCGGCCAGCTCGCCCTCCAGGAACTCCTCAGCTTTCACGGCCCGCAAAGGGGTGGGAGCGGCGGAGCCGACGCCGGTCCCGACCCGCTGCTTTTCCGGGTCGAGGCTCAGCGCGAAGGAGGTCACGGCGATGACCATGGCGTTGCGGGCCCCGACCTTGGAAAACTGCTGGGGCCCCGGCGCGGGGCGCACGATGAAGGCGGAGATGAGCTCGTCGGGGCGGAGCACATTGCGTTTCGGCCCGGCAAAAAACTCCTCCACCGGGACGAGCCGGGCTCCCCGGGTCGAGGCCACTTCGACCGCCGCGCCCGAGGCCAGGAGGGGCGGGTGGGCATCGCCGGCCGGCGAAGCCGAACCGAGGTTGCCTCCAACCGTCGCCAGGTTCCGGATCTGGGGCGACCCCACCGTCCGGGAAGCGATGGCCAGGCCGGGCAAAAGCGGGCCCAGCTCGTCGATCACCCGGGTGTAGCTGACGCCGGCGCCCACCCGGAGCACCCCGTCGCCGCGTCCCCATTCCTTCAGCTCGGCCACCCTCGAGAGGTCGAGCAGCGCACGGGGACGCAGGCGGTCGAAGTTGATGTCGACCATCACGTCGGTCCCGCCCGCGATGGGGACCGCCTCGGGGTACTCGGCCTTGGCGGCCAGCGCCTCAGCCCACGAACCGGGGGCCAGGAAGTCCACCCCGGCGTCAGATGAGCTCGATGCCGAGAGTCCGCCGCCACTCCGCCGGGTCTGTCGGGCCCTCGGTGCATACGACGAGCACTGTGGCTGCGGGCAGCACCGTGGCACCAGTCAGCGGCCGGCCACCCGTGCCCTCCGGGGCCAGGGCGTTGCCTTTGGCTGGCCACGCTGGCAAAGCGCTCAACCCGGCCAGTGCGGCGGCGCCGGTTTCGCCGGCCGCCACCCCGATCGCAGCCAGGTCGCGGACGGCCTGCCTGGCCATCTCGTCGTCGACGGCGATGAGAGTGCTCAGGCCGGCTGATACCAGCGGCCACGCCACCGGAGACGGCGTGCCGCAGTTGAGCCCGGCCATTACAGACAGGTGCGGGCCCGGGACCACCACCGGACGACCGGCGAGCGCGGATTGCATCACGCAGTTGGCGTCCAGGGGTTCGACCCCGGCGATGGCCGGAGGTGAGTTTTTCCGGCCCCAGTGGTTGACAGTGGCCGCGGCCAGAGCGCCCACCCCCACTGGGACCACGACCACATCCGGGGCGGGCGTGGCGCTGGCCTCGAGGCGGTCGTCGACCTCCCAGAACATGGTGGAATAGCCCTCGATGACCCAGCGAGGCACCATTTCGTAACCGGGCCAGCCCGTGTCCGAGATGACGAGGCAACGCCAGCCCGCCTCCTCGGCCGAACGGGCCACGGCGTCCTCGTAATCCCCCCTGACCACTGTCACCGAGGCCCCTTCGTCCGAGATGGCTTGGATGCGGGCCACGGCCGTGCCTTCGGGGACGAAGATGTGGGCGCCGAAGCCCAACCACCGAGCCATCCGGGCCACCGCCCGTCCGTGGTTGCCGTCAGTGGCGGCGGCCAAAGCGAACGGGCGCAGGCGCTGGAGCCGGCCGGACAATTCGGTGATGTTGGCCCAGGCCGCCGGTTCTTGCCCGAGGCGCTCTACAAGCGCCCGGTAGGAAGCCCAGGATGCCCCCAGCATTTTGAACGCCGGCAGACCGAACCGGGCCGTCTCCGTCTTGATGAGGAGCCGGCCCACTCCGAGCCGCTGGGCCAGTGCGGGGGCGCTGATGAGCGGGGTCACCTCGTACCCAGGCAGGCGACGGTGGAACTCGACCGGCCCCCGCCCGTAAGGAGACCACAGTGGCGGCGGCCCGGCCAGAGGGTTGGCGACGACGGTGGCGCCAGCGACAGCGGGGCGGGTGGTGACGGGCAGGGTCATGGTCCCCACCCGGCGAAGGCGTCGATCGTGGCCTGCACGTCGCCCAAGGGGTAAAGGACCGGGCAGGTCGCCCCGTGCGACACGTAGTCGGACACCCGGGCACGGACCTGGGACGGGGTCCCCGACGCCGTAAGCATGCGGACGACGTCGTCGGGGACCAGCTTGGCCGCCGCTTCCACCTGTTCGTGAGTGGCGGGCCAGGTGAGGACCTGGCCGACGGCGTCCAGCAAAGACCGGGGGACCCCGGAGGCGGCCATTATGTGAGGTTGCTGGCCCAGGTACTGCGTCACCATCAGGCGGGCCATGTCCAGGGCTTCGGCTTCGTCCTCGTGGACCGAGCACACGACGAGCTGGGGGCGGTCGAATTCGTCCAGCTTGCGCCCGGAACGCTCGAGCCCCACCTGGAGGCGCTCCATGGCGCGGTCGTTGTAGCCGGGCGGTACGAGGTAGTTGAGCACGACGCCGTCGGCTATTTCCCCGGCCAGTTCGAGCATTTGCATGCCCGTGGCCCCGATGTAGATGGGCACCTCCTTCGGTTTTCGGTCCTGGTACACGTAGTCGAGCTCGACCCCGTCGAAGTGCACGTACCGGCCGTCGAACGTGACCGTCTCGTTGTGGAGCAACGCCCGCACGACCGTTACCACCTCCCGCATGACGGTGAGCGGGTGGGCGCGGTCGATGCCCACCTTGCGGGCCAGGGGGTCCCACCACGCCCCCAGGCCGAGCAGTACCCGGCCCGGTGCCAGGTCGTCGAGGGTGGAAAAGGTGGCGGCCAGGCGGGCCGGGTTGCGCGACCAGCAGTCCGCCACCCCTGACCCAACCCTGATGTGGCCGGTGACCGACGCGTAGGCCGCCAGGGGCACCGTCGCCTCCCGGACCAGGCGGCTCTCGGCCTGCCACACGGCGTCGAAGCCGCGGCTTTCGGCGTAGGCCGCATATTCCATCCCGGCCCGGATGGTATGGGCGTCCTGGAGGTAGAGAGCGACAGGCACGTCAGCCGGCGACGGGGCCGGCCGGCCGGACCGGTCGCATGGGCAACGTCGACCGCCACTGGCCGTCTACCTCGTGGAGGGCGGCGGCCACCGCGCCCGCCGTCGGGACGAGGCCGATCTCGCCCACGCCCTTTATCCCGTACGGGGAACGTGGTTGGGGCACTTCCACCAGGACGACCTCGATCGGGGGCACATCCTTCGGGCGCAGGATATTGAGCGAACGCAGCGTGGTCTTGGTCGGGAAACCGCGCTCATCCGACGGGAACTCTTCGGTGAGGGCGTACCCGAGGCCCATGTGCACCGAGCCCTCCACCTGTCCCTCGCACAGGGTGGGGTTCACGGCCCGCCCGACGTCGTGAGCGGCCACGACCCGCTCGATGTCCCCGGACTCGGGGTCGGCGATAACGAGCTGGGCGGCATAACCGAAAGCCGAGTGGATGACCGGGTTGTCGACCTCGCCGATCTTGTGGGTCCAGTCCACCCGGTGCTCGCCCTGGTAGTCGACCTCGAGCCGGCAGCCGTCGGCTTTGGCCGCCTGGCAGGCGTTGCGTACCGCCCCGGCCCCCATCAACGTGCCCCGGCTGCCCGTCGTCTGCCCCTGGCCCAGCTCCCGGCTGGTATCCACGATCACGTCGACCTGGTCCCCGTCGATGCCGAGCTCTTCTACCGCCACCTGGAGGGCCACGGTGTGGATGCCCTGGCCCATCTCCGTCCACCCGTGCCGCACCTCGACCCGCCCATCGCCCCGGAAACGGACGACGGCCCGGGTGACTTCTTTGAACCCGTTCCCCAGGCCCGAGTTCTTCAGCCCCAGCCCGATGCCGACGGCCTTGCCGGCCCGGCGAGCCTCTTCGTAACGAGGGCCAAGAACGTCAAGGCAGCGCTCGGCCCCGGCGCAGCCCTCGTCCATGACCTGGCCGGGGCCCCAGCGGTCACCGGGGTGGAGGACGTTCCGCTTGCGCATCTCCCATCCCGTGATGCCCACCTGTTCGGCCAGGCGGTCCATCACACCCTCCATGGCGAACTGGGCCTGGTTGGCCCCGAAACCCCGGAACGCCCCGCATATCGGGTTGTTGGTGCGCACAGCCAGTGACTCCACGTCGACGGCGGGGACCCGGTAGGGGCCGGTGGCGTGACCGGCGGCGCGTTCCAGCACTTTCATGCCCACGCTGGCGTACGCGCCGGAGTCGCCGGTCATGCGGGCGCGGACCGCGGTCAAGTGGCCGTCCCGGTCGCAGCCGGCCCAGTACTCCATCCTGATGGGGTGGCGCTTCGCGTGCATGAGGAAACTTTCCTCCCGCGACAGCGTGCACTTGACGGGCCGGCCCAGCAGCCAGGCGGCCAGCGCCGTCTGGGCCTGGTTCGACATGTCCTCTTTGCCCCCGAAGGCCCCGCCGTTGGACACCAGCTCGACGCTCACCAGGTCCCGTCCGACGCCGAGCACGGCCGCCACCTGGTCACGGTCGTCCCAGACTCCCTGCCCACCGGAGTAGACGTGCAGCCCGCCGTCGGGGCGGGGCACGGCCAATGTCGATTCGGGCTCGAGGAAAGCGTGCTCGACGCGCTGGGTCTCGAAGCGCTCGTGTACGACGTGGGCACTCTTGGACAGGGCCGCGTCCACGTCGCCCCGGGCGTACGCAGAACGGGACAGGAGGTTGCTCTCCGTGCCCCACACCGCGACGTCGGGCGACGCCAGTGCGGCCACCGCGTCGGTCAGGGGTTCCAGAGGTTCGTAGCTGACCTTGACCAGCTCGGTCGCCTCTCGGGCGGCCTGGCGAGACTCGGCTACCACCACGGCCAGGACGTCGCCGGCGTATGACGTGCGCCCGCCTTCAGGCACCATGACCGGCCAGTCCTTATTGATGATCCCGACTCGCAGGTCGCCCGGGATGTCGGCCGCGGTGAAGACGGCGACCACGCCGGGAGCGGCCACTGCCTGGCTGGTTTCGATGCGGATGACGCCGGCCCGGGCGTGGTCGGTGAGGCGCAGTGCGGCGTGCAGCATCCCCGGCACCCGCAGGTCGTCGATGTAGCCACGGTCGCCCAGCGCCAGGGCCTCGGCCTGGTACCTGGGCCCGCGGCTACCCACCCCGCCCGCCGGCCCGGGGAGAGCTTCCCGGCCGCTGGCGACCAGCTCGATGGCATCGAGGATCTTCACGTAACCGGTGCACCGGCACAGGTGGGCGCCCAGGTGGCGGGCCATGTCCTGCCTGGCCAGCCCGTTCCCTTTCTTGTCCACCTGGGCCTTGGCCCGCATGACGATGCCGGGGATGCAAAAACCGCACTGCAGACCGCCACAGGCGGCGAAAGCCCTGGCGTAACGCTGCCGTTCCGGCTCGTCGACGCCCTCGAGGGTGGTAACGCGGCGGCCGGCCGCCTTGGCCAGCGGGATCTGGCACGCCACCTGGGCCTTGTCGTCGAGCATCACGGTGCAGCAGCCGCATTGGCCCGTGGGTGAGCAGCCGTCCTTGGGGGAGGTCACGTCCAGTTCTTCGCGCAGGGCGGCCAGGAGGTGTGGATGGCCGGCGCTGACGGTCACTGGCCGGCCGTTGAGGACAAAGGCCACGGCGTCAGGGGCGGCACCAGGTTGCTCGACGTTTGCAGCCGCGGGCGGCGCAGTGGTCACCCGATGCTTACGCCTTTTTGAGCCGTGATCCGGGTGTAGACCTCGGGCCGGCGGTACCTCTCGAAGTCGAAGATCGTGCTGGTGTACCGCCGGCACCAGTCGAGGTCGCAGGTGGCCACGACCACCTCGTCCCCGGCCGTGAAAGCCTGTGCCACCAGCTGACCGGAGGGAGCGATGATGCAGCTCTGGGCGATCGAGTCGACTCCGTCCTCTACTCCCCCTTTGGCCGCCGCTACCACCCAGGTCCCGTTCTGGTAGGCGCCAGCCTGCATGACCAGCTGGTTGTGGAAGGCGCCGAGGATGTCCTGGGAGGGGTCGGGGGCGTAATGGACGGGCGTGTTGTAGCCGC
>DATJUH010000037.1:0-14311 GCA_035502515.1 Acidimicrobiales bacterium
GGTAGCGGGCGGCGGCGGGCGGCGGCGGGCGGCCGACGGCCGAGGGCCGAGGCCGGACGACCGAGGGCCGAGGGCCGAGGGCCGACGGCCGAGGGCGGACTGGGTACCAAAACCGTTGTTACCGTTAGGTTTTGGTACCCAAAGACGACTTGCGCACCCAGAACCGGGCCCGGCCACGCCACGCCGGGCTCTTCCAGGTCTGCTAAAGCTAAGGCGTGACATGCGCCTTCTCGGTGCAATAGCCGCTTCTCGTCGCGTTCCGATGTCCTTTATGCCCAAACGCGCAACAAGATTGCTCTCCTGCACCAAGAAGGACAAGCTCGCCTTCACAAAATCGTTCATTTTTAGGCTCAAATACGATCCGCGACGGGCCGAGCCACAGAACGGCCGAGCGCTCAGGTCCGAGGGGGGGCGCTCAGGTCCGAGGGGGGGCGCTCAGGTCCGAGGGGGGCGGTCAGCCCCGAGGGGGGCGCTCAGGTCGTGAGAGCGCCGGCCGGGCCGGCCGGCACTGCCTCCAGAGCGGCGCCCAGCCCACATTCCGCCAGCCAGTTGGCCAGGAGCCGGTGGCCGCCGGCCGTCAGTACCGCCTCGGGGTGGAACTGGACCCCGTCGACAGCCAGGCGCCGGTGCCGAATACCCATGACGGTGCCGTCCCCGGCCCAGGCGCTCACTTCGAGTTCGTCGCCCAGGGTGTCGCGCTCTACTACGAGCGAGTGGTAGCGCGTGGCCGTAAGCGGCGAGGGCAGGTCGTGAAAAATGCCCCGTCCGTCATGGGAAACCTCGGAGGTCTTGCCATGAAGCAACTCCGGGGCGCGCCCCACGGCGGCCCCGAAGGCATAGCCGACAGCCTGGTGGCCGAGGCAGACACCCAGGATGGGGAACTGGCCGGCGAAAGCCTGTACCAGGGGTACGCTCAGCCCGGCGGCTTCGGGGCGCCCGGGGCCGGGCGAAATGAGGACGCCACGGACGTCGAGCCCCGTCACCTCGTCCAACTGCAGTTCGTCGTTCCGCCTAACGATGGGCTCGGCGCCGAGCTGGCCCAGGTACTGCACCAGGTTGTAAACGAACGAGTCGTAGTTATCCAGCACGAGCACCCTGAACGGCACCCGCGAAACGCTAGCGGCCTGGCTATGGCGGCGCTCAGGTTTTACGGTCCCGCCCGTTCGCATACCGGCCCTTACGGCGGCGCTCTACGACGGGGCCCTTACAGAGGCGCATTGGGAGCAAGGGCCTTTCCGGCACCGCCTTTTCACCACGCCGGCCCACAACGCCGCGGGAACGTTGCCTCGCTTGTCACCTATCCTCTACGTATGCCCCGACGCACGAAAGAGGCCCCGGGGCGGGTGACGCCCAGAGCGGACGCCCGCCGGCAGGGGGCGGACCTGCCCACTGTCAGTGGCCGTTATACAGCTCCCCTGCCTGCGGACTACCGCCACAGCCCCTGGTGGGTGCCTGCGTTCATGTTGGGGTTCTTCGCGTGCGGCATCTTGATGATCGTCCTCAACTACATCAGCCTCCTGCCTTCCGCCCCATCCAACTGGTACCTGCTGGGAGGCCTCGGGCTCATCGTCTGCGGCTTCGCCGTCTCGACCCAATACCGGTAGTACCTCCCTCCTCGCACCGCCTCGACCGCCAATAGCGCAAATATGCACACTACGGGTGGCGACGGCTTGTCTCTCGGGTACGAGGCCCCGGAGCGGCCGTGAGCCCTGACCGGCATGGGCTCTGCCTGAGGGCGTAGAGGAATAGATGCCATCGCACGGTTTCGGGTCGTGGGGCCACCTGGCCGAGCGCTTCTTCGGCGCTCTGTCGCCCGCGGGCCCTCCGCCGGCCGATGAGGCATGGGCACTCGGCTCCCTCCTGGAGGGGGAACAGAAGCTATGGCACCGTATGTCCGGTCCCGACCGCCGTCACGCAGTAGGCGTGGCCAGAGAGACAGTCCGACTGCTCAGCCCCGACATTCCGCCCCGGGAGGTGGTGGCCGCCGCCCTGCTTCACGACGTCGGCAAGGTGGAGTCGGGCCTCGGCACATTTACCCGCGTCGGCGTGACACTGGCGGCCATGGGCGCCGGCCGGTCCCGGGTGCTGGACTGGGCCGGCTCCTCTCCCGCAGCTGAAGACGGGCAGCGCACGTCGTTGCGGGCACGGGTGGGCATGTACCTCACCCACGATCGCCTGGGGGCCGAGTTGCTGCAACAGGCGGGCAGCAACGAGCTGACTTCTACGTGGGCTAGAGAACATCACCTGCCCCCGGCCCGCTGGACAGTTGACAGCCGGATCGGTGGCGCCTTGAAAGAGGCCGACGGGGATTAGCCCAAAAGGCTTTTAATCAGAACCCGCTTGCCCTTCTATGGCTTCGACGGCGGCTGGGTAAGCAACCTCCGGCACCACCGACGTTTGCCCGGCCGAGCCCCGTCCCGCCCCCGGCGCCGGCCCGGCCCCCGGGGTAGAACGCGAGGTCCCGGCGGCAAAATGGTTTCCCTCACCCGGGCGGCGGGCGCCCGAAGCCTGTTCGGCAGTGCCCTTCCGGTACGAGTGGTACCGGTGGGCCAGGAACACGACTATGGCCAGGACGGCCAGGCCGAGCAGTAGGTAGCCGGCATCGGTGAAGCCATGCATTATCGACTTCCAGCTCGAACCCAGCTGGTAACCGACGAGCGCCCAGGCGCTGTCCCATATCAGGCTGCCCAGGAAGGTAAGGACCCCGAACCGGACCAGAGGGACCTCGGCTACTCCGGCCGGGACAGCGACGAAGTTACGGACCACCGGGATGAGACGGCTGCCGAAGACACCAAAGCGGCTGTGGCGCTGGTACCAGCCTTCGGCCCGGTCGAGGTCCCGGTGGGTGAGCAGGACGTACTTGCCGTAGCGGTCGACGAACGTCCGGCCTCCGGTCCGGCCGATGAAATAGGCGATGTAGGCGCCGACCACTTCGCCCGCCACTCCGGCGGCAATGACGCCCGGCAGGCTCAGCTTCCCCTCGGACGCCAGCACGCCGGCGAACCCCATGGTCAGCTCGGACGAGGTCGGCACGCAGCAGGACTGCAGTGCCGACAGGATGAATATGGCCAGGTACCCCCACGACGAGACAAAGTTGGTGGGGTCGAATAAAGCCAGCAAGATCAGCTCCTAACAGTCGCCGGCAGCGTACCGGACGGCAGCCGGGGCCCCGACATGCAAGAGGGCGGGAGAGGGGCACGAGATACCGGAACGCTCGCGGCGGAGGCGTAGTCCTTCATGGCCTAACTCGCGGAAATGTAGCTCGGGGAGACATAGCCCGACAACGGCGCGCCCGAGGGGTGGGTGTCGGCCAGGTACTCATCGGTCCGGACTTCAACGACGCTGAACGCAGTCAGGTCGCCATCGCCGTTGACGGCCGTCGGCCCCCGGTCACCGGGCTGGTAGCCGATGACGATGGCCACGTGGGCGGCCACCATGTCCTGCGTATCAAGGCCGTACACCGCTACGTCGCCAGGTTGCGGCACGTACCCTGACCCCAACGGGTGCCAGGTGCCTCGGGCCGCGCCCCACTCGTAGAAGCTGGCGGCAGAGGAGTTGAGGTCACCGCTAACGTACTGGTAATTGACAGCCGCGCCGGCCTCTTTCCAGACCCAGGCGGCAAAGTCTGCACACCACTCCTCGTCCAGGTTGGCGTTCCCACAGTCATCTGCCCCTGAGTACCAGTACGCGCTGTACTTGTTGCAATACGTTCCCGGTGGGTCGGTCGTATAACCGATCTGGCTCTCGGCGATGGAAACGATCTTCGCCCTGAGCGGGGACAACGACCCGATGCTCGGGACCCGTACGGACTGGCCGTGGCCAATCGACAGCGTGGTACCGCTTGGCCCCCTGTTCAGGTACAGGGCCCCGCCCACGGCCAAGGCGCCCAGGACAGCCAATGCCGGCAAGCCTCGCCGGCGGCGGCGGCCTCCGGCCGTCGGCCTGCCGTCGTTCCCGCTGCGCGCCGGAGGGACCTCGAGGGCCTCGCGTTCGCGGCGGTCAATCACCGCCGGCATCCTCAGGTCCTCGGGCCTCCGCCGGCCCCGCTGCGCCCGGGCCCGCCGACGATATCGCGTGTCGCGTGGTGATCCTCCTGGCCTGGGCTGACCGCGCCGCCTCGACGGACGAAAACCTCGTCGTCTGCCAAATAACAACCCTGGAGGGAAGAAAGAACGTTCCTCGCTTGCCCGACCCCTGTCACAAACCCCGCCCCACAAAAAGACGCCATGCGGAGCGCAGACCGCCACGCCCGCCCTGGATGTTGCGCACGGGCTACACGGTAGGCATCGCTCCTTAAGCTCACATGAACAGTCTTCCGGCGGGCGGCTATCCTATTGACTGTTATCAATGTTTTGACGTACGTTGCCCGGCGGCCGGGGGAGGGGACATCAACGCACGCGAGGACGATGAGGGACGGCGTCGTGAATAAGCATGTTGTCTGCCACCGGTCGTTGGTCGAGGCTCCGCTCGATGAGCCCGAGGCGGCGGAACTCGCTCAGCTGCTCGCCGCTCTCGCTGACCCGGTCCGGCTCCGCCTGCTCTCGCTGGTCGCCGCCAGGGTCGAGATCTGTTCGTGCGACCTCGAGGCCCCGCTCGGGAAGAGCCAGCCGACGGTGTCGCACCACACCAAGGTCCTCGCCCAGGCCGGGCTGCTCGTCGGCGAGAAGCGGGGCCGGTGGGTGTGGTGGCGAGTCGAACCGTCTCGCTTGGCTGCGGTGCGCTGGGCGCTGGGCGGCGAACCGCCACCAGGCGGCGCGCGCTAGGCGGCAGCCGGCCGGTACGGCCAGGGCTACGTCGCTTCTTCGAAGTAACTGCGCCCGACTGCTCGAACCCGCCGATGGTTGGCAGGCACGCCCGCGACGTCCTCCACGTCCTCCTTTTGCAGTGCCGCTTCCCGTGGACGGAACCGGTGCCAAACGACTTCCATGCGGGCGCCACCGCCTGGAGCGTCACCGACCCGCCATTTTCCTCCGGTCGAGCGCACCACCGCGTCCGCAATGGCCAGTCCCAGGCCGGCGCCTTCCCGCCCGTCGTTGCCTCGCTGGAAACGGTCGAACAGCAGTGGCCTCTCGTCCGGCCGGATGCCCGGGCCGCTGTCCTCGACGGCAAGGCTGACGGAGTTACCGTGTGCGGCCACGATGACCCGGACCCAGCCTCCCTCCCCGGCGTAGCGGCAAGCATTGTCGACCAGGACGCCGCACAGCTGGTCCACCCAGCCTGGAGGCGCTTCGATCAAGACGTGGTCGGCTGCCTCGCTGGCCACGAAGAGCGCGATATGCCGGGCACGGGCCACGGCCAGGAACCTCTGCGTAGATGAGTTCACGAGCGTCGGCAGGTCGACGGGTTCATTGTGGGGAGCGGGCGGCTTCGAGTCGAACCGGGCCAGGAACAGCAGGTCCTCGACGATGTGACGGAGGCGCTTGCTTTCCGTCCCGATCCGTTGGATGGTCCCTTGGTAGCTCTCGCTGTCCCTGGGCGCGCTCAAAGCCAGTCCCACCTCGGCTTCGATGACAGTGAGCGGCGTGCGCAACTCGTGCGAGGCATCCGCGGTGAAGTCGAGCTGACGCTGGCGAGCTTGTTCAATGGGCCGAGACGCCATTATCCCGATGCCAAGAGCGCCAAAGAACATGGCCAATACGAGGATGGGACCGGCCACTAATTCGGCCCGGTCGACCACGGCCTCGACGTGTTGGGTGGCAGCCAAGCTCTGCGCCCCGACGAGCCAAGAATGGCCCATTGGCAGCGCCAGTACGCGGAACCAGCCCTGACCTAGGAAAGCAGTGGTGGCTGCTTGGGGGGAGCGAGACCAGGCGCCGGCAGGCAAGGGCGGGCTCCCGAGAGTAAGCCCGACGGGCGGGCCGTGCGTCGTGGCCACCCAGACCACTACCGGCGCGTCATCGACGTCCTTGTCGGCGGGCAGCAGATGGCTTGGTCCAAGCGTATTGAGGCTGCCCCCTCCCACGATCTGCTGGAGCCGGGCCTGCACGCGCCCGTCGACTTCAGCGACGAGGTGCCTGGTGTCCACCACGTCGAACGAAACCGCCACCGCTATATACAGAACGGCGATGAGCGACGCCACCGCCAGCGCTACCCTGGCCGCGTGGCCCCAGCGGGACCGCCCCGACCGTGACCCCGCCCGCCGGGAGCGTGCCCATCGCCAGAGGGACCGCTGGCGCCTCCCGGTCACGCAGGTATCATCCGGTACCCCACCCCACGTACAGTCTCTATCCGCACGTGGGCCGCCGCCAATTTGGCCCTTAGCCGAGCGAGGTGGACGTCTATCGTGTTCGAACCGACGGCGCCGGCCTCTTCGGCCCACACGTTGAGAGCGATGGAGCGCCGGTGGACCACGGCCGGTGAACGCCGCATCAGCAGTTCAAGTATGGCCAGCTCAGTGGCGGTCAGTAGCGGTTCGGCCGTCCCCGTCGTCACCTTGCGGGTGGCCGGGTCGTACTCGATGTCGCCCACGACCAGCTTCGTGGGCTGCAAGGTGGCCGGCCGGCGTTGGAGGGCGCGCAGCCGGGCCAGGAGCTCGCCAAAGTCGAACGGCTTCACCAGGTAGTCGTCAGCGCCCTCGTCGAGACCCATGACCCGGTCCGAAACCGTGTCGCGCGCCGTCAACATCAATACGGGCAGCGCCGAACGTCTGGCCCTCAACGAACGGACGACGTCGAGGCCGGACACCTTTGGCATACGCCAGTCTATGATGGCGGCCTCGTACTCGTAGGTGCGGAGGAAGCCGAGCGCCTCCTCGCCGTCAGCCACGGGGTCGACGACGTAGCCGTGTTCCTCGAGACCTCGTTCGAGGACGGACCGTAGGGCGGAATCGTCCTCGGCCACCAGGATGCGCATAGGCCCTCTTTACACCGCCAGCATGAAGAGAGGGTTAAGGGGGCCCTGGCTGGAGGGGATGCCATCCCACCCACAACGATGCCATCCCACTCACAACGATGCCATCACACCCACAACAAGGCGCCGCTCCACGGACACTGGCGCCGGCCCGCCACCGACCGCCGACGGGTCGTTGCAGACTGGAGTGGAAGACTGGAGTTGGATTTGCGACTTTCCGACAGCCTTTACCGTTATTACGAGCGGCGGTTGACCGCTTCGCTCCCGCGCGAGAGCCTGCCGGGCCACATCGGCGTGATCCTTGATGGTCATCGCCGTTTCGCCCGGGAGGAGGGCCACGTCGACTACCAGGCGAGCTACCGGGCGGGGATGGCGAAGCTGGAGGAACTCCTGGGCTGGTGCGCAGACCTGGGGGTCAAGGCTGTCACGGCGTGGGTATTGTCGACCGAAAACCTGCGCCGCCCGCCGGAGGAGCTCGAGCCCTACTTCGAGGTCCTGGAAGAGCTCTTCGGACGCCTGCCGGCGTTATCTTCCCGGCTCGGCTTCTCGCTGGCAGTGAACGGCAGCCTCGACCTCCTGCCGACGAAATTGGCACTGGCAGCCAAGGAAGCGGCGGCCCGGGCCTTCGGGGGCGGGCGCCTCCACGTCAACATCGCCCTCTGTTACGGCGGCCGCCAGGAGGTAGTCGATGCCTGCCGCGCCCTTGTAGCCGAGCTGGCCGAAAACGGAGCCGGGCCCGCCGACCTGGCGGATGCCATCAACGCCGACGGCATCGCCCGCCACCTCTATGCTGCCGACCTGCCCGACACCGACCTCGTTATCCGGACGAGCGGAGAGTCGCGCCTGTCGGGTTTCTTGCTCTGGCAGTCCGCCTATGCCGAGTTCGCCTTCGTGGACCCCTACTGGCCCGCCTTCCGTCGGGTCGACTTGCTGCGGGCGCTGCGCGACTACACCCGCCGCCGGCGCCGCTTCGGCGCCTAGGACCCGTCCCGGCGCGGCCGAGCTTCGGCGCTTAGGACCCTCCCGGCGCGGCCGAGCTTCGGCGCCTAGGGCCGGCCCGGCGCGGCCGCGACAGCCCCAACCCCGTCGGGCCTCAGCCCTGGAGGCTTCGTTACCGAAAAGTTACAATTGTGTGACACTTCGCAGGTTCGTTCACAGCTGTGAATTATCAGAGGCTCTCGAGCACGCAGGCGGTGGCGATGCCGGCGTCACCTGCGACCGAGACGACGGCCCGGCGCTCTCCTCCCCGGGCTAGCCCGTCGACGGCGGCGGCGAAGAGTCCAGACCCGACTGCGCCCAGCGGGGACGTGGTCGCCAGCGCCCCACCGGCAGGGTTTACCTTCTCGGGCGGTACGCCCAGCTCCGACAGCCAGGCCAGCACTGCGGCCGCACTGCTCTCGTGGATCTCCCACCGGTCGACCTGCTCAATACCTACGCCCGCCTTCTTCAAGGCTTCCCAGGTGGCCGGGACCGTCGCCGTCGGCCACACGTCCGGGCTGGTACCGGCGGTGGCAAACGAAACGAAACGGGCCTTCGGCGCGAGCGACATAGCTTTCACCCGGCTCGGGCTGGCGATCAGGACGGCGGAGGCGCCATCGCCCTCGGCTGCGAGATTGGCGGCGGTGATGACCCCGTCTTCCCTGTAGGCGGGTAAGAAAGCGGCTATTTCGGCCCCGCTCACCCTGGGGCCAAGGGCCTCGTCCTTTGCCAGGGCAACCCGCCCCTGGGCCGGCACCCGGCACATATAACGGAGGGACGATTGCTGAGCTTGGCGTGCCCGCTTTCGGCTGAGCAGCGCCCAGTCGTCCAGGACCAGCCGCGGAAGCGACCACCTCGACGCCACTTCTTCGGCTACCAGACCGGGTGGTGGCAGACCGCCACTGTCCTTGTACCGGGCCTGGAGCCGTTGGCCGTAAGGCTTCCCCACTGCCGGCACCGCCAGGCTCGCCCCGAGAGGAACGACGGTCATCACCTCGACGCCGCCGGCCACTACAAGGCTCTGGGCTCCTGACATGACCGCCTGGGCGGCCCAGTGAACGGCTTGCGCGGAAGAGGCCGCCTGCCGGTCCACCGTGGCCCCGGGCACGCTCTCGGGCCAGCCGGCGGCCAGGGCGGCCCGGCGGGCAATGTTGCAAGCCTGCGCCCCGACCTGCGACATGCAGCCCAGGATGACGTCGTCGATGACGTCCCCCTCTATCCCGTTGCGGGCAACGAGCTGAGTGAGCAACTCGGCCGCTAGGTCGACCGGGTGCCACGAGGAGAGGGCGCCACCACGACGCCCGTACGGGGTCCGGACGGCGTCGACAATGAGGGCCGCGCCGTTGGGGTAATTGGGCCGTGACCGGCCCGTTGCCCTCACAGCCCCATTGCCCTCACAATACGGACACGACGGCGACCAGGTTGAACAGGCAGTGGGCCACCATCCCGGCGCCCAGCCGGCCCGTCAACATGGCGGTGTACCCGAGGACCACGCCCACCGTGAACATGGCCAGGACGACGGAAACATTGCCGAGGGCCGTGCCGGCCTCGCCGGCATGAGCCAGCCCGAAGAACACGGCTTGAAGCCAGACGGCGCCGTGGCGGCCGAACCGGGCCTGTAAGGCCGTCCGCAGGTAGCCCCGGAAAAACAGCTCCTCGAAGAACGGAGCTCCGAGCGCCACAATGAGCGTGACCAGGACGATCCCGGCTTCGTGGCCTTTTTGTTCCGTGAGGATCTGGTCGTTGCTGCCCGAGAACTTCGTGCCCGAAAAGATCTCGAGCACCAGCCCGGCGCCGAGAAAGGCCGTGACCGCGGCACAGAACCCCCAGAGCGGGTCCTTGGCCTTTATGGCCAGGCCGAAATCCCGGGGCAAGCTGGCCGTCCCGAAGCGGTGTGACACGAAGACGACCGTGGCCAACATCGCCACCCACAGCCCGGCTTCGCCGAGAAGGTCGGAGACACCGCTCGTCGCGCTGCCGGTAATTCCCTGGCCGATAGCCGCCCCCACGCCGGCAAGCACGATGGCGAGAAGCGCGCCCGGCACAGCTACGAGGGCCGCCCGGGCAGGTATCCGTCGCTCCGCGGATTGGGGGCGCCAATTGTTGCCGTTCAGGAACGGCCAGCCGGTGCGCAGGCCGTAATTGGGTGACGAGCCATTGGCCGGCGGAGCCATTCCTTGACCTACCGCGCCTTGACCTGCAGGGCCTTGACCTGCAGGGCCTTGACTTGTCGGGAGCTCAGGAGCTGGCGGCGTAGCCTGCGCCTGCCCGTTGGCGGGCGGCCAGCTGACGGCTGGGCCCGGTCCGCCTCCATTGGTTGTAGCGGGGGCACCTTGAGGCGAGCCCGGCCAGGGCATTTCTCCCCAGGGACCTGCTTCTCCCGGCCCGCCATTGGCTGCCGTAGGTCCCGACGGGGTCTGTGGCGGCCAATGGCCTGACGAGCCCCCGGGTTCCTGTGCAGCCATTCTTCGAAGGTACCCCGTCCGGCCGCCAAAGGCAGTACGGTCCACAGGGGAGGCCCTCCTGGCGCGAGACACTTTGGTCCCCTACGCTGGAGGAGAACGCCGTAGGCTGCTTGGCTGACGCGCACCACCTGGACCGTTCCCCTGGCGAAGCGGGCCTATCCGGCTCGCCGCGGCGGGAGGGCTCGAGACAGCGTGTTGTTGCGCGGTAACGGGTCTTACCTAGGAGGCAACCAGTGAAACGTCCTTTCCAACCTCACAACCGACGTCGAGCGAAGCGGCATGGCTTCCGCCACCGCATGTCGACCAGAGCCGGCAGAGCGGTCCTGAAGGCGCGCCGGCTGAAGGGCCGGGACCGCCTGGCAGTTTGAGGTGAGCAACGAGGCGGCGGCCGGTTTTCGACAGGCTCCGGCGCGCTCCCACAGCACGTTCAGGACCATTGACCGTGTCCTGGCTTGCGGGCCCGCCCGGGATACCTCCGACCTTGGCCTTCGCGATAGCCAAGACGGTCGGCAATGCCGTGGTGCGAAATCGCCTGCGGCGGCGGCTGCGCGAGGCGGCACGGCGTATAGCCCTGCCTCCCGGGACCTACCTCATCCGGGCCAACCCGGCGGCGGCGACACTGTCCTTTCAAGAGGTGTCCGCTCATCTGTTCCGAGCAGTGAAAGCGCTGACCGCTCCGGGGAAGCAAGCCGGCCACGGCCAGCCAGCCACCCACCAAAAGCCGGTAACCTCGGACAAGGAACGCCCCACCTTGGAGGGGCAATGACTCTGACACACGCTCCTGCTCCGCGGGCTTCGGTTGCCAGCAAGGCACTGAGGGCCCTGCTCCTGGCTTATCAGGCGGCTTCTGCTGGACGAAGCCCGGCTTGCCGCTTTGTCCCCTCTTGCTCCGAATACGCCCTCGAGGCCATCGACCGGTTCGGAGCAAGAAAAGGGTTCCCCCTTGTGGTCCGCCGCCTGGCCAGGTGCCGGCCGGGAGGGCCGTTCGGTCTCGACCCTGTTCCAGATGGTCCCAGCTCGGAAGGCACCAGCTCGAAGGAACCAGACTGCGCCGGCCAATTCGGGGCCAGCCAAGACGCGCCCTATCAAGACGCGCCCTATCAAGAGGGGGCCAGTCAAGAGAGCCCCAGTCAAGGAAGCCCTAGTCCCGGCGTCTACGCGCCGAATTACCCCGGTCCTGCCGGTCAGGCCATAGACCACCTTGTTGCGCCCGCCGGCAGCGGGGCTGAAAAGAGAACTGCATGACTGCTCTCAGCCAACTGGTGGCGTGGGTCCTGGCCGGGTTCTACGCGCTGATCCCTAATTACGGGATCGCCATCATCCTGCTCGGTCTGACCTTCATGATCCTGGTGGTGCCGTTGACCCTGAAGTCGACGCGCTCGATGCTGGCAATGCAAAAGCTGCAACCGAAGATGAAGCAGCTTCAGCAGCAGTACAAGAACGACAGGCTGGCGCTCAACCAGGCACTGACCGAGCTGTACAAGGAAGAAGGAGTGAGCCCGTTCGGCAGCTGCATCCCGACACTGCTGCCCCTCCCGCTCTTCTACGTCCTTTACCGGGTCATCACCGGCCTCAGCAACAAGGGCCCAAGCGGCTGTAAAGGCACCGCCTGCCATGCCATGCCGCTCTACGTAAACCCGGGTACGGCGATGTACAAGGCGCTCGTAGCCAGTGCTGCGCCCGGCGAGGGCGCCCAGATGCACGCGTTCGGGATCAACCTGTCGGTGAGCGCCTGGACGGCCCTGACCAAAGGCCTCGGGTTCGCCGAGATCTTCGGCAGCCTGCTGCTCCTGCTGATCATGATCGGGGCCAACTACTACCAGCAGGTCCAGATAACGAACCTCAACCCGATGGTCCGCCAGAACCAGCAGATGAACTCGCAGATGCAGATCATGCGGTTCTTCCCCGTCGTGTTCGGGCTCATCTGCATCCGGCTGCCATCCGGCCTTGTCGTGTACTACGCAGTGTCGGCCCTGTTCAGGGTGGGCCAGCAGTGGATGATGTACCACTACGACCCCAAAGTCATTGCCCTCGTGGCGAAAGACGACCGTGACATCGAGGTAATGGAAGCACGCCTCGACGAGACCGAGAAAAGAAAGAGCAGACCAACCGGCCGGCCACCGCAGCCGGGCTTGCCACCATCGAAACCGTCCCAGGCGAAACCGTCCCAGGCGAAACCGTCCCAGGCGCAGCCGTCCCAGTCGAAGCCGTCCCAGTCGAAGCCGCCCCAAGCCCGGCCGGCTCAGGCCGGCTCATCTCAGGCTGGCTCATCGCAGGGTGGCTCGCCTCAGGCTGGCTCTTCGCAGAGCGGGCCCGCTGAAAGTGGCTCTCCTCAGACGGGGACGGCGGCCCAGCCGAAATCCCAGCAGAACGGGCCCGCCCAAGGGAAGGCGCAGCCGGCCAGGATGCCCCAGGTCAAGCAGCCAAAGCCCGTCCCGGCCGGCGACGACGCGGCTCCCACCGACGGTAAGACGAACGGGCAGGTCCCCAGCCGAAACCCGAGTTCCCAGGCCGGAGGCCAAAGGAACCGAAGCCGGCGACGCAAGGGGCGATAGCGATGGAGTGGGTTGAGACCACCGGCCGCACGGTTGAAGAGGCCAAGCGGGCGGCACTGGAACAGCTCGGCGTGCCCGAGGCTGACGCGGACTTCCAGGTGGTGTCCGACGCCAAGTTTGGCCTATTCGGGCGGTTGAAGGAAGAGGCGCGCGTCCGCGCCAGGGTGCAGCCCCGGTACCCGCGTTCAAAAGGCGAACGGCGCGACCGCAGGCGTAGCCGGTCAGCGACCGACGCCGACCATGCCTCGGCCGGGGCGGGCACCCCGTCGCGCCAGTCTGGAGGGAGTTCGAGCACCGACAACAACACCCACGAGCCGGTGGGCGGCGCGTCGCCGGCCCAGGGCGCTAACTCCCCGGGCACGGGCCAAGCGGCAGGAAGCCGCAGGCGGCGGAGGACAACCTCGTCAGGTGCCGCCACATCCGAACGGGAAGGCGCTAACTTCAGCGAGGTGGGGACGGCATCGATCGAAGAGCAGGTCCGGCTGGCTGAGGAGTTCTTGAAGGGCCTCCTGGATGAGCTGGGCTCGACAGCTAACGTCAGTTCACACGACCTCGCCGACGGCGTCGTGGAGCTGGAGATCGATGGAGACAACCTCGGCACCCTCATCGGTCCCAAAGGGGCGACCTTGCTCGCCTTGCAGGAGCTCACCCGGACGGTTCTGCAGCACCGGGTCGGTTCATCCGAATGCCGCGTGGTAGTGGACGTCAACGGCTACCGCAAAAGGCGCCAGGACGCCCTCGCCCGTTTTGCTCAACAAGTGGCCGCCGAGGTGCGCGAGAGCAATGTACGGCGAGCGCTCGAGCCGATGCCTCCGGCGGACCGGAAGGTCGTGCACGACGCCGTCAACGGGGTAGCCGGAGTGACCACAACCTCGGAGGGTGAAGAGCCGTACCGGCGGGTCGTGCTCATCCCCGTACCGCCCGAAGGTGCGGGTACCGAAGAGTCGGCCGACGGCAGCCAAGAGTCGGAGAGCGTCAGCTCCTGACGACCGGGCCTTGGGGAGCGCCGGCTTCGTAATGACCGGCGCTTGAACGACTGGGGTCCTACCACCGGGGCTCCACCCCGGGCTCCAACGACCGGGAAATCGACCGACGGCGGCTCCACCGACGGGGATTGCGGTGGGAGCGTCCGTCACCGCTGCCGTCCCGAAGCCCGAGGCCACGGGCACGCCCCGTGGCCTGGCCATGGGCCGTGCGCCGTCCGTATGCCGCCAGCCCGCTTCTTGGAGTTTGCTCGTTGTCTGGGCCGAACGTCTCTCACCACTTCCTTGTGGTCTCGACATACCAGGGCCTGAGCAAGCAACCCCGCCATACAAGGTGGCAAGACCCGTCGCTGCCTTTCATACGGCCCATCGGAAGAAAGGCGACCAGGGCTAGACCGGCATCTACGCTTGCCTCGACTAGTCCGTCCGCCTTCCCGTCTTCCCATGCAGCCCTCACCCCCGGTCGCCGCCCTCGAACCGC
>DATJUH010000038.1:0-25088 GCA_035502515.1 Acidimicrobiales bacterium
ATACGAAGACGCTCGACGTACACGTCAAACGCCTGCGTGCCCGCATCGAGGACGACCCCGCTCACCCCCAGCGGATCACGACCATCCGGGGCCTCGGCTACAAGCTGGAGACGGGCCGGGCGGGCGAGTAAGGCGGCGAAAGGCCCGCATTCTGGGTGCAAGTACTGCTTTTGGGTCCGAAAATGTAGCGCTGAGGACAGTTTTCGGACCCAGTTCCGGCGGGTGGGCGGCGTTTCTGCCCGCGACCGGCACTCTCGGGCCGGAGGACGCTTCTGGGTGCCAAAGTCGTCTCTGGGTACCAGCACCTAACGATAACAACGGTTTTGACACCCAGTCCGGAGCGCCCGGAGTCAGGGGCGCAGAGGGCGGGCAGGCCGACAAAGGTCGAAGAGCCGAGCCTGGGGCGGCCGGAGTCAGGGGCGCAGAGGGCGGGCAGGACGAGAAAGGTCGAAGAGCCGAACCTGGGGCCGCCGCCGGCGCTGGCCGGCCCTTAGCGCAGCCGGAACTTGGGGAGCCGGAGGCGGGGCAGGTGGACGTTGGGCCGAAGACGCAAACTGGCTCGCGGATTCGACGGCAATATGTCGTCGCTCCCCGGGTCGGGCTCGGGGGCAGCGTTGCCGGCTGAACGGCTGTTTGCCGCGGCCGGGCCGGCGACCGGGGCAAGCGCGCCCGGGGGAGGGGCAGCGGCGTTGTCGCGGGATGGCGGGGGGCTCGTTGCCGGGCCGGGCTTGTGGGCCTGCGGCCGGTTAGCGACTGCGACCATGGTTGCGACGGGAGAGGCAGGGGACACCGGGGCTGCAGCCGAGGCAGGCGGAGGGGGAGCCACCGGCTCTTTGACAGTGGCGACCGGCTGATTAGCCAGCGAGGCAAGGATGTTCCCGGCCTGGGTCTTGCCGAGGCCCGGGAAGGACGGCGTTGATGGGCCCACCGCATCGGCCGGCGGCGTGCTCGGGGCGCCGGTCTCCAACAGAGCAGCCCATTTCGGCCGCCCCGAAGGAGCAACCTGAGGTTCTTGCATACTGGGTGGTCGGCTGCTCCCGGTATTTACTTGAGCAAGGACGGGCGGTGCGGGTCGGCACACCCTCCAGCCACCCAACGAGAACGGCTCGAGATGGTTGCTACGGCAGATCAAAAGACTAAGAAAGGAACTCCGTACGGGCCAGCCAGAGGCCCGGGGCGTCGACCTCCGCTGTCGTAGGCAGGCTGGCTGCGCTGGCCCAGAGCCCTGATAGGCCCTCCTCACCGGCCCGCTCGACCACCCCGCTCACAAAAGCGTGCCCTCTGTCAACGGTCTCCTGGTCCAGCTCTATCCCGAGCAGTTTCCCGAGCACCCGCTGGCCCGGGCCGTCCTCCAGCCGGCGCCGGCGGAAGGCTTCGCTGATCAACGGGTAGGAACCCACCAGGCGTTGACCCACCTTGTCCAGGACGAAGTCCGTGTACCCTGCCAAGGCAGCCAGGAACGCCCGGAAGGGCACCATCAACCTACGCTGCTCGTCGCTCTGGATTTCGCCGAAAAGCGCCTCGGGGTCACCGAGAGAGGCCTGGAACGAGGTGAGGTCGCTCGGGTCGATGTTGCCCAGCCGCTGCTCGATGAGGTCCATAGGGACGTTGAAGGCGCCGGCGTAAGCCATCAGATGGTCTTCGAGCACCTTGGCGACGTGTGGACGAATGAGCACGGCGTGGTGGGTTACGTCGCGCAAGCAGACGTACATGCGCACGTCTTCTGGGGTGAGCTCCCATTCCTTGGCAAACCGGTCGATGGCGTCGGTCACCGACATCAGCTCGTCGGCGCCCGGGGCCGGCATGGGCATGTCGAACTGACCCATCGCCCTGCTCGCCAGGTGGCCCACCATCGCACCAGCTTGAGCTCCGAGCACCAAGGGCCCGATCACCTGCGGGAGGTTCCCGAGCAACTGGTCCATGGCATTGTCCGGACCGCCCTGAGACTGTCCTTCGTCGGGCGCAGGCGCCGCGCCCGCGGACATCGCCGTGGCACCGCTGTTGAGCGACGAGGCCAGCTGCAACAGCACGGGCTTCCAGGATTCAAGGGTCCTGGCCGCCCATTCCGTCCGCGTCACGGTGGCCAGCGAGAGCCAGCCGCGCCGTGAAGTCGCCAGGCCGGTGGCCTCCCCGATATGCATGTCGGCCACCCTTAACAGCTCTTCCGTATTGAGCCGGGCCAGAGGGTCGGGATTTGGCTCGGTGGCGCCCTCGGTGGCGGTCCATGCAGCCAACTGGCGGGCCACATCCCAGTTGAGCGGGCCCTGGGCTGTTAGCAGCCGAGCCAGGTTGCGCAAGAGGTCTCCTAGAGGCCCCCCGGAGAACTGGGCCGGGTCACTCATAGTGAGACCCCCTTCGGGCGCCGGAAAGCATCACTAAAGGTTACCGGTGACAGCCGCATTTATCCTGTGCCCTTCACCGTTTAGCTGATAGCTAATTAGGCCCTCACAGCACTAACCTAGGGCGGCATAAAGACTGTCGTCGTCACCGGGGCTGCCGGCAGCCTGGGCCGGAACGTGACGGCACTTCTGGCAACTCGCCCCATGGTGGACAGGGTCCTGGCGGTGGACAGGGTGCCGATGCCGGCCACTTCCCATGTCGAAGTCCACGCTTTTGACCTGGCCCGGGACGGGGCCGCAGACGAGCTGGCCGCATTGGCCAAGGAAGCCGACACCGTCGTGCACCTGGCCTGGGAACCCCAGGGAAAGAAAAACCTGACCGTTCTCAGCCACGTCCTGGACGCCGCAGCTGCGATCGAGGTATCCCAAGTGGTCCACCTTTCGAGCGGGACGATCTACGGAGCTTGGCCCGACAACCCGGTCCCTCTAACAGAGGAGACCAGCCCGCGGCCCAACCCGAAACTCAGCTATGCGGTGGAAAAGAGAGCGGCCGAACTGATGGTCGAGGGATGGGCAGAGGACCATCCGGACGTGGCCGTCGCTCTGCTGCGACCAGCGTGCACGGTCGGGTCGCCCGAACAACCCCTCTACCGCGCCCTCGCCTCGGGCAAGCGCCCTGCCCTTGGCGCCGAGGGGCGCATGGTCCAGTACCTTCACGTCGACGACCTGGCCGCGGCCGTCGTCCACATCTGCGAACAGGCCTTATCAGGCGTCTTCAACGTCGCTCCCGACAACGGGGTCCAGGCTGAAGTGGCGGGAGCCCTGGCCGGCGGTTCGGCCATGCTCCCCCTCCCTGCCCCACTACGGGCGATCACGACCGCCCTCGGTTGGCGTCTTTGGCGCCGGGGAGCGCCGCCGGGCGCCCGGCCCTACGCAGAACACACGTGGGTGATCGCGGGGGACAAGTTGCGTTCGGCGGGGTGGAAGCCCGAATACAGCTCGGAGCAGGCACTGGTGGTCAGCGACGAGCGCGCCCACTGGTCCGACTTGCCTCCTGGCCGGCAAATCTCGGCCGTCCTCGGGGCCGGCGCCGCTATCGTCGCCGCCGTTGGGGCCGGGGGCGCAGTGTGGTGGCGGCGACGCCACTGAGACCGGAGCGCTGGCGGCGACGCCACTGCGACCAGCGAACTACTCAGGCGTGGCGACCGCCGGCTGTGTGCCAAGTATGAGATGGGCCTGGTGCGGCTCGTCGTTGTGGAGCCAGGTGATATTTACCACCTGACCTGGCTTGGCCAGGGCCATCCACGCCACGAAAGCGCCGACCGAGACCACGTTGCCGTTGCTCCCGTCAATGGCGGTGATCACGTCGTTGTCGGTTATCCCGGCCTTGGCGGCGGGACTGCCGGTCGAGATGTTCTGGACCTCTATGGCACCGGGCACCTTCAGCCCTTGCGCCGCCGGGGCCGAGATGTCGCTCTCCTGCAGCACGCCGAGCCAAGCGTGTGCCGGAGGCTGGCCGTTCTTGATGATGGAGGGGACGTCTTCCATGGCTGTGTCTATGGGAGTGACATAGACGAGCCCGGTTTTGCTCGCCCCAGGCACGTTGTTGATGATGCCTATCAATGCGCCGGTGCTATCGACCAAGGGCGCTCCGTAGGCTGAAGGGTCGACCGACACGTCGGCTACCAGCATCGAGAACACGGCGTTGGAACCCCCGTTGACAGGGGCGAGGTAGCTCGTCGCGTCGTCCATGTACCCCGACGACAAAGCGGCGCCGTTCGTCGAAGCGGCGATGGCGGTAGACGCCACGGAAAAGACCTGTTCACCCGTTTGGACATCAGCCACTGTGCCTGGCTGAGCGGGAGGCACCGCCGGGTACCTGCCTATCCGCACGCACAGGTCGGCCCGGACGACGGCGATCCCATCAGATTGGTCAGTCCCCACCAGGTGCCCGGTCGTAGTTTGTTCTCCCAGGTACGACTGCACCGTGACCGGGGTACTGGAGGTGGCCCCGGAGAAAAGCGAGCTGTCCGTCAGCACATAGCACGTGGGGCCGTCCGATCCGACCACGACGCCGGAACCAGTTTCGACTCCCGAGTCACCGTTTACGGTCAAGCCGACGACGGACGGCTCCACAGAGTCGAAGATGCCGGATGCGCTGGGATTGCTGCCTCCGGTGCTGGCCGTCGTGGTCTGACCTACGCCTGTGACGGACACGTCGGTGGCGGTAGGGGCGGGACTGTCGACAGCCCCGGCGGCCATGAGTATGCCGGCACAGACGAGGGCGGCCACCACGCCGGACGTGGCACCTATCAACCAGGACCGGCCGTCACCCCCCCGGAACCAGCCACCGAGGCGGCGTGATGGCGCCTGAGCAGGTGCAGGAGGGTTGGAGCGCACTTCGGAGGGGTGGCGCCAGAGACGGTCGTCAGGCGGCAACCAGGGCGAGGAAGGGCCTTCGTCGTCTTCCTCGCCAGGGCCGTGTGCGGCCTCATCTCCGGGATCCATGCTGATCCGCGAGGTTACTGAGCCGGTCGGCCCGGCTGACATCGGCCCATTCCGCCGAGCGGCCACCGCCCCTGACGGCCCCAGACCTAAGTCGTTAGCTGGTTACCCTTCGACGCGGAGCAGGTCGGCGACCTACGATTGCCGAATGTTGCTGCCGCCCGCCGCAGATGACTGGGTCGCCCTGACGACCGACGCGCTGCCACTCGAGCGACTGGCGACTTGGCCCATAGTGCCCGGCTGTGGAGCGGTGGTCGTTTTTGCCGGCACCGTCCGCGACCACGCCGACGGCCGGCCGGGCGTGACCTCGCTCGAGTACGAGGCCTATGCCGGCGCCGCCACCAAAATGCTGGAAGAAATCGCCGGCGAGATGCGGACGCAGTGGCCCGCTCTGGGCCGCGTAGCCCTGCTGCACCGTACCGGCGTGCTCACGCTCGGTGACGTCTCCGTCGTCGTTTCGGTTTCGTCCCCCCATAGGCCGGAGGCCTTCGATGCGTCCCGTTACGGCATCGATACGATAAAGGCCAGGGTCCCGATCTGGAAGCGCGAAACCTGGGAAGGCGGCACAGCCTGGGGCCTTGACAGCCACGCTCTTGCCGGTGCCGGCGGGCCGGACCAGAGTGGTACCAGATGAGCCGGGACGAGATGAGCGGGACCAGACGAGCCGGAGCCGTCCAATGAGCCAGGCGAGGAGCTGAGGGCTAGTGGGGACCCACCTCTTGGCCGCGGCGCATACATCTGTGCAGTGGTCGACTCTGGCCTGGATCGTCGGCGCGGCTGTGGCTGCCGCCATCATCATCACTGTCATAGTGCTGGTCTCGCGCCGGCCGAAGTCGATGGAGGACGGCATCGAGGAGTTCTCCCGGTCGCTGCAGGCTGTGGCGCCGAACCAGCGCCCCGGGGCCAGACCGGTCCAGGGCCAAGGGCGTCCTGGTGCGGGGAAGGTACAGGAAGACCGGTCGGTGCGCGCCGCGACAGACGTTTCGGGAACGAAGTAACGAAGTGAGGAACAAAGACGGGCTGCCCGTTCGAGGAGGGCCCAAAGAGGTGTTCTCGAACCGGTGCGTTGTCCTTGGTGACTCGAGCCGGCGGCCGTCGTCTCTCTTGCGTCGTTGCCGAAGCCTCTACAGAGGGGAGACGGAACCTGTCTAGGGACCTCGCCATAGATCTGGGTACGGCGAACACGCTCGTATACGCCAAAGGGCGCGGCATCGTCCTCAACGAGCCGACCGTGATCGCGCTCGACAGCCGCACGAACACCGTGCTCAACATGGGCCGCGAAGCTTGGCAGATGATCGGGCGCACCCCGGGCTACATCGTTGCGGTGAGGCCGTTACGCAAAGGCGCCATTACTGACTTCGACATCACCCAGCGGATGATCGAGTTGCTCTTGAAGCGGGCCGGCATCTCCCGTTTCGGGCGCCCGCGAGTGCTGATATGCGTGCCTTCGGCAATTACTGCGGTCGAGCGCCGGGCCGTCGAAGAGGCGGCCCGGGCGGCCGGCGCGAATAGCGTCAGCCTGATCGAACAGCCAACGGCGGCCGCCATCGGGGCCGGCCTGCCCATACACCAGCCTCTAGGCAACATGGTCTGCGACATCGGGGGCGGGACCACCGAGACGGCCGTGATCTCACTCGGCGGCGTCGTCGCATTGGAAGCCATACGGGTGGGCAGCTTCGACATCGACAACACCATCCAGGCCTACGTGCGCCGGGAGTACGGCATTGCCATCGGTGAACGGACAGCTGAGGAGATCAAGATGGCCATCGGTTCGGCCTGGCCGATGGACGACGCCGTGAAGGCCGAGGTTCGCGGGCGCGACCTGATGAGCGGGCTGCCGAAGACGGTCATCCTCGCTCCCGAAGAGGTCCGCGAGGCGATCGAAGAGCAGGTTGGCGCGTTCGTGGACGCCGTGCTGCGCTGCCTCGGGTCAGCGCCGCCGGAACTGTCCCAGGACCTGCTGAGCCAGGGCCTCCACCTCGTGGGCGGCGGCAGCTTGTTGAAAGGGTTGGACAAGAGGCTCTCGGAGGAGACGGGCCTTCCCGTTCACCTGGTCGACGCGCCCCTGGAGAGCGTCGTCATCGGGGCCGGAAAGTGCATCGAGAACTTCGAGGCCGTGCGCGACCTGCTGATGACCTGAGGGGCGCCTGCTTATGACCTGACGGAGGTCGGCCGGCGGGCGCACATCCGGCTACCGTCCCCGCGGCCGGCAACCAATCAGATCTTCGGCCACCTGGCGCACCTGCCAATCAACGTCTTCGGCGGCGCGAGCCAGAGCGGCGTCGACTTCCGGGCCTTCGAAACCGGCCAGCGCCACCACCGCCCGTCGCCTGACGGTCGGCTTGTCTCCGAACGCAGCCAAGACTGCCGGTAGCCCGGCCGGCCGCCGAAGAGACCCGAGGGCGGCCACCGCCGCCTCCCTGCAGAGTGGTTCCGGGTGGCTCGCCGCCGTCACATTAAGGGCCTGCACGGCCGCCGTAGCCTCGCCGAGCCCCTCCAGTTCTCCCAGCGCGTAGCAGGCCGCCTCCGTCACCGACGGCACCTCGTCGGCAAGCACCTCGGTGAGCTTGGGGGCCAAGTCGACCATCCCGAGCCGGCCGGCCAGGTCGCACGCTCGGCGCCGGACCTCGGGCGCCGGGTCTTCAAGTGCGGCCGACACCTCAACGGGCGAAAGCACCCCTATCCTGGCAAGAGCGCTGAGTGCGCTAGCCCGCACTTCGTAAGCCGGATCGCGAAGGGCGGCGCGAGCCGCCAGCTCATTACCGGTGTGCCCAGCGATGGCTGCAGCACGCCGCCGGGCCCTGGTCCTCTCGGCCCGTTCAGGAATTGGTACCTACCGCGTGCAGGAGGGCTTGGACCACGAACCCGATACCGGCAGCCAGGGCGGCTGCAAGAGCAAGGCCGAACAGAGCGCTGAGCACTATGAGCACAACGGCCGAACGAGCCCTGCGGAACGGAGCCACTGAGGCTGGCAACCTCGGGCCCACGAAGAGCTCCCTGCGGCGCGTGCGCCGGTCGGCCTCCCTCATACTTGGCCTTCAGGCTGGTACCAAAGGGCCTGCAGCTGCGTGGCAACCTGAAGAGAGCATGCTTTGGCGGCAGCCATGACCAACACCGAGCCGACTGTACAGGGATTGGGCTCGCCGAGCGACAGGGCGGAGCAGCGGTACCGCTCTCGCTGGCCGGCCGTCCTCGTCATCGCCCTCCTCCTGGGTGCGGCCGTAATAGGGATCCCTGTCGGGATTGCCGCTCACGAGGCCAACAGTTACTACGTCTTCTCACCGGGCACCGCGCCGGTGATCACGACGAGTGCCAGCTGCAAACCCGCTGCTGGCGAGCTGGCCTTGCCGAACGGTGAGCCTTGCGTACGACTGGTGCTCCCGGAGAAGAAGTCGCACTCTGTCGACGGGCAACTGTTCATGGTAGACGTGGAGGTGGCCCAGGCCGGCCCCCTCGATTGGGCCGAGTACGAACTCGGGCTGCTCGGCAATTCACGTCAGATGGTCCCCGTGGCCGCCTACGCGGGGACGACGCCGACCTCCGAGCTTGGCTGCCAGGACACCCAGGAAATGGTGTCCGCTAACCAGGACGCCGCTCTCGCCGCCCTCCAGGCACTGAGCTACAAGGTCGACGAGAAGCCGCTCGGGGTGCAGATCGATACCGTCCTCGCCGGCACGCCGGCGTGGAAAGCGGGCCTTCAGTGCGACGACGTCATCACCGCCGTCAACGGCAAGCCGGTCCTCACGGCCGAAGCGCTCACGGCCGCCTTGAAACCTTTGGAACCAGGAGACGTCGTCTCGCTCACTGACCGCCCGGCCGGCGGCGGGGCGACAAAGCAGGTGAAGGTGCGGCTGGCCCGGCCTTCAGCCGGCGCCCTCGCCGACGGTTTCAACGGGCACGCGTATATGGGCCTCCAGGTGGAGACTCGGGTAAAGCCGGTGCTTCCCTTTCCGGTTTCCGTGAACGCCGGTGCGATTGGCGGCCCGTCTGCCGGCCTTGCATTTACGCTCGCCATCCTCGACGCGCTTTCGAACGGGAAGTTGACCGGTGGGCACAAAGTCGCCGCCACAGGCACCATCGATCCGAAGGGCGACGTGGGCGAGGTCGGAGGCGTCCAGGAAAAGACGGTGGCCGTGGAAAAGGCGGGCGCGCAGGTGTTCTTCGTCCCGAAGGCGGAGTACGCCGATGCAGAAAGCGTCTCCCACGGCAACTTGAAGATCGTTCCCGTTACAACGCTCGGTCAAGTATTGGAGACTCTTCAACGCAGCTACGGGGGTGACCTGGCGGGCTTCAGTGGGCTAACCAGGGCCTGAGACGCCGCTGGAGGGGCTTCCACGCAACTGGGGCGGGCGCGGCCTAGGCTAATGGGGCATGTCTGCAGAGCGTTTCCCAGCCGCCCGGGTCGAGATGCCTGATATTTCGGCCGATCTGATCGCGGGCCGGCGATTTGCCCAAACTTGGCGAGGATATGACCCCGAAGAAGTAAAGGAGTTCCTGAGCCAAGTAGCGGAACAAGTACGGACACTCCGCGAGCGGCTCGATATCGAGGTTTCGGCGCGCCGGGAGGCGGACCAGCGCGCCATGCACCCTCGTATAGATGAAGCCACGCTGATGTCGGCGGTGGGCGAGGAGACGGCGGCCATCTTGCGTAGCGCGCGAACCGCGGCCGCGGAAATAATTGCAAAGGCAGAGGCCAACGCCGAAGCGGTCGTTGGCGCCGCTGAAGGAAAATCCGCCGAACTCCTCGCCCAGAGTGAAGCTTTATCAACACGGCGCGCGGAAGAAGCAGAAGTGGCGGCTAATGAGCTATGGGCGAAGGCGCTGGCGGACGCAGAAGATGTGCGCCAGTCTGCACAACAGGACGCCGAAGCCATCGGTGAGGAAGCGGCCCAGAAATGCCAGGAGAGCATCGAAGCGGCCGAGTTGGCCCGTGAGAGGATCTTGAACGACTTGGCCCGCCGGCGGAAACTGGCCACTGTCCAGATCGAGCAGTTGAGGGCGGGACGGGAACGCCTCCTCGACGCCTACCTGGTCGTCCGGCGGACGCTCGAAGATGTCACCGACGAGCTCGGACGGGCTGACGCGGAAGCCCGGGCGGCGGCGATCGCGGTCGGCCGGCTCGAGCGCGACGAGCAAACCGGCGAGCTGGTCGATCTGCGCCGAGAGGAGCACTGGGACTCATTGGCTGCCTTCGGTGGTGCCGACGTGGAGGCACACACGGGTGATCAAAGGAACACGGCCGAGACGCCGGTCGTCCTGGCCCCCAAGGTCTCTCAGGTCGCCGTTGCCCCCGCTCCGGCCAAGTCTCTACCCGCTCCCGCCGCTCCCGCCGCTCCCGCCGCTCCCGCCGCTCCCGCCGCTCCCGCTCCCGCCGCTCCCGCTCCGGCAACACCCACCCCCACGGCTTCGCCCACCCCCACCTCGGGCCCGGCCGCGGCGCCCGCTCCCACACCGCCCCTGCCGGCGGCGGCGCCCGCTCCCACCACGGCGCCCGCCCCGGCCCCGCCGCCGAAGTCCGCCTTCCCCGAAAGTCGGGCGCGGCCGGACGACAGCACCATCGTCTCGCGCGCCGACGCTATTGAAAGTGTGCGGATCGTCCGGACGGAGCCAGGGAGCAACGGGATCGCCGGCGCCGCGCCAGTGGGGGAAGTTACCGAGGCCGAGCCCGTAATTACCAATCCGGCGGCCGCCGCCGTCACCGAAGAGGCACGGCCCGACGTACCGGTCCCGCCCGGCGATTCTGCTTCTGACATCGAGGAAAGTGCCTCTGAAATGACGGGCGAAGGGGGCCAAGGAAAGGATGTTCAGGGGCTCTTCGCCCGCCTACGCGAAAACCGTGACCAGGCCACGCGTGCCGCCCGCAAGACACTGCGCGATGGAGAGGACGAAAAGGGGCCCGGCGCCGCAGCTGCGCAAGAGGCGAAGGACGAGCCGGAGCCGGGTGGAGGTGAGGGGCCTGCCGCCGTCGCCGTGAGCGATCTCGAGCCCGAGACGACCTCAGGGGCCTCCGCTGCCGCCACGGGCCCTGAGGAGGCCAAGGCGGAGGCACCGGAAGCCGACCCCGACGGAAGTGTGAAGCTGCTCGAGCGCAGTGAGGAGGTAACACGCGACGTGGGGTCGTCTCTGGCCAGGAAGCTGAAGAGAGCGCTCCAGGACGAGCAGAACTCGCTTCTTGACCGGCTTCGCAGCATGAAGGGCCCGATCACGCCGGCCAAGGTCCTGCCCGACCCGGACGAGCACCCTGACCATTACGCAGACGCCGGCCGGGCCCTGCTCCAGCAAGCGGCCCGGGCCGGTGCGCAGGTAGCCGGCGGCCTGGGCGGCCACCGGGCGGCCAGCGCGGACGGGGCCGATCAGGTCGACGACCTCGCCGACGAGCTGGGCCGGGCCATCGCCGAGCCGCTCCGCCAGCGCCTCGAACTGGCCATGAGATCTGCCGGCGACGACCCGGCGGAGCTGGCCGACGCTCTGGGCGCCGCCTATCGGGAATGGAAAACGCAGCGGATCGAAGCTTCGGCCCATCACGAAGTGGCGGCCGCCTTCGCCCGCGGGGCCTACTTCGCCTTCCCTGAGGGGTCACTCCTGCGCTGGATGGTCGGCCCGGCTGAGGGCCCTTGTCCGGACTGCGAGGACAACGCGCTGGCCGGCGAGCAGCCCAAAGGCGAGGCATGGCCGACGGGACAGCTGTACCCGCCCGCCCATCCCGGTTGCCGTTGCGTGCTCGTGCCCGCCGCACCGGAAGGCACTGCGGGCCCGTCCAGCGTCCCCTCCGGTTCCTGAACCCCGGAGAGTCCGGGCCTGACATAAGGCTGTCACCTGGGCGCGCCGTCCCGAAAAGTGGCTGGCCCGGGCTTTTACTGCTCACGACGATGACACCCGGCTGAGGCGGGCCGGGGGGCGCTCCCTGGGCCGCCGGGCCCGCCGGTAGGCTCCGTGTGCTGATGCGCGCTTCTTCTGACATACCGAGGCGATTTTCGCTGGGTAGCCGCCGGGCGCGCTGGGCGATCGTGATCGGGGTTGTCGTCTTGATCGCGCTGATCATCTCGGCGCAGCACATCGCCTCTCTCTACACGGACTACCTGTGGTTCCAGTCGCTTGGTTTCAGTTCTGTGTGGGCCAAGACCATCACGGTGCAAGTCGGCCTGGCGGCCACATTCACCGTCGTCTTCTTCGGCCTGCTTTGGGGCAACCTCCTCCTGGCCGACCGTCTGGCCCCCGCCGCTCCGGCTCCGGCCGGCGACGAACTCGTCAGCCGCTGGCAGGAACTCGTCGCGCCTCATATGACATGGATCCGGGTGGGGGTGGCCGGGCTCCTGGCCTTGATCGGGGGCATCAGCGCCCACAGTCAATGGGACAACTGGCTGCTTTTTTCCAACGCCGCGCCCTACACGTCGGCGTCCGCCCCCTGGGACGGCCTGGACCCGCTCAACCACATGAACGACGGGTTTTACGTCTTCCGGTTGCCTTTCTTGAGCTGGCTGGCCGGGTGGGCGTTCTCGGCGCTCGTGGTCACGTTCCTATTGTGCCTTGTCGCCCATTACCTCAACGGCGGCATCCGCCCGCATTCAGCCGTACAAAGGGTCAGTCCCCGGGTAAAGGCCCACCTTTCTGTGTTGCTGGCCGCCCTGGCGCTCGTGCAGGGCCTCAATTACTACCTCGAGCGCCTTTCGCTGGTGCTGTCCACCAAGTACGTGGTCGACGGGGCCACTTATACGGATGTCCATGCTGTGCGGCCGGCGCTGTTGCTGCTTATAGCCATATCGGTCATCGCCGCCGGCCTGTTCCTTTACAACGTGCGCCAGCAGGGCTGGCTGCTGCCCGTCGTCGCCGTCGCCCTCTGGGCACTGGTGTGGGCGCTGGTGGCCAATGTGTACCCGGCATTGGTACAAGCTCTCGTGGTCAACCCGGCGGAGAACGTGAAGGAGCAGCCTTACATAACGCGCAACATCACCGCCACCACGGTGGCTTACGGGTTGGCCAATGTGGCTCCGCAGTCGTTCCAGGGGGACTCTTTGGTCACCAGCTCCCAGGTGACGGGCAACTCGTCCGAAGCGACGGCCAATTCGCAAAACCTGGCCAACGTCCGCCTGCTCGACCCGACCATCATGGGTTCGACCATCTCGAAGCAGCAGGGCTTTCGCGGGTATTTCAGCATGAGCGGACCGAGCACGGACCGTTACGACCTCCCCAGCCCCAACGGGAGCAAGGACGTCGAGACGCAGGTCCTCATATCGGCCCGCGACCTGAACCCGAGCGGCGTGCCCGGGAGCTGGGTGAACCAGCACCTGCAGTACACCCACGGGTACGGGGCGGTCATAACTCCGGCCAACCAGAGCGGCGTCGACCCCTCCGACGGTTACCCGAACTACGTCCTGTCCGGGCTTCCCCCTGACGGCCAACCCTCAGTGGCGACGCAACCGCGCATCTATTTCGACACGAACCCTGAATCGGAAAACGGGTACGTCATCGCCAACTCGGCCCAGGCTGAGATCGACTACGAGGACCCTGCGACGGACAATGAAATCTCCACTCATTACGCCGGGACGGGAGGAGTGCAGACGGGAGGTTTCTTCCGCCGGGTCGCCTTCGCCGTCAGCTTCGGGGACTTCAACATCCTGATTTCGGGGCAGGTCACACCCCAGTCGAGGATCCTGTACTACAGGAACGTCGAACAGCGGCTCGACAAAGCGGCGCCCTTCCTTTCGTACGACAGCGACCCTTACCCTGTGGTGGCCAATGGAGGCCTGTACTGGGTGGCCGACGCTTACACCACGACGGACAACTTCCCCTACTCCGAGCAAGCCGACACGGACCGCCTTCCATCGGGCAGCGGCCTCCTGAACCAGCCTTTCAATTACTTGCGAAATTCGGTCAAGGCGGTAGTCAACGCCTATACCGGCCAGGCGTGGTTCTTCGTGCAGGACCCGAACGACCCGATAATTCAGACCTACGAGAACGCCTTCCCCAAGCTGTTCACGGCGATGGACAAGGCAAACTCGATCATCCCCGGCATAACGAGCCATTGGCGCTACCCCGAGGACCTGTTCACGGTCCAGACGAACATGTACCAGACCTATCACCAGCAGAACCCCTCGGTTTTCTATACGAAGTCCCAGGCCTGGAGCATCCCCCAGAACCCCGCCTCCGGTGAGGTAGGGGCGGCCACTACTACATTGCCCGTCCTGCCCGGGATCGGCGTTCCTGCGCCGGCCACGCCCAACCAGAGCGTCATGCCCACTTACGAGTTGATGGCCCTGCCCGGGCAGACCCAGCAGAGCTTCGTACTGGTGCAGCCTTTCGTTCCCGCGTCCAACGGTGACAAACAAAACCTGACCGCGTTCTTGACTGCGTCCTCCGACCCCGACGACTATGGCCAGCTCACCGCCTACACCATCCCGGCAAGTGAAACCGTCGACGGCCCGTACCTCGTCTCGACCGCGGTGGAGACGAACAGTTCGATCTCGCAGGAGATCACCCTGCTCAGCCAGCGCGGCTCCAAGGTCGTCCTGGGCAATGTGGTCATGACCCCGATCGGACAGTCGTTGCTTTACATTCAGCCCCTGTACGTTGAATCTGAACAAAACGGCGTGCCCCGGCTTAACGACGTCGTAGTCGTCTACAACGGCACCGCCTACCATTCGGGCTCCGGCGACCCGTCACTGGCCGGCGCTCTCTGCCAGGTCACCAATCCAAGTGGCAGCCGCCCTTTCGCCAGTTACTGTTCCGGCGCTCCGCAGCCGCCGGCTAACCAGACCACGCCCACGGGCAAGGGCCACTCTTCGGCGACGACCAGCACGACTACGACCACCCCCACCACCGCCCCGACGACCACCACCCGCGCAAAGTCGGGCTCGAGTTCGACCACCGTCAGCGCCCCGGTCAGCACCAGCGTGGTGCTGCCCACCCCGCACAGCAACCTCCCGCAGGACCTCTCCGGGGCCCAGCAGGACTTCGCCGCCGCCAAAGCCGCCCTCCGCCAGGGCGACCTGGGTACCTACCAACAGGACATCGCCGCCGGCGAAGCGCTCGTAGCCCAGGCAGACAAGCTGGCACAGGAGTCCACTACGACGACGGCGACGACAACTACGACGACCACGACCACGACCACGACCAAAAAGACGTCGTGAGGGGTATAAACGGCGCTGAGGCGAGTGCTCGTCCTCCCGCTCGACCGTGTTCTCGGTGCACTAACGGTTTCTCGTTGCGTTTGAAGGGAGAATCAGCATCAAATCGCGACGAGAACGCCGGGCTGCACCAAGAAGCGTGAGCGTAGGGCGGCGAGCAAAGCGGGCTGAAGCGAAGCTCGGTCTCAAACGGAGCGGCCCGCAGCTGCGGGGTGGGCTCGTTGTTTTGAGCCGTCCACCTCGCAGTTGTCGGCGCTCTCCGTTTCCCGGGCCCTTCTCAATGAGCACCCCATAGCCGGCGCTCCGGCCCTCAGGGCCGGCTGCCGGGGCGGCGGTACGGGGCCAGGTACCGGGGCACGGGGGCGGTGACGGGGGCGGAGTCGTCGGCGACCGGGACGCCGGCGACGACCTGGAGCGGGACTTCCCCGGCCCAGATCTCGTGCAGGGCGAAGTCCTCGGGCTCGTCCTTCGGCCCGCCCGTACGGACCTTGGCCGAAGCCTCCTCGATCTCGATCCTGACCACTGTGGTGGCGCGCAGTTCGCTGTCGGTGGGCGGCCGGGTGTCGGGGTTCCGCCCCGGCACGACGTGGTCGACGAAGGCCGCCAGGGCCACGCGTTTCTCGTCGGCGTCCTCCACTTCGTGGGCCACCCCGAAGACCACTACGGACCGGTAGTTGAACGAGTGGTGGAAGGCCGAGCGAGCCAGCACGAGGCCGTCTACGAGCGTGACCGTCAGGCACACCGTGCCGCCCTCGACGGAGCTCCGGAGGGCGTGGTTGGCCGGAGCCCCGTGTACGTAGATGATGTCGCCCACCCGCGCGTACCCGGTCGGGATGACGACGGGCTGACCATCGGAGCAGAAGCCCAGATGGCACACGAAACCTTCGTCGAGGACTGCTTCCACCGTCGCCCGGTCGTACTTGGCCCGTTCGGGTAAGCGCCGGACCCGGGTCCGGGGACCGGGGCCCAGGTCGTCTGACGGGGAGGCGGGAGTCGAGCTCATGGACAAACGTTAATCGCCCACGAGCGACCGATAAGAGCGAAAAAAGCCCCTGGCCGGCGGACTGCCTGCCGACCAGGGGCTCAACTATTGAAATCCGCTCATATGCTCGCCGTTTTGGGGTGGGCGAGCCAAATGGCCAAGGCTATCGAGGTGACAGGTGCAGCGCGACGACCTCGTCGGTCCCGGAACCAGGGCCATTGTTAGTGCCCGAGGGTTGACCGGTCTCGTACGGGTCGGACTGCGAGGGCCAGCCGACGAAGCGCTGCGAGTTGTACTCGAACCACTCAGAGGCCGTGGTCATCGGGATGATCGGCAGATTGGCGGCCACGTACTCGGCCAGGGGGGTCAGAGCCGCTGTCTGCGCACTCAGAGTCGGCGCCGCGGCCAGCTTGGCCAGGTCGGCGTCGAGGGCCGGGCTTTTGAGGCGCTCGAAGTCGCCGGTGGCCGTCTTGCCCGTCGCCAGCGAGCTGTCCAGCCAGCCGTCGAACTCGTTGTACGGCGTAAGTCCACCATTCGACCAGTGCATCGTCAGCTGGAAGTCACCGCTGGCGACGTCCTGGTTCCAGGAGCTGACCGTTTGCCCCTCGAAAGTGGCGTTGATGCCCGCTGCCTTCAGCTCTTGGGCGGCGAGGGCGTCGTCATCGGCGTAGTCCGTGTAACTGGAAGGGTCGATGATGGTGAGAGAGACTTCCTTGCTGCCCTGGTAGAAGTAGCCACCCTTCAGCGTGTACCCGGCTTTCTCGAGGATCGACCGCGCTTTAGCGGCTTGGGAAGTGGCCGAGTTGGTCAGCGACGCTACCGGGGCGCTCCAGGCCGCGAACGTGGGCAGCGTAAGGCCGGTGGCGCTGGTGACCGGGTCCTCGAGGCCCGCCTCACCCTCGTCCGCAATGAGCGTGCGGTTGACGGCGGCGCTGATGGCCTGGCGGACAGCGAGCTGGTTGGTGGGCCACTCGTTCAGGTTGGGGAACAGGCTGTTGGTGCCCCCCGGTGCCTCCCAATAGCCGCGGTACTTGGGCGCCTTGTCCACGAAGTTCTTCTGCAGGCCCGGGATGAAGTTACCGGTCCAGTCGATCTGGCCCCCGAACAACGCGGTGAGTGCGCCGGTGTTGGAAGTGTAGACCGGGAAGTAGACGCTCTGGATCTTCGGCGCGCCTTGCCAGTAGCCCGGGTTCGCCTTCAGCGTGAAGCCCTCCGGCGTGAACGAGCTCAGCATCCACGGCCCGGTGCCGACCGGGTTGGGGTCGGTAAATGCGGTGGGGTTGCTGATGCTGGACCAGATGTGCTCGGGAAGGATAGCGGTGCCGGCGATGTTCTCCAGGTTCGTGTATTGCGCCGTCGGGAAGTTCACGGTGACCGTGTTGCCCGAAGTCGACACGCTCGAGATATCCAGGCCGGACAAGTTAATGGCGGTATTCTTCTTCACGTAGTTGAAGGTGAACGCCACATCCGCAGCCGTGAAAGGCGTGCCATCGTTCCACTTGACCCCGTTGCGGATCGTGAACGTTATCGACTTACCGCCGTTGCTCCAAGCGAACTTCGTCGCCAGCCATGGGTAGTACTTCGGCGGGGCGGCCAGGTCGAACTGGATCAAGGGTTCGTAAATGAGGCCTGTCGCGCCCATGCCCTGCGGCGCGGCGGTGGAGACGAACGGGTTGAAGTCCTGGGTAATGGTGTTCTCGGGCGAGCTCTCCATGATGAGCGGCGGGGTGCTGGCCGAGCTGGGTCCGGCCGGGAGCATCGTGAGCAACCCGGCGCTGAGAAGGCCAGCCGTGGCGGTGGCTAGCGCCTTTTTGGTGAACAATGTATTTCCTTTCAATTTACCCCTCCTCAAAAGGGTGTCTGTTTTCAGGTGAGTGGGCCCCCTAACCCCTCATGCGCCACCTCCCCTTTGCTTTGATTGAGCAGTTGTGGCGCAGCAACATCCAGGCGCCAGCAAGCGGCGGCGCGAGACGAGGAAATCCGCATCAACGGCGGGTCCTCGCTGCGGCAGCGGTCTTGCACAAAAGGGCACCTGGGATTAAAAGGGCATGCTCCGGTGACGCGGGGGGTGGTATCGATATTACGGGCGGTTTTCTTACTGCCGCTGCGCAGGATACTCCCGATATTGTCGGGGTCCGGGGCCGAAGAAACGAGCAACTGGGTGTAAGGGTGGGCCGGCACCTGGGTCAGCTCCTCGGCCGGGCCCCGCTCCACGATTTGGCCGGCATACATGACCAGCACCTCGTCCGCGAAATAGCGGGCTGACGCGATGTCGTGCGTGATGTAAAGGAGGGCGAGCTGGAACCGTTCCCGTAGGTCGTCGAGAAGGTTAAGCATTTCCAGGCGGATCGACACGTCGAGCATCGATACGGGCTCGTCGGCCAGCAGCACGCTCGGCTGCGCCGCCAACGCGCGGGCAAACGACACCCGCTGGCGCTGGCCACCGGAAAGCTCATGTGGGTACTTGGCCAAGAATTGGTCGGCCGGAGTGAGGTGTACCTGCTCCATTAAGGCTCTCAATTCCGGGGTGACATCCGCTTTCGACCTTTTGCGCTGGTGCAACTTGACCGGCCGCTCGAGGTGGTAACGAACGGTGTGCACCGGGTTCAAGGACGAAAAAGGGTCCTGAAAAACAAGCTGTACTTCGCTTTTGTACTGGCGAAAGTTACGCCGGTTGTCGAGTACCACCGGTTGGCCGTTCAAACGGACCTCACCCGCCGTCAACCGTTCTTGGCCGGCAAGGAGTTTGGCCACCGTCGATTTTCCTGACCCGCTCTCCCCTACGAGGCCGACGACAGCACCCCGGTAAAGATTGAACGAAACGTCCCGGACGGCCGAAAGCACTGCCGTCCGGCTGAGCTTGAAGTCTTTATAAAGGGAGGTGGCCTCCATGGTCAGCGGCCCTCGCCTCGCCGCCGGCGAGTCAATACCGGCGGCGCCGTTTTGGACCGGCTCCGTAACTTCACCGGCGGTCATTGAGCTCCGGTCGCTTCGGTTTGGGGCGCCCCGGCGTCCGCTCCGTTGCCCTGGGCAGGGCGCAGTGGGAGCGGAGTACCCGGGAGCACGAACGGGCAAGCCGTAACGTGCTCGGGATCCGCAGACGTCGCCACTTTGGCCAGGCTCATATCGATATCGTGGCACGCCGCCGTCCCGTACATGCATCGCGGCAAAAACGGGCAACCGGGCGGGAGGTTTCGCAGGTCGGGAGGCGTCCCCGGTATGCCCGCCAGCTCCCGGCGAGGGCCACGCAGGGACGGGAACGAGTTGAGCAAGCCCTTGGTATAGGGGTGCGCCGGCTCGTGGTGGATCTCTTCGGCCGAAGCAATCTCGACCAGTTTGCCGGCGTACATGACTGCCACCCGGTCCGCCAGCTCGAGCAACAGGGACAAGTCGTGGGTGATGAAAAGGACGGCGAAAGACAGCCGCTCTTTCAATTCGACGATCTGGGCCAGGATGTCCCGCTGTACCACGACATCGAGGGCCGTGGTCGGCTCGTCCATGATCACGATCTCGGGGTCCGTGGCCATAGCCATCGCGATCATGACCCGCTGGCGCATACCGCCCGACAGTTCGTGCGGATAGCTCTTCATCCGCTGGCGGGGGATCGACACAAAGTCGAGCAGAGACTCGAGCCTTTGCATCGCTTCGTCCTTGCTTACCTGCAGGTGGGCCTCGATGACGTCGAGTATCTGGTCCCGCACGTTCAGCACCGGGTTGAGGGCGTTCATGGCGCTCTGGAAAACGATGGCTATTTCCCGCCAGCGCAGCGAGGCGAGCTCATCCGGCCGCCGGCTCAGGATGTCGACGGCGGTCCCCAAGCGGCGGCCTCTGTAAACGACTCTCCCACCCGTAATAAGGGCGGGCGGCCGTAAGAGACGGCACGACCCGTACGCCAGGGTCGATTTACCGGAACCGCTCTCGCCGGCCAGGCCGACGACCTCGCCGGCGTGGAGGGAGAGGTTGACGTGGTCCACGGCGCGCACGTCGCCCCGTCCGGTCCGGTAAACGACCGAAAAGTCCGAAATCTCGAGGATCGGCTCGTTGTCACCGCCCCGCCACCGAGGAGCACCCGACTGGCCTGTACTGGTTTGGGAGGTATTCGCCTGTGTGCCCGGCGCGGCTGTCGTGGTCATGGGACCGGCCCGGCCACTTCCGTGGGCCCCTCCGTCAGGGATTCACGGGAGAAAGAATGCAAGAAGCTCCCAGCCCGGCTGGGACGGCGCTGCGCCTGGCTGAGGACGGGGGTCGGGTCCGTCTGGCCCCACCACTTGCCGCCGACTTTGATGGTGCCGCTGCCGCTGCGCAGCCGAGGGTTACCGAGCTCGTCGATACCGAAGTTCAAGAGCACCAGGGCAGTGCCGATAAGCGCCACTACCAGCCCTGGAGGCACGAACCACCACCAGGCCCCGAGGGTAAGGGCCTGGTCGCTCTGCGCCCAGTAGAGCATGGTGCCCAGGCTCCAGGAGTTGAGGTCGGCCAACCCGAGGAAGGCGAGAGCCACGGAGGCCCCGATGGCATACAGGACCGTGCCCACAAAGCTGGCTGCGATCAGGCTGATCTCGTTGGGCATGATCTCGTACACGATCACGTGCCAACTGGCCTCGCCGGTCTCGCGCGACGCGGCTACGAAGTCCCGGTTGCGCAGAGCCAGGGTCTGAGCGCGGATAATACGGGCCCCCCACGGCCACCCGAGAAAAGCAAGGACCAATATGGTCGCCGTCTCGCCTTTTTGCGGCAGGTACCCGAGGAGGACGACGAGCAACGGCAGGGCCGGCAGGACCAGGAAGACGTTGGACAACAGGGATAGGACTTCGTCCCATAACCCCCCGAGGAAGCCGGCCGAGATCCCGACGACGACGGCGATCGCCGTTGCCACCAGGCCGACGATGACCGCAAGTTCCAGGGTCATCCGTACGCCGGTCAGTAGTTGGGACAGTACGTCCTGACCGTTTTGGGTTGTCCCGAGCAGGTGGGCGGCACTGGGCGAGTTCAGGGAAAGGCTCGGGTTAGGGTTCTGGTACGACGGGTCGTACGGGGCCAGCGAGGGCCCGATTATGGCGATCAGGATGAAGAACCCCAAAAGTAGGGCGCCCACTTTTGCCTTCGGCGGGAGCCGCCGCCACGCGCCGAAACGCTCACGCTTCTCACGTTCTGGCGGCGGCTTTGTTCCGGTGTCAACCATCAAGGCTGTCATCAGGCGCTCCTTGCCCGTGCGCGCGGGTCGATGAACACGTACACGAGGTCGACTATGAGGTTGGCGAACAACACCGCGAACGAGATCACCAGGAAGATCGCCTGCATCAAGGGGTAATCGTTGGAGGTCACCGCGTTTAGGAGCAGTAGGCCGACTCCCGGGTACGAAAATACGATCTCCATCACGATGGCGCCCGAAACAACAAAGCCAAGGGCGTTGGCGAACCCGGACAATTGGGGCAAAATGGCGTTGCGGGCGGCATAGGTAAGGACCACCCGTTTATGAGGCAAACCTTTGGCCTGGGCGGCCAGGACGTAGTCCTCGCCGTTGGTGGTTATCATCACGTTGCGCATCGTCAGCATCCAACCGGCGACATTGGTGATTATGAGGGTAAAGGCGGGCAGCAGCGAGTGGTAGAAGGCACTGCTTATGAACTGCCAGTTCCAGCCGGGGATATCACCTCCCGCGTAACCTTGGCCGAGCGGGAAAATCTTGGCATGGAGGGCCAGCACCTCGATCAGGATGAGGGCCAGGAAGAAATAGGGGATGGCTTGCAGGAAGGTGAGCCCGGGCAGCACACGGTCGAGCCATCCGCCGCTTCGCCAGCCGGCCAGGATGCCGAGGCCCGTGCCGATGACAAACGCAATTATTGTCGCCGTGCCGACCAGCGTGACGGTCCACGGGACCGTTTGCGCCAGGAGCGAGGAAACTTTGGCCGGGTATTCGGTGACGTCGGTGCCGAAGTTGAAGTGAAGGACGTCGTTCAAGTAGTTGACGTACTGGTGCCATAAAGAGCCCGGGTGCCCGACCCCGAGCATGGCCTCGAGCGCCTTATAGGCGGCGGGGTTGAGGTTGGGGAACTTCGACATGATGTCCTCGACGGCGCTGCCCGGCATCAGCCGAGGGATGAAAAAGTTGATGGTGAGAGCCACCCACGCAGCTACGGCGTAGAAAACGAGCCGGCGGATAATGAACCGCATAAGCCGTTTACCCTTTACCCATTGCCTAAGGCTTGCACTCGCATGGCCGTCGTCCCCAGTCCCACTCCATCACCAGTTGTGGCCTCTCCGCAATGGGCCGGCCCCAGAACAAGGCGCCCAAAGCGTGCCGCAGGAGCCTACTCTGCCGACCGGCGCAGTTCATGGCAGCTAGCCGGTACGAACACGCGGAGCGGAAACGCCGCCGCCGGCCGGCGCGCCGGCACTCCTGTTACGAGAGTGCTGGCGCGGCCGGCAGGCATCACGTCAGGGAAGAGTGGCCAGGCCATTCGCGTACGAGTCGACGTCCACCACCGCCGTCAGGTTGGCATCGGTGGCCGTGCCACCGACCCCGTCTATGACCGACTCGAGGCCTCCGGACTGGCTCGGGGTCGGGCAGTTGCTGTTGACCTGGCAGGTGCTGGAGATGAACAGGTCCATGGCATCGGTGAACACAACGCCCGGGTTGTTGGGCGCCTCGTAGGCCATGGCGTCCCACAGGGTGGCATTGGTGTAGATGAACACGACGTAACTACCCATGCCGTACCCGTGGAAGTTCCGGACATTGTTCGTCACGAGGAACGAGGGGTAACCGGTCTGGATGGGCGACGCCTCCCATGCCGTCTGGCTGGGCGGGTCGTAGGGCAACTCGTTCTGGAAAAAGATCTCCGTGCCGTTGTCGCCGCTCCAGATGACTTCGTTCTTCTGGTAATGCTCAATGGCGAGGCCATAAGCCGTGACATTGTCCCCCGTAACCTCGAGCCCGGTGGCGCCCTGGTTATAGGTCCAGCCCGCTCCCACTTGACCTTGCGGACCGGTCACGGAGGTGTTGGCGCCGTGGTCGGCTCGCCAGGCCCAGACGTCGTCGATGATCGAGTTGCCGGCGTTGTCGATCAAGCTGACCGTGGCCGATACCGGAGTGGTCTCGGCCCCGCCGATGCGGAAGAAGATGTCCTGGATCAGGTCCGGGTTGGCCCCGGTCGAGCCTTGCTGGCCCTGCTGGCCCGGCGTGCCGACGGAAAGCAGGACGGGTGAGTTGACGGGGCCGGCATCGAAGATCATGCCGGACAACTTGACCCCGCTGTTGGGCGTCACTACCAGCGACGCGTTGCCCTGCTGAGGTACGAGCACCGGGAAGCCGAGCCCGATGATGGAGCCTGGGTGCCTGACCACGAGGGCGGCATTGAGCTTGTAGGTACCCGGAGTGAGGATGAGGCTCTGGCCCTGGTCTAAAGCGGACTGGATCTCGCCTTCCGGGGTGGTGGGGCGGCCGATGAAGAAGCTCGACAGCAGGACGGAGGTGCCGGCCTCGGAACCGCTCAGGAAGTTAGGTCCGGCCGAGTTCTGCTGCACTGCAGGCACGAAGGTGTCCCAACCACCATTGGAGGTGGTGTACAGGAACGGCTCCTCCTCGGTGACGGGGCTTTGCGGCAGCTCCGTGACCTGGTCGACGCCGGTGACGCCCTCAATGCCGGCAGGGCTACTGCCGAAAGCGTCCTGGGTGGGCGAGCAAGCGCTGCCCGTAGGGGGCGAGAAACCCGGAGGGCAACCGTCACCCGAATAGACGTAGTTCCACACGTAGCCGGCGGCGCTGTCGAAGTCGCTGTTGCGGGCTATGCCCTGCTGGTTCCCCGACCAGTCCAGCTGGCCGTTGATCTCGCTGTCGGCAACGTAGCTCCCGGAACCGTAGTCGTTGCTGCCATAGCCGGTCTGGGAGCAGTAGGCCTGGAAGTTCAGGTTGCCGTTGATGATCATGCTGCGGACGGGCGTGGCCTGGGACACCGACCACATGTCCGTTGAGCCTCCGTAGCAGTCGGCAGAGTCGCCGATAGGCGGCAGTTGCGTGATCGGCTGCGGCACGTAGTTGTTGGCCGAGTCCATGACGTTCAGCGTCAGGTTGGACATCGACCGCCAGAAGTTGACGGTGGAGTTGGCCCAGCAGTCGGTGGAACTGGCGCAGTCGAGGGCGTTGGGGAACACCTCGATCTGGCCGTTGATGGTCGTGTCCTGGGGCACGGCGCCGAGCCCTGCTACCTCGGTGTAGTAGCCGACCTCGAACACGAGCGGTGTCGTGGCCGAGCCGTAGATGCCGGGTTCGAAGAGCAAGGCGTAACCGTCGTCGTTGAACTGAGCTGACAGGGGGACCTGCTGGGTGGCGATGTTGTTGACGACCGTCTGGATGGCTGCCAGCTGAGTGGTCCCGGCCGGCCCGCTCGGGGGCGGTGTGAAGACGCACACGTTTGGCCCGAACTGGGCAGATACGTACGTACCGCACAACGAGGCCGATGCCGGCGAGGCCGGCGCCGGCGCGGCGACGGCCGTGGTGGCCGGCACCGCCATCGAAAGCCCCGCTGCCATAAGCGCCGGGGCGATGAATACGGGTGGGCGTCGCCACCAGCGACGACCCCGGTCAGCTTCGTTCATCAGTCGTTCCTCCGCTCTAGTGCTCGCTTGACCTGCTTGAAGCCGGCGCGCGCCAGGGAGGTTTCCCCGAGGCTGATAGCTGCCCCCCCAGCACATCACGACGTTAGACGCCTTGATCTAACACGTAAAGACCAACCTTGAAACAAGGCATGGAAGAAAGGGCACGGACGCCATGGGCGAGGCCGATGGCGCAGAAAGTAGCCGCCTGACACGGTCGCCGCCGGTAAACCCGGGCCGTCGACCGGCGCTACCACGTCCGTCCAGCCGAGCGCCGTCCAGCTCCTCACGAGGCAGCCAGCTCCTCTCCCGGGCCTCGGGCTCGCGCCCGCATTGAGCACCGCTTGTAATGCCTGGTCAGCACGGAAAAATAGCGGCGCTGAAGCGAACCGAGCTAGTATCAACCGGCGGCGAGCTGAGACTGCCGACACCTGACTTCCGAACGTGGGTGCCCGGATGCGCTTGTCTTCCCACAATTCGAGCAAATGGCTTGCTCGACTCGCCGCGACGTTCTGGGGTGCTCTGATCGCTACAGGCGTTGGTTTG
>DATJUH010000039.1:0-21154 GCA_035502515.1 Acidimicrobiales bacterium
CCCATTGGCGCCGGCTGCTACCTGGCGCTGGCACGGGGCCGGAGGCGGAGGGAGCGGGCCTTGCTCGCAGCCGGGGGGGCCACCGTGACAGCCGGGGGGGCCACTGTGGCCGCCGGTACGCCGGCGCACCCAACCCGACCCTTTGGTTCGGCCGTAAACCCTGACGGTGGTCCCATGACGGGCCGGACCCGGGTGAGCGGGAGCGGTTCACGTCGCGAGGGGGGCGGTGGCGACGATGATGCCGGGGGCCGAAGGGCTGCCGGCGATGGTTTTCGGGCCAGCGCGGCCGGCGGTGCCGCGGCCGCGGCGAACACAGCCGGCGGTTCCGATGCCAGTGGATCCAATACAGGCCGAGCCAATGCCAATAGGCCCAGTGCCGGCGGAGCGAGCAGTGGCGCCGGCGGCGCGAGCAAGGGCGACGGCGGAGCGAGCAGGGGTGCCCGCGGAGCGAGCGTGGATAGTGCCGCCGGTGCAGACAACGGTGAGAGCAGTGCGGACACTGCCCACAAAGGCGGCGCCAAAACAGGTGGAGGTGGTCCGGGCCCCGGCCCAAATCCTGCCGACAGGAGACTCGGCCCTCGAGCCGGAACGGAGGAGAAGTGACTCCCGAGACAGGGCGACTGAACAGGCGATGATGACCTTCTTGCGCTCGGCGCCCCGGGTCATGGTCGCGGTTGTCTTTGCCGGCGTTCTGGGTGGAGTGGCCGGCGCCTGTGCTCATCCCAGCCCCCCCGTAGGGTTAGCGGATTGTTACCAGAGCCTGCCTATCGCCGAAGCCGCGCTCAATTTGCCGCGCACTTCCTATCAATTTCACGGGGTGATCCTCGTGCACCCGCGGAACATGCAGAAAATCGTGCGACAGCGCGCCCATAAAAACCTGCCCGTGCCTTCAGTGGCCCCTGGCAAAAGCGTGTGCGCTTTTGCCTTCACGGGTAACTTCGCCGCTGGTCAGGTCGCCGGCGCGCCCACGAACGACGCCGGCAAGGCGGCCATCGTCCTGGTGACCACGGACCACAAATTGCTGTTCAGTTTCGTCTTGGCCAAATTGCCCGAAGATTTCAGCCGGCCCTTTACCGGGGCCTAGATCTATTTTCGGGACGGCGGCCACAGTCTGACCGGTTGCCCACGAGGACCGGCGGTCGGTAAGCAGCGCAAGAGAAGACAGGTTGAAAAGGCCGCCTTCTCGGTGCACGAGAACGTTCTTGTCGCGCTTTGGTGCAATATCTGCTCCGGATCGCGACAAAAAGCCGTTGTTGCACCAAGAAGACCCGTCTCGACGGGATGGGAGGGTTCAGATCGAGGGCAAATGGACCGGAAAACGAACGCCGAGTGCTGCCCAGGGGGCGCTACGTGGTGAGAAGCTCTCGCGCTCCACGGTCCGTCGACGGGTGGCGCAGCTTCGACATGGCCCTGGCCTCGATCTGGCGGATCCGCTCCCTTGTGAGGTTGAAATGCTCGCCCACTTCGTCGAGAGTACGGGGCTCTCCCCGGTCGAGGCCGAAGCGCAACCTCAGGATCTCCCGCTCGCGCTCGTCCAGGGCGACCAGCATCTTGCTGACTTCGCCCGAAAGCAGCGAAGCGGCCGCCGCCTCGAACGGAGACACGGCCGACCGGTCTTCGACGACGTCACCGAGCTCGGCGTCACCGTCCTCCCGGAGGGGCTCCGAAAGCGATAGCGGCTCGGCGGCGTGCCTCAGGATCTCGATCACCTTTTCCTCTTCGAGCTCGAGGTCGTTGGCGAGCTCGGCAGAGGTAGGCCGGCGGCCGAGTTGGCCCTCCAGCCGGCCGCGGGCCTTCGTGACGCGGGTCAGCAGGTCACCGGCGTGAACGGGGAGACGCACCGTGCGGCCGGTGTTGGCGATGCCGCGAGTGATGGCCTGTCGGATCCACCAGGTCGCGTACGTCGAAAACTTGAAGCCCTTCCGCCAGTCGAACTTCTCGACGGCATGCATCAGGCCAAGGTTGCCCTCCTGTACCAGGTCGAGCAGTGGCAGTTCGGCGGCCTGGTACTTCTTGGCGATCGACACCACCAGCCGGAGGTTGGCCTTCACGAAGGTCTCGGCCGCCTCGTCGCCTTCCCTGATAGCCCGGCGGAGCTCACGCTTCCGGGGGACCGTCAGCTGCCGGCTAGCCCCCATCTCCGCCCGGGCGGCTCGCCCGGCCTCGATGGCTTGGGCCAGCCTCGCCTCGTCATCCTTCGTCAGCAGCGAATGCTTGCCGATGTCGTTCAGGTATAGGCGGACCAGGTCCTCCTCGGGCTGAGCGGCATGGTTGTTTGGCACTTAGTCCGTTGTCCTTACGCGAAGGGCACTCACAGGCGCTCCCCTACCAGTCTGCAGCGGCCACCGTACAGCCAGTCACCGAGCGGCACCGGCTGCTGCTTAGCCCCTGCGCCAGACCTGATCACCGTTGGCCTCTCTTTGCCAATGATACCGGGCCCACAGCCCGTCTAGCGGTCTACGTGCACGGCAGTTGCACAAGAGCCCGGTACGAGCAGCCGGCCTTTTTACTGGAGGCCATTTGCTTGAGCCCGATACGGTAGCCCTAAGACTTCGGGCTCTGGTCGGTGGCAGTCATAACATTTCCAGGCATGACGCCTCCGGGCACCATGTCCCCGGACGCGGCGCTCTTGCGCTCCTCGGCCGCCGTGAGCGCGGCGAAGACCTCTTCTCGGTGGACCTGAACGTCCTTAGGCGCTGTGATCCCCAGCCGAACCTGGTCCCCCCTGACCTCCAGGACCGTGATCACGACGTCTTGGCCGATCACGATGCTCTGGTGGACATGCCTCGTCAGTACCAGCACTGCTCGCTCCTCCTTGGGCGATGGGGGGAGCCTAGTATTTTCGGCCCATAGCGGGAGCGCGCCCGCTCTGCAGAACACAGGTGAGGTGAGGTCCCTTCTCTCTCCCTCTCCGTCGGGGACGGGCACCTTTGTGTTGTAAGAGAGGCAGCCTTCGGGCTGGTCGGCCTGTCAGCGCTCCTCGGCCGCCCCGTCTTCTCGACGCCGTGCCACGTCTGAGCCCGAGCCCGGCCGCGGGCGGGCGCTTCCGGGCCCACCGGTGTCGAGGCTGGCAGTGACCGCCATATCGAGCGGGGCAGGCAGTGGTTCACGGTGCACAATGGCCAGCCGCCGGGTGCACCGCGTCACAGCCACGTAGAGGGCACGCAGCCCTTCTGGGGGTTGGGCAACGATGCGGGCCGGTTCCACAACCACCACTGCATCGAACTCGAGGCCCTTGGCGTCGCTGAGGGCCAGCAAACTGACGGGCGTGTCCAGGGCGCCCGCACCCACCTCCCCGAACGCGATACCGCCTTCCACCAGCGCCGTCCTCATATCCGTCAGCAACTCAGACGGGACCAGCACACCCACGCTCCCGTCCTCGCCGGAATCGACAGCAGAGACAGCCCCGAGTTCTTCTCTCACTGTGGCAGCAACGAGCGCGTGCCATGCCTTCGTGCCGTCCGGCCCTGGGCTCGCCCCACCGACAGCCGCCGCAGCGGAATTAGGTGAAAGTATTCTCGGGGCCTGTCCGGTCTGGCGCACGGGCTCAGGCGGGGTAGCACCGGCCAGAGCGGTGGCGAGGACATAGGCCGCTAGCGCCATCACTTCGGCGGGCGCGCGGTAGCTCACCGAGAGGCTGGTCAGGCGCCAGCCCCGCCTGGCCGGCAGGTAGGCCATCAGGTCTTCCCACGACGCCGGCGCCCAATATCCCGTGGCCTGCGCGATGTCCCCGACGAGCGTCATCGAACCTGAAAGCGAGCGCCTCCCCACCATCCGCAACTCCATGGGTGAGAGGTCCTGAACTTCGTCGACGACTATGTGGCCGTACGCTCGCTGCTCTGCGGCGGCGGCCCCAGACCTAACCGGGCCCAACATCCAGCTCGCCTCATCGAGGAGGGCAATATCAGCCGGCGCCCACGGGATCTCATCGATGGCGCTGCTGCGAGGCCGGTACAAAAGGTCAAGCTCGGCCGCACCGAACAACCCCTTCCCGGCCAGTTCCAGAAGCGGACGCGATCCGTAGAGGTCGTGCAGGAAAGTCTCGGCCGTCAACCGGGGCCACATGCGCTCGAGAATTTCCGCTACCTCTGGGCGCCGGCGTAGCTCTGCTCCCAGTTCGGTGGGCGAGACTTCACCCGCTCCTGGTTCTTCGAGTTCGATGTCTCGCCGGCCCTCCGGTCCGGACTGGCCCGCAGCCGGGATCGACCCGGAGCCGGGGCCTGGACGAGGGCGGCCCCCAAACCCGTTGCCACCAAAATCGGCGGCCTCATATCCCTCCGGCCAGGAGTCATCGGGATCGCCGGCCCCCGGCGCCGGCCCAGGCGCCGGCCCTTCCTGACCCGACTGGCCCTGACCTGACTGGCCCTGGCCCGACTGGCCCTGGCCCGACTGGCGCTGACCGGACTGGCGCTGACCAGTCGGCGCCGTCCCGGCCGGCAGCCGCCCACCTAAACGCCCTGCCGGGCCGCTGTCCCCCCGTCGCTCCAGTTGATCGGCAAAGTGCTCCCATAGCAGGCGCTCCACCAGATGGCGCTTGGCATTGTGCCGGCCGGAACGCCGCTTGGCCGCACTTACAATTTCGGCCGAGGCCCGCGGAGTAAGGGTCAAAACCAAACGGCCGTAGGGGATTTCGGCTGTTCGCCGCAGCGGCCGCTGGCGCTGGCGCACTGCCCGACGGATGAACCGGGCCATCCGGGGGTCGCCCTTCAGGCGAGCGACTGCCACTGGTTCCGTGCTTACCGGCCGGGCGCCCTTGTAGAGCCCGCTCGCCGTCGACAGTTCGGCCCCTGTTTCGCCGAGTGAAGGGAGGACCTGGTCGATGTAACGCAGGAACGTGGGGTTCGGCCCGACCACGAGGACCCCCTGCACTTCCAGGGGGAAGCGGTGCGTATAAAGGAGATAAGCGGCCCGGTGAAGAGCGACGGCCGTCTTGCCTGTGCCGGGCCCGCCCTGGACGACGAGGGCGCCGGGCAGAGGAGAGCGGATGATCTCGTCCTGTTCGGCCTGGACGGTGGCGACTATGTCGCGCATCCGGCCGGTGTGGGCGCGCTGGAGGGCGGCCATCAGCACGCCGGGGCCGGCCAAGCCGAGCACTTCCGCTGACCCGTCGCCCCCGTCCAGGGCGAAGAGCTCGTCTTCCAAGTCGATGACCCGCCGGCCGTCGGTAAGGAAGTGGCGCCGCCGGCGCAGGCCCATAGGCCTCGCCCCGGTGGCCCGGTAGAAGGGCTCAGCTACGGGTGCCCTCCAGTCGACGACGAGCGGTTCATGCTCCGCGTCCGAAACTGCCAGCCGGCCAATGTGAAAACTCTCACTTGCGTCCTGGTCGCCCTCGGGGCCGGGCGGCGCGGGACCGGCAGCGGGACCGGGCGCGGGACCGGCAGCGGGACCGGGCGCGGAACCGGCAGCGGGACCGTCAGCGGGCGCGGCCTTTGCCGGCCGGCTCGTACCTTCCTCCCTCTGAACCCCGGCCAGTGACGTGGCGGCCTCCTCCGGGCTCGGTGCCCGGTCGATGCGCCCGAAGATGAGCGCCTCCCGGCCCAACTGGAGCTGCTCGAGGCGGTTGAGGCTGTTCCTCACCCGGATATCGCGCTCGGTGTAGGACTGGAACGTGCCCCCCCTTTCACTGAACGCTTCCTGCAGGCGGGCCTGAGTCTCGGCCCGGACGACCTCTAACCGGTCGTAGGCCCGGTCGAGGTAGTCCTGCTCAGCAGGCACGTCAGGGTGTGCCATAGCCCGACCCTTCTACTACACGGTCGCCGCGAACCGGCCGAGAAGCTTAGTCTCATCCCAGATGGCTCTCAGGCTGGCACGAGGTAGCGGCACTGGCGTTACGGTAGGCGAAATGCGTATGAAGTGGATGTAGTGGAGGTGAGCCTGCCGCCGTTCCTGGCTGCCTGCCGGCTCCAGCCGGTGCCCTACACACCGGTGTGGTTCATGCGCCAGGCCGGCCGCTCCCTGCCCGAGTTCAGGACGCAGCGGGCCACGGGGAGTTTCCTGGACGCGGTCCGGGACCCGGCGCTGGCCGCCGAGCTGACCCTGCAACCCCTGCGGCGATATGACGTCGACGCCGCTGTTCTTTTCTCCGACATCGTCGTACCCTTTCTCGGCTTCGGGGTCGACGTCGTCCCCGGCACCGGGCCCGTGGTCGACAAACCGTTCCGTGACAAGGCGGACCTCGACCGGTTGCAGGTAACACCGGTCCCCTGCGTCGTGCAAACGGTCCAGTTGTTGAAGAGTGAGCTGCAGGTGCCGTTGATCGGTTTCGCGGGTGGTCCTTTCACCATCGCCAGCTACCTGGTCGAGGGCGGCCCCTCCAAGGGGTATGAGCTCACGAAGACCCTGATGTGGTCCGAGCCGCACTTGTGGGGCCTGCTTGTCGGCCGGGTGGCGGCCATCGCCCTGGCCAGCCTCCGCGACCAGGTAACGGCCGGGGCGGCCGCAGTCCAGATCTTCGAGAGCTGGGGGGGCGCCCTTTCGCCTGGCGATTATCGCCGCCATGTGCTGCCCGCCCTCAAGGTCATCCTCGACGGCCTGGCGCCGCTGGGCGTGCCGAGGGTTGTTTTCGGCGTTGGCGCCGGGGAACTGCTCGGCATCTTCGCCGAGGCAGGTGCCGATGTGGTCGGCGTTGACTGGCGAGTCCCTCTCGACGTCGCCCGCACCCGGGTCGGGCCTGGTGCCGCCCTCCAGGGCAACCTCGACCCCGCTGCCTGCCTCGCTCCCTGGCCCGTGCTGGCGGACGAGGCCCGAGCCGTACTGGCCGTGGCCGGCGAACGGGGCCATGTGTTCAATCTCGGCCACGGCGTCCTGCCCAACACCGACCCCGACCAGCTGGCTCGCCTGGTCGACCTCGTCCATCGCGAAACCACCCGCCCATGAGGTTCGCCGTTGTCGGGGGCGGCATTGCCGGGCTGGCCGCGGCCTGGGAGCTGGCCGGGACCAACGGGGGCCAGGCCGAGGTCACCGTTTACGAACCCGGCCAGCTGGGCGGCAAGCTCCGGACGACGCCGTTCCTGGGCCGGCCGGTCGACGAAGGCCCCGACGCGCTGCTGACGAGAGTGCCCGAAGGGCTGGCGCTTTGCTCGGAGCTGGGGCTCGCCGGGGAACTGGAGGGTACCCGGGCCAACAAGGCCCTCCTGTTTTCCGGTGGAAAATTACGGCCGCTCCCCGAAGGCCTCATCCTCGGGGCTCCGGCCAGACTGCTGCCATTGTTCAGGTCCAGGACCCTCTCGGTCCCCGGCGCCGGCCGGGCCGCCCTCGACCTGGTCCTGCCGCGTTCGAGACGACAGCGGGACATGAGCGTCTGGAACCTGGTCGCCTCTCGCCTCGGCCCCCAAGTGGCCGAGCGCCTGGTGGAACCCCTCCTCGGTAGCATCCACGCCGGGTCGACCAGGCGGCTGAGCGCGGCCGCCACTGCCCCTCAGCTACTGGCCGCGGCGCAGGGCCACCGGAGCCTGATCCTTGGCCTCCGCCGCTCGCTGCCGGCCGGCCGCCCCTCTTCGTCGCCGGGCGAGGCGACGCGTCCTCTGTTCGTGGCCCCCCGCAGCGGCATGCAGGTCCTGGGCTCCCGCCTCGTCGAACGCCTTACCACCTCCGGCACCCGGTTCGTCCCGCTCGAAGTATCGAGCCTGCGCCGGGAGGGACGTTCGGTCCTCGTCGAACCCGACGGGGAAAGGTACGACGGGGTGGTACTGGCCGTGCCTGCCCCGGCGGCTTTTGCCCTCCTCGGCCCCGTGCTGGACGAGGGACCAGTGGCCCTGGCCGGGATGGAGTTCGTGTCCGTGGCCGTCGTCACCCTCGGTTTCGACGCCGCCGTGCTCGAAGCGCCACATCCGTTTGACGGTGTAAGCGGCATCCTGGTGCCTCCGGGGAACGGGTTGTTGATGACAGCCTGCTCGTTCGGCTCGAACAAGTGGCCCCACTGGGCCGGCCCTGGTACGGCCGTCTTCCGGGTGTCTGTCGGGAGAGCCGGGGAACAGTCCTGGGCTGCGCTCGACGACGAGGTCCTGGTAGCCCGGCTGTGCGAAGAACTCGAGACTGTTCTCGGCGCGGCGCTGCCAGAAGCGCTGGGATGGCGGGTGAGCCGGTGGCCCCGGTCCATGCCCCAGTACACGGTGGGGCACCTCGAAAGTGTCGCCTCGGCCAGAGCGACCATAGCCCGCTTCGCCCCGATGGTAAGCGTGGCCGGCGCCAGCTATAGCGGGGTGGGCGTCCCGGCGTGCATCGGTTCGGGCCGGCGGGCAGCCAAGGAGCTTCTCACCGGCGTGGAGGCGCTCGGGCTACCGGCTTCGTAGTCCGCCCTCCCATCACGCGTTTCAGTCGAAAAGATGGCGGCGGCCGGCGACCGCCGGTGGAGGACGTGGTCGGCGATGATCACCGCTGCAGCCGAGTAGGTGCTTTTCTGGCCGGGCGGGAAACGGACGCAATCCGGGTGCACGCACCCTGTCCAGTAGCCGCCGTCGCCAGCCCGAAGGTGCTCTACCCATGCCATCAGTTCCCCTGCCTCGGGCCCCAATCCGGCGCGGGCCGCCGCCATGGCGCATTCAGCCGATTCAGCTGCCGTAACCCACAAGTTGTCGGCCACACAGCGCACGCCGACGCCCGGCACCACCATGTCCACCCACCGGGAACGCATCCGTAGCTCAGCGGCGTCCCCCATAAGGGCACCGGTGAGGACCGGGTAGTACCAGTCCATCGCCCAGCGCCCCTTAGGGAGGAAGGCCCGGGGCCGGGCCACGACCGCCTCGGCCACCCGCGCTGCTGCCGCCCGCCAACTCAGGGCCTCCCGCTCGTGGCCGAGGGCTTCGGCCGCTCGGGCGGCGCAGCCCAGCGAATGCTGGAGCGATGAGCTGGCGGCCAGCAGGGCGAACCTGGCCGACACCCCGTCCGGGTCGACGGACCACGGGATTTCGCCGCCCGGGCGCTCATAACGCAAGCACCATGTGACTGCGCTCTCCACCATCGGCCATGTCGCATCCAGGATCGACGTGCTCCGGCTCAACTCGGCGCACCACCAGGCCCCGGCGGCCACGTAGGCGCAGGCATTGGGGTCCCGGCGGGGCTCGAGCACGCCATCGGGCACATACGACGCGCACCAGCTGCCATCGGGCAGCTGCCTCGATGCCAGCCACTCGAACGCCCGCTCGGCCTCAGCCCACCGCCCGCCCGCCGCCAGCGCCATCGCCGCTTCGACATGGTTCCATGGGTCGGCATGGCCTCCGCGGTACCAGGGGACCATTCCGTCCGGCAACTGCACCGAGGCGATCCAGTCGGCCGTCTGGCTGATCTCAGTGGCGGTGAGTGCACTCATGAGTTGTCCTGACCGACGGAGGGCGCCGGCGGTTTACGGGCGTACACCACCAGGCTCTTGCCCAGCACCGGGTTGAGGGCGGCTTCGGGCCAGCGAGTCAGGGGAGACCGGGCGGTTATGTCCCACACCAGGAGGCGGTGGTAGCCCTTTACGACCGGGTTGGACTCACTGTCGAGGCCGAGAGCGCAGCGAAGCCACCAGTACGGGCTATGCAGCGCGTGGGCGTGGTGATGGCCGAAGGGAACCAGTCCGGCCCGGCGCAAACGGCTGAGCAACTGGCTGTGCCGGTATATACGGACATGTCCGCCGGGGACATTGTGGTACTCGGTCGAAAGCGCCCAGTTGACCGCCTCCGGGTAGCAACGCGGCACTGTAACGGCCATGACGCCGCCCGGGCGCAGGACCCTGGTCAGCTCGGCCAGCACCAGGGCGTCGTCGGGGACATGCTCGAGCACCTCTGCCGCGATGACCTTGTCAAAGCAGTTACCCGGGAAAGGGAGCCCCACCCCGTCGCCGGCGACAAGGTCGCCGTGGCCGCCGGCTTCGGCCGTCTCTTTGTCTTGCTCCAGCAAGATTCGCACCCAGGCCGCCGCCTCGTCCAGCACCTTGAAGTCCGAGTCGAGAGCTACCGCCACCGCTCCTCGTCTCATGGCCTCGAAACAGTGGCGGCCACCGCCGCACCCGAAGTCGAGGACCCTGTCGCCCGGACGGATCCCGAGCCAGTCATAACGGACCGTCAGCACGACGCCGGTCCAATGGCTGGTCCGCTCCCTGGTCCAATGACCGGTTCGGCGTGCGGCCTCCGGCGCGGCCGTTCGCCGTGAACACCGGGCTCAACTCCCGACAGCACCGTCAGGTACTCCTCGACGACGCCGGCGGCACACTTCGCCCACGTGAAGCGGTCGAGGACGCGGCGCCGGCCGGCCCGGCCCAACCGCACACCGAGGCGGTGGCCCTCGAACGGGCCCTCCCCTGAAGAAAGCACGCGGCCAAGGGCTGCCGCCAAGGCGCCGGCATCGGCCGGGGGTACCAGCAGCGCCGCCTGGCCGTCGGGCCCGACCACCTCAGGGAGAGCACCGCCGGCGCTGGCCACCACGGGCGCCTCGCAGGCCATGGCCTCTACTGCCGGCAAAGAGAACCCCTCGTACAGCGACGGCACCGCCACCACGGACGCCTGCGTGTACAGTTCGACCAGCTCACGTTCGCTGACCCCCGGCCGGAAAGTGACGGCGCCGTCGAGGCCCAACCGTTCCATGGCTTGGGAGGCGGCACTGTCCTCCCTGGGCTCGCCGATGACGACGAGATGGGCCTCAGGCAACGTCGTCCTCAGCTTGGCCAGCGCCTCCAGCAGGTAAGCAAGGCCTTTCATCGGCACATCGGCACTGGCCGTGGTCATTATGCGCCCGGGCACCCGGGGTACTCCCGGCATGGGCCGGAACAAATCGTGGTCGGCGCCGATCGGCACGACGGCCATGCGCTCGGGGGCTACTCCCATCTGCTCGACGATGTCACGGCGGGACGAGGAAGAGACGGTGATGACGCGGGGAAGTTTTTGGGCCACGCGGTTCTGCATGTTCACGAAGCGGTACCACCGGCGCCGCGACAGCTCGCTCCAGCGGTCAGGTGCGTGGGCGACGTCGAGCAGCCTGTCGACGGTCACCGGATGGTGGCATGTACCGATGACCGGCCAGCCATCCTCCATCATCCCGACAAGGCCGCGGCCAAAGGACTGGTTGTCGTGGACGATGTCGAACTGGTCTCGCCGCCCGGACAGCTGCGCCCTAACCCTCAAGCTGAAGGTTAAGGGCTCAGGGAAGCCCCCCGTCATCATCGTGGCCACCTCGAGGAGGTCCACAGGGGACCGGAACTCTGAGGGTTTGGGCAGGCGGAACGGGTCTGGCTCCCGATAAAGGTCGAGGCTGGGGACTTTCTCGAGCCCGACCCCCTCGGCCTCGTCCACCACCGGCCACGGCTGGCCGGAAAAGACCGTCACTTCATGGCCGAGCCTGGCCAGCCCCCGGGACAGGAAGCGCACATAAACGCCCTGGCCGCCCGAACGCGGATTGCCCCGGTAAGACAGGAGAGCCACCCGCAGCGGCCGGGCCCCGGCCACCGCCGCGGCGGTCGTCGTCTCTCGTGCCCGGCCTTCAGTCGGACCGGCAACGTGGGCCCCGGTCCGGCTCACGAGCGGCCGAGCAGGACGGGGGCGCCGGCAGACACGGGGGTCAAGCGTTGCCGTCCCTGGCCGGCGGGTCAAACCGAGCCAAACCAAGCCAGGCCAAGACCGGTCCGGACGGGTGCGGGCCGGAGGGGCGCACCCGGGACACGGCCAGCCCGATCAGTCGTGGCGCGGTCAAGACCGGCCGACCGCCACCCGCCGGCGCAACAGCCGGAGCGAGCCCGTGGCCCCGGACTCGTCGAACTCGCCCGACCGGAGAGCGGCGCGGTACAGGTGGTAGGGGGGCTGGCCGCCGTCGTTCGGGTCGGCGAACACGTCGTGAATGGCGAGCACGCCACCCACGGCCACCTTGGGCGCCCAGGAACGGTAATCGGCCCATGCCACCTCCTGACCGTGACCGCCGTCTATAAACACCAGCGACAGGGGCCCCGGCCACCCACGGGCCACTGCCGCCGACTCCCCCACCACGAGTACTACCTCTTTCTCCAGGCCGGCGTCCCGGAGGGTGCGGCGCGCCCAGGGCAGCGTGTCCATGACGCCCGTGCTCTGGTCGACGACCTCGGGATCGTGGTACGGCCAACCGGGCTGCAACTCCTCCGAGCCGTGGTGATGGTCGACGCTGAAAAAGACAGATCCCGTCTCCTTGGCCGCCGCGCCCAGGTAGACGGCGGACTTCCCGCAGTACGTGCCGATTTCGAGGAACGGGCCGAGGCCGCTGCGTCCGGCGCCGAGGCCGGCCCGGTGCAGGGCCATTCCTTCGTCGTCTGGCATAAATCCCTTGGCCGCCCGGGCGACGGCCAGCCAGGTGGGTGGCAGGGCGTTCAACGGGTCAAGCTGCCCGCCCGCCATAAGAAGACGAGCCGACCGGGCCTGGAGGACTAGAGCCCGCCGCCGGGGTTGCCCTCGAAAACCGTGCCGTCGAGGACCGGGGCCGTAGCTACCGGGGCCGTAGCTACCGGGGCCGCCGCCACCGGGACCGGGGCCAGCGGGACGGGGGCCACCGGAACGGTTCCCGAAGCCCCGTTCGCCACGCCGGCCTCAACGGCTTCCCTCGCAGTGTCGTCGCCGCCCTCGCTGGTGGTGGCGAAGATGAGCCGGTTGAACAGGAAGAACTTGCCGATCCAAACCACCCCGTAGGCGAACAAGGAGGCGCCCATAATGGCGATGGCCCTGGCCAGACCGGTCACCCCGTGGGACTTGCACAGGCTGTCGGCTATTTCCACGGTCCCGGTGGAGGCCAACCACCCGATGATGGTCAGCGCCCAGAAAGGCACGACCTCACGCCACAGGTGGCTCTTGCCGCCTTTGCGCCACGCCCATTTGCGGTTCAGCTCGTAAGAGGCAGGCGTGGCCACTACTGCGCCGATGGTGTTGGCCGCTATGCCTGAGAGACCGAAGACCCACGCGCACACGAGGATGGTGGCCTGGCTGATGACGATGGCGACGGCCGAGACCATCGAGTACCGGATGAACCGCTGCATCGAGCCGTCACCCCGAGTGGGCCGCAGCACTCTCTGGCAGACCGGCGCATCGATGGCTCGCCTCATGAAAGGCGAGCGCCTCATCCGCTCGTAGAGTGAGACCCGTTCACGCCGAACCGGGACGGAACCCTCGCTGGAAGCCACTTCCGGACATTCTACCCGGGGCCGCGACGGCCTACCCCACACCGGCTTACCTCACGCCGGGCTTCTGGCGGTGGGGAATTCTGACCGGCCCGGGGCCCGGCGTCCTCTAGCATCGTCGTGCCATGCCCAAAGCCGAGGTGCTCACCTCCCAGGCCGCCGATTTCCCCCAGTGGTACCAGGATGTGCTGGCCAAGGCCGAGCTGGCCGAAGGTGGGCCCGTGCGCGGCACCATGGTCATCCGGCCGTACGGCTATGCCATCTGGGAACGCATGCAGGCCGAGCTCGACGCCCGCATCAAGGCGGCAGGGGCGCAAAACGTCTACTTCCCCCTTTTCATCCCCGAGAGTTATTTCCGTCGCGAAGCCGAGCACGTTGAGGGTTTCAGCCCCGAACTGGCTGTCGTTACCCATGGTGGGGGGAAGAAACTGGAGGAGCCGGCCGTAGTCCGCCCGACCAGCGAGACCATCATCGACTCGTTCCTGGCCAAGTGGATACAGAGCTACCGCGACCTTCCCTTCCTCATAAACCAGTGGGCCAACGCGGTGCGGTGGGAGCTCCGGCCGAGGCTGTTCCTGCGGACGACGGAGTTCCTCTGGCAAGAGGGCCACACCGCACACGCCGACGCGGAGGACGCCCACCGCTACGCCCTCCGCATCCTGCGTCATGTCTACGAGGACTTCATGGTCAACGTCCTGGCCACGCCGGTGCTGGTCGGCCGTAAGACCGAACGCGAACGCTTCGCCGGGGCCACGACGACCTGGACCACCGAGGCCATGATGCGCGATGGCAAAGCGCTCCAGATGGGGACGAGCCACGAGCTCGGGCAAAATTTCGCCACCGCCTTCGGCATAACGTTCCTGGACGAAGGCGGCCAGCAGAGGTTCGCCTGGCAAACGTCGTGGGGCGCGTCGTCACGGCTCATGGGCGCGCTCATAATGACGCACGGGGACGACGCCGGCCTCCGCGTCCCGCCCCGCCTGGCGCCGGTACAGGTAGTGGTATTGGCCATCCGGACCGAGGAGGGCGCCGGAGAAGCCGCGTCCATGTTGGCCGACCAGCTTCGGGCCGCGGGTTTCCGGGTCGAACTGGACGTGAGGACCGACCTCTCGTTCGGGCGCCGGGTCGTCAACTGGGAGCTGAAGGGCGTCCCGGTCCGCATCGAGGTCGGGCCGCGCGACCTGGCCGCGGGTACCGTGGTGGTGTCCCGGCGTGACGACATGAGCAAGGCCTCGGTGACGCTCGACGGCGTAGTCACGGCCGTCGCCCAAGTGGCCGAGTCGGCCCAGGCGGCGCTTTTCGCCGAAGCTCTGGAGCGACGGGACGGGAACACTGTCCGGGCCTCCACCCTGGAGGAGGCGGAGGAAGCGTGCCAGTCGGGTTTCGCCGTCGTGCCCGGGCCGGTGCTGGCCACTGGGGACGGGGAAACCCGCCTCAACGCCGGCGGGATCACGGTGCGGCTTTTGCGCCGCCCGGACGGGTCGCTCCCCGACTCGGACGACGACCTGTCCGAACTGGAGGCTGTCGTCGCGCGGGCGTATTGAGTAATTAAGAGGGAAGGGCGAACCTGTAGACCACGGTTTCTCGCTGCACGAAGCCGAGGTGCTGGTAGAGCCGGTTGGCGGCCTCACGTGAGGGCCGAGACGTAAGGTCTACCGTGTGGGCGCCCCTGGCGGCCGCGATCTCCAGCGCCGCCCGGGTGAGCGCCGTGGCCGTGCCTCGGCCCCGAATGGCGGTGTCGACCACGACGTCTTCAATGCGAGCCCGGACCCCCGTAGGTATACGGAAAGTGACGAGCGTCAACATCCCGATGATCGGGCCATCGGGTTCTTCGGCGTCGGCCGAAAGGGTTTGGCCGGCCACGCTGTCCACTTCGTCCAACGTGTCGTCCCGGGCCACCAGCAAGGTCGTCGCGGGCGAGCGGACCAACTCCTCGAGCTCCTGCCGACTGGGCGGGCCGGCCGTGCTCGACAGCTGGGGCAGCAGGTACTGCACGGCCTTCATCAGGTCGTCCGTGACCTCACGAACAGCGCAGATACGGACCACGTCCCCAAGATTAGGCCACCCCGGGCAACGGGCCGGCCACAGGAGGTCCGGCGATTTGTTAACGTCCTTTTACAATCGTTTACAGACGTTCACAAAATTGTCATTCCGTAGTCACGCGAATTGAGAGTGAGCGCTGGTAACCTTTCATCAGGTGGTGGGACGAGGCCTACGGTCCTCCCCCCTGGCCGGCTGGCCCCCTACCACCAGGGTCCCCTACTTTTCCCCCCCGGGGACCCGCACGCCCAAATTTCAGGGTACGCGGTCGACCGCGCTCCGGCGCCGCCGGGGATGTGACAACTATCCGGTGCTCGGGCCGCCGGGGGCGAAACTTTCGAGGCGAGACCCGGACGGGCAGATGGCGGCACCCGGGTCCCCCGCCGGTGCACCGCTGCTTCTAAGGCATACCCGCGGTGGGCAGCGTGCGGGGCAGCCATGGCCCAATTAGGACCGTGCCCACGAATAAAAGTGACCCGGCGGCGACCATGGTGGCTTCGACACTTGCCGCCGACGCAATGAGCCCACCCAAAAGGGCACCAATCACGCCGGCACTGAGCACCGCCATCCGGTGCACGCTGCCGACGCGGCCATAGAGGTGACGCGGGATGATGCGCTGACGGGCCGTCACCGAACCTACGTTGGCCGCTACCGTACCGACCTCTTGCAGACCGAACACGAACACGGCCAGGACGGCCGAGTTGGTAAAGGCGAGGCCGATATAGCTCGCTGTAGCCAAGGAAAACCCGCCCACGACAAGCTGCGCCGACCCGAAGCGATGTTGCATATGGCCTGAAAAATGAGCACCGGCAACCCCGATTACGGCAGCAAAAGCCAGGAAGAGCCCATATCCGGTTGAACCCAAATGGAGCGTTTGCTGCCCGTACAAAACCAGAATGGCGAATACCATTGTCTGACAGAGGGCGCCCAGAGAGGCCATGGTGGCGAGAAGCTGGAGGGCGCGCTCACGGCGGAAGACGGTCAATCCTTGACCAAGGTCGGCCACCCAGCGCGGCCGGCGGCGAACACGGCCGGGCAACGTATCATGCGGCACGGCTCTGCCATCTATTTCCGTGGCTGGTTCCTCGGGCGGCGCGTCCTGTGGATGACCGCTGGTGGTGCTGACCCCATTGGCACTGGCCCCATTTGTGCCTGGCCCATTTGTGCCTGGCCCATTTGTGCGGGCCTCATGTGTACCGGGCCCACTCACCACGGCGGGGGGACGGCGGGGCGGCAGGCCGCTTCTTACGAGTAAGGCGGAGACGAGGAAGCTGATGCCGTCGGCGAAGAACGGGACCCGGCGCGCGAGGGAAAACAATATGCCCCCAGTGGCCGGGCCAATGAACTGCTCGCCTGCTCCCTCGACGGCGATCAGGCGGCCATTTGCGACCGACAGCCGGTCGGAGGAGATGACGTCAGGCAACGACGCCTGGACGGCGAGGGTATAAGTGACGTCGCAAGCGGCAAGAACGATAGCCACGAGGTACAGCATCAACAATTCCGCCCAGTGCACCGACATCGCGGCTACCAGTGTGAAAAGGGTCACACCGGCGACAAGGTTGCAGCCCACCATCACGCTGCGCCTGTCCCAGCGGTCCGCCACGAGGCCGCCAGGTAAGGCGGCTACCGCTGCCGAAGCTCTGTTGGCCCCGGTCAAGCCGGCGATAACGACAGGGTCCCGGGTAATTGTTACCGCTAACAAAGGCACTGCTACGGCCAGCAAGCCGTCGCCACTGGCCGAAATGCCCGTTGCCCACCAAAGCCGCCTGAACGCAGTACCCAGCGACCGCGGTCGGGCGCGCCCCGGTTTGGCGCCTTCGGACGCGGTAACAGAACCTGATGAACTCGACGCCGCCCGCTCGACGGACACCAAACCCACTACCTCCCAACAACGCCGAACACCGGGCCCTGGCCATGTTCGCAGGCGGCGAGCGGCCACCTGAGGGTACCAGAGTCACGCTCGATGTTGGGACAGCCCGTGGTCATGCCGCGCTCAACCTGAGCCTCGGTAACTTGGCCCGAGCCGCGTCGGCATTACTCGATTCACGGTCTTTGCGGCGCTGATCAGTCGACCTGGAAACTACGCACGTCACACCACCTTTCTGCTTTTCGGCACCCCTTAAATGGGTCGTTCCGGCACTTGCGTCGATCAGTCGACCTGGAAACTACGCACGTCACACCTCCCTGTTCCTTCCTCGGCAAGGGCGCAAAAAACGCCCATGCCGTAGCACGAGTTGTACCAACCGGCTCCGGGCTTAGGGCGTAAGGGTCTGTGGGCTCCCATTTAGCGCTAGCCGCCTAAGGCAGGCGGAGCCCGCAGACAAAACACGCCTTAGAGAATAACCGCAGGCCAGAGGGACCCCCGTGATTGGGCCCAGCTTGGCCCGGTTCCGATTCTTCCTGATATTCCGGTTTGTGTCTAGAGAAAACTTTCACATGTATCATGTTGGCCAGCCAGCGAGGGTGGCGCGGCCAGGCGGAGGGGCGGCGGCTAACAGAAGCTGGACGGAACATCTACAGTTTGAGTGCCACCGGTCGAGATCCGGGGTGAAGTGGCGCCCGTCGCCGGAGCCGGGTCATTGGAAAAGCCAGAGAGCAAGCAAGTCGCAACGGGCCAGCAGCCCGGACAAGGCGCGTGGCTGCGCGCCTTCGCACCCCCAGTTGTCCTGGCCGCGGGTACAGCACTGCTCTACTTCACCGAGTTGGCAGGCCGCCTACCTCCGGGTGGCGAGCGCCCGGCGCTCTGGTGCTTCGTTGCGCTTGGTATCTGGGCCGCCTGCGCTCAACCGGTCGCGGTCCGCAACCGGCGGTCGAGCGTCTCCATCGTGCTGACGGAGATCCCCGCTCTCGTCGGGATAGTCTTCCTCGCCCCGTGGCTGGTGCTGTCGGCCATTTCGTTCGGGCACCTCGCCGGCAGCCTCCAGCGCCGGCGTCCTGTCTTGAAGGCGGTCTCGAACCTTCTTATCTACGTACCCAGCGCCGCTGTAGGGATCCTTTTCTATGACTGGGCCATCGGTCATTCGTCGCCCATCAGCCCCCGCGGCTGGGCCGTGACCGTTGGCACCATCACCCTCATCAACCTTGTCGACCTGGTGCTCTTGCTGGCCTTTATGGCCGTGACCAACCCCAGTTGGCGGCGGCCACCGACGCGAGCCATGGTATTGCAAGGAGGGGTTCATGTCGGGATCTGCTCGGCCGGCGCTCTGGTGGCGATCTCCCTCATCTCGGTTAACACCTGGGGCGCGGTCCTCTTCATAGCCATTGCGGCGGCCGCCAGCTATGCCTACCGCGGGACGATCCTGTCGGGCCAGCGTTACGCCAACCTCGAAAAGCTGTACGAGTTCACTCGGCGGCTCGGGTCGTTGATAGAAGCCCAGGACGTAATGGCCACCGTCCTCGAGGAAGCCCGCGACCTTTTGTCGGCCGGCTACGCGGAACTCGTCATCCCCCTGGAGGAGCCCGCTCAGGGATTTGCTCTGCGCTGCGCGCTGAGCGGTGAGGGGGTCCCCCATCTAGATGAAACGTCACCATTTTCGTCCCTTGACAACATCGTGCGCGAGCGAGGGGCGCTGCTGGCCGGGGATGGACCCAAGGACGAAGAGGCGCTCGCAGGCGCGATAGGAGAACAGGGCCTCAGAGAGGTGCTCGCCGCCCCCCTCCAGCGCGATGACCCGGGGGCGGGCTACCTGCTCGTGGCCGACCGAGCGTTCAAACATGAAGGCTTCAAACGCACCGACCTACGTTTCTTCGAGGCTCTGGCCGCGAATGCCGGCGTGGCGCTGCGCAGCAGCAAGTTGCTCGAGCAACTGAGGCGCGAGGCTTCGGTGCGCCAACACCAGGCTCAGCACGACGCCCTCACCGGGCTCCCCAACCGGGCCTTGTTCGCCGAACGCCTCGAAGAGGCCACCGAGGGAGCGCCGCCCGGGAGCCGGGTCACGGTGATGCTCATCGACCTCGACGGTTTCAAGGAGGTCAATGACACCCTTGGCCACCACACTGGCGACGCCATCCTGCGAGAGGTGGCCCAGCGGCTGGCTCCTCTCGACCAGGAAGGCAACCTGGTAGCCCGGTTGGGCGGTGACGAGTTCGCCGTTCTGCACGTCGGCATGCTCGAAGACTCGGCCATATTCGAGAAGGCGGAACAGATCGTGGCCACCATCTGCCAGCCCCTGGGGGTCGAGGGCCTGCTGCTCGACGTGCGGGCCAGCCTCGGCGTGGCCGTCTCCCCGATGAATAGCCACGATGCCACCGGGCTGTTGCGCCATGCCGACATCGCTATGTACGCGGCCAAAGGTTCGGGGGGCGGGGTCAGGTTTTATGACCGGGCCGAGGACCGTTCCACGCTCCGCCGGCTCCGGCTGGCCACCGAGCTGCGCCAGGCCATCGAACAGGCCGACCTCGACGTTTGGTACCAGCCCGTGGTGCAGCTCGACACCGGGGCAGTGGTCAGCTGCGAGGCGTTGTTGCGCTGGAGCCACGACCAGTTCGGGCCTATTTCGCCGACCGAGTTCATCCCGGTGGCCGAGAGCGCCGGTTTGATCGACCAGCTCACGTGGTGGGTGATCGAAACGGCGCTGGCGCAGGCCAAGAGCTGGCGGCAAATAATCCCCGACCTCAATGTGGCGGTCAACCTTTCCGCCCGCAGCCTGATGAGCACGGACGTTTCGATGCGCCTGGCCGAGGTGCTCCACCAGGTGGGGCTGGAACCAAGCGCCCTGACGCTGGAATTGACCGAGTCGTCCGCCATGGCCGACCCGCAGACCTCGGAGCGGGTACTACACGGCCTCAGGGAGCTCGGTGTCAACCTGTCGATCGACGACTACGGCACCGGCTTTTCTTCCTTGAGCCGTCTGAAGCATTTGCCGTTCCACGAGCTGAAAATTGACAGGTCGTTTGTCAAGGAGATGATCCGCGACAAAGGCGACGAAGCCATCGTCCGTTCCACCATCGAGCTGGCCCGCAACCTGGGCCGGACGGTCACGGCCGAGGGGGTCGAAGACCAGGCCACGCTGCAACGCCTCGAGAGCCTCGGGTGCCACGCCGTTCAGGGCTTCTTCTTGGCCCGGCCATTGCCGGCGCCTCAGTGCGAGGCCTGGCTACTGGCGGCGTCGGCCGCGCTGGACAACACGCTGCGGGTGCCCAGGATTGGGGAGCGGGCGGCCAGCCACCCCCCCAAGCGCCACCAGCTGCCGCGTAGCGGCTGAACGTCGTCCGGGCTCCGCGGCGGCGGAACGCAGGCCGTCGTCATCCGAGGTCTCAAAAGGCCGGTTCGGCTGCGTGAAGACTTTGGCTCGCGGCAGCCCATCGGCCGTGTCGAGGCCGTAGTCGTCCAGGTTGGCGTTGGTGCCGCCGCCTCCAAGTACCGGGAAGACCGTGACCTGGCTGGTGTCAAAAGTGCGGTGTCCGCTGGTGGTGACCGGCCGCGGGCGGCGGGTGCCCACCGTCTGGCCGGTGGCCGCTTCGACACCCACATTGCTGTCGTAACCGCGGACCGGGAACGACCGCTCGTAATCGTGGTCATGGCCGCAAACGACGAGATCGACTTCGTATTGGTCGAAAAGCGGCAGCCACGCTTGGCGAATACCGAGGTCCGAGCCATTGCCGGTTATCGACGAGGTAAGGGCATCCTGGTGCATCTGGACGGCGACCCAGTCGATCGATTGGTCGCTGTCCCCCCAGGTCAGATGAACCTGCTCGGGAGTGCCGTCGGAGGTGCTCGTCCCCGTGCCGGTTGAGGGTGCAGTGCCGTAACTGCCCAGACTGGCCAGACTGGCCATACTGGCCGGGCGGTCGCGGCCCCGATTGCCCTGGCCGAGCACCGGGACCAGGGCCGCGGCCAGGCCGCCGGCGCCTTTCAACAATTGCCGGCGTGAGAAGGGTTTTCGGTCGGACGTCGTGGCCCCGGCCTCGCACCCTGGATTAACCCAACGCGACTAACCGGCTAACGCAGTCCCACGGGAAATCAAACTCATTTGGACCGACTGCAGAGCTGTCACAGAGTTGTCG
>DATJUH010000040.1:0-3744 GCA_035502515.1 Acidimicrobiales bacterium
GGCTACAGCTCTTCGATGACCCAGTCGACCATGACGGCGAGCAGACAAGCCGCCGCGCCTAGTAGCAATCCGATCCTCGCGTGCTTACCCATGTTGTCCTCCTCTTTAAGAGCACCAATATCTCCGATCTCAGCCTGCCACCGAGAGGGGTGTTCGCGTACCCTCGCATAAAGATATCCTCGCCATCGAGCTCGTTTCGAACTCGCCGTAATGCCGGCGAGAGAGGACAGCTTGGCCTCAGCGAGTGCGGGCTGCTCGGCGGGTGCCGGCCATGGGCACCAGACCCCCAGGTAGACCTCGAACAGGGGCAAAGCGGGGTCCGGCGAACAGGCCGGCGACATGCGGGCCGAGGCCAAGGCCACCCATGTTGGCCCGGGTGGCGACCTGTGAGCAGCGTCGGGCGCTCGTGGCGCTCTCGGCCAGGGCAGCCCGGCCGTCCCGGTGACCAGTCCGGCGGAGAGGCCGGACAAGACCCGGCCCACGAACAGCCATGCCAGGCTCGGCGCCAGGGCGAAGACCACCGTGCTGAGGACGCTGAGCCCAAGGGTCGCCGCCAGCACCGGGCGCAACTTGGTGCCTTTCCCGACAAGCGCGATGAGGACGACCGGGAGCGGGAAGGTTCCGGGAAGAGCCCTCCTCAATGCTATGAATGTCGGCAACAACGCCGACCTAGGCCCGAAGGAGCCAAAGTGAAAGAGAGCCGGGTCGACGACCAAACCTGGAATGGGCGTCGAATGAAGCACCTCAAGTTCAGCACCAAGAGCGGCGGCGCAGCCCTGGCCGCGGCCGCCGCTGCCGTTATCGTCCCATTGACGCTCGTCCAGGTCACCCCCGCCGGCGCCGCCAGCGCTAAGCCCCAACAGCAGCGCGAAGGTGGCTCGGTCACCATCCAGTCCTGGGTCTACACCCCCTTGAGCGAGAACGACCTCTCGGCCACAGCCTGGTCGTGCAGCGAAATCTCCGGTGCGATCGTCGACCAAAGCGGTGACCCGACCTGGACGAGCGATGCCCAGTACGCCGCACCCACAAAGATGTCCGGCGCGGCTGGCGTCGCGGCTGCCGCGGCTGAGTGTGGCAACAAGGTGCCCGCCGGTGGGATCGTGATCGTCCCGCCGCCCGAGCCTGGGCAATATATCGTGGGCCCTTACGACGCCACTCCTGGGGCCAGCAGCGCGGACCAGTACACCGGACTGTCCTCGTTGTACAGCTACCAGACGATCCTCGCCCAGAAGGGCACGATATTCCTAACCATCGCCTCTACTTACAACTTGACCGACAACCCGGTCAAAGTTGGCGACGTCACCGTGGCGCCATTTACCACTGGCCCCCAGGCCACCTGGACGATAACAGGTGGCACGGGTGAGTACGCGGGTTTGCAGGGCGACGGCACTTGGGACGGGGATGCTTCGACCATCCCCTGGTGCTACCGTCTGGCCACCGGGAAAGTCTGGTACGTGAACAGCAACGGCGGCGCCTCATAGTCCGAGCCCCTGACGGGGCCAACACGGGGAAGGGAGCCGCTGTCATGCGGCTCCTTTCTCTGACTTAGCAAGTTTCTTCGTCCTGCCTCTCAGGTGTAACCAAGGCGGCTCGCCAGACCCAACGCCTGGGCGAGGGACTTCCCGGTCACCTTGGCATCGCCTTGGTCCCACGCATCGAGAGCTGCTTGCAGCTCGGACTCCAGTTCTTCTACCAAACGTTGCTGGTCGGGGCCGAGCAACTCCCGAGCCGCGGCGACCGCCTCCTCGATGCGACCCGCATCAAGGCGCACGGCGATCAGGGGCCACAACCCGGCCCAGTACCAGGAATAGTGGACCACAGACGTGCGCCAGTGCCCCAGGGCTTCTTCGGCCAGGGATTCGACGTCCGTGGGCCGCCCCTCTTTCCATGCCACCCACGCCTGCATCGCCTTGGCCATGCCCACGTACTCGGGGAAGGCCAGCGCCCGGGCGAGATCCTCGGCCTGGGGGGCCAACTTTTTGACCGTAACAACATCGTGCTGGCACAAATGGGCCAGGCACAGGTAGACAAGGCATCTGAGCGCGAGCGTCTTGTCGTCCGCCCGTGAGGCGATATTCAGGGCCTGCTCCAGTTCGGCCTCGGCGCTGGCGAAGTCCCTGTACCACAAGAGACCGAAGCCGAGGTGGAAATCAACCCAGAACATCTCGTTCTCCAGGCCCGCGTCAACTACGGCGGCCCAGGCGGCGCGGTAATCGCCGAGGATACTCTCGTCGACCATGTACTTGCTGGCCCGGGCACGCTGCGCACTGACCTGGCTGTAAAAGTCAATCTTCGCCCTAGGCTTGGCTCGGGCCTCGACAACAGGGCGGACAAGCTCGAGCACGGCCAGGCCCGCCTCGGGTTCGTTTCGCCAGTAGTGGAGGCTGGCGCGCGCAAGCTGGACGTCGATCCAAACTTCGGCCCATTCATCGGTATCTTTATCGGCACAAGACTGCAGCCTGGCCGCCGCCGCGTCGAGCGCGGAGAACGCGGCGTCATGGCAGTGGTCGGCTGTCTCGAGTGTGCCCAGCAGCTGGAGGGCCCTCGCCGCCAGAAGGACCGTACCGGAAGAAGCGAGCTTCACTGCCTCCTCGTACGCCGCTCGGCTCTCGCTGAAATTGCCCACCCGCCAGGCGAGGCGACCTAGCTTCAGCCAGATCCTGACCGCCTGGTCGGCATGACCAGGCTCAGCTCCGAGCAGACCCAGGGCCCGGTGGTACAACGAACGGGCCTCGTCGTTGGCGAACGCCGCGCCGGCCCGGTCCGCGGCGAGCTCGAGGTAATGGACGGCGCGTTCTGTTTCCCCCGCCATGGAGAAGTGGTGGCCGAGCAAGCCCGCAACTTCTTCGAGCCGGCCGGCCGAGGCCTCCTCAAGGCCCCAAGCGGCGCGCGAGTGAAGGCTCTCGCGCTGGCTCCTCAACAAGCCTTGGTACGTGGCCTCTTGGATCAGGACATGACGGAACCGGTAAGCGACCTCAGGGACCTCGCGCCGCTCGACCAGGAGGCCGGCGCTGCACAGCTCGGACACGGCGGGGCCAAGGCCCTCGTTGAGGTCCGTGACGGTGGCCAAGGCAGCCAACGAGAAGTCTGGACCGAGCACCGAAGCGGCGACGATGGCATGGCGGGGGACGGGCCCGAGACGGTCGACCCGGGAACGTACCAGCCGTTCGATCGCTTCTGGGAGCTCCCCCAGAGCCTCCGAGTTGAGCCGCCAGCCTTGCCTCGTCCTCACTAGGGCACCTGTTTCGAGCATTGACGCCAGTTGTTCTTCCAGGAACAGGGGATTGCCCTCCGCGCTCTGGCCGACCGCCGCCACGACATCGTCCGCGGCGGCCGGCCCCAGCAAGGCCCTCACGAGATCGCGCTCGGCGTCGCTGGCGAGAGCGGCGAGCTCGACCTTGCGGATCCTTAGGCCAGCAGCCTCGGCCAAGGCTGCCTCCAGGGTCGAGGTGCCGGGGTCGGGCTCGGGGCGCCGGGTGAGGACCAGCACCAGCGGCCCTTCAGTAGTAAGTGACGAGAGCTTTTCGGTAAGACGCAAAGAAGTGGGGTCGGCCCAGTGCAGGTCCTCCAGCACGACCAGTGTGGGGCCGTGGGTAACGAGGTGGGACAGAAGGGTGACGACGGCCTCGAACCGGGCCTTTTGCACCTGTTCGGGGCTGAGCTGCGGGACTCCGGCACCGGGCCCTCGCGTCTCTATGCCCATAACCTGGGCCAGCAGGCAAACCTGGTCGTGGTCCGCACTGG
>DATJUH010000041.1:0-4532 GCA_035502515.1 Acidimicrobiales bacterium
TTTGGCAGTCCGACGAGGACGTCGGTCACTGGTACTACTGGCGACGAGAGGCGGACGCCTATTCCTCCGGTCTCTTGGCTGCTTTCGCCGGTGGCCTGCGCCCGCCCACATGTCTAGGCGTGTTCGACCGTCCCGACAGAAGCGTCGGGATCTGGATGGAGGACCTTCGCGACGGGGTTCCGGCAGCGTCCTGGACGCTTCGGCAGTACCGGTTGGCCGCGGAAGCGTTGGGGCTGGCCCAAGGCGGCAGCTCGACCGTGGCCGCCCGAGCAACGCAGCCTTGGCTGGTCCGGGACTGGCTGCGCCGCTTCGTCGAGCGGCGGGGCGAGTTCCTCGGGGCACTGGCCAGCCCGGGCTGGGACCACCCGATGGTGCGCCAATACCTGCCCCCTGACGCGGCCGACCGGGCGGCGGACATCTGGGATAGCCGCGAAACCCTCCTGGCCATGGTCGAGGAAATGCCGGCCGTGCTTACCCACAACGATCTGCACCCCGGGAACCTCTTCGCCGTCGGCTCGGCCACAGTGCTGATCGATTGGGGGTTCGTGAGCATCGGCGGGATGGGTGAAGACCCCGGCAACCTGGTCTTCGATGCCGTGCTCGACTTCTTCGTCGCGCCGGAAACCTTCCCCGCGTTGGACCAGGCGGTGACCGAGGGTTATCTGAAGGGCGTGGCAGCAAACCTCCCTGGCGTCGACGTTGGCGCGGTGCAGAGGGCTATTTGGGCAACGGGGGCAGCGCGGTACTTCTGGATCCCCCTCTCCATGGTCGAGGCCATATCCGAGGGACGCCCGACGCTGAACCGCCGAGCGATAGACGACGCATTCCCAACCTGGGCCAAGCTTGTCCCGTACATCTTCGAGTTCGCCAGTCGAGCACGATCCGCTTGACCCTAATGGGCGGTGGCGAATTAGGTCCCTGGTGGCACGGGGTCGCGGCGGACCGGGGAGGTGGCGTGCCGGCCGGGCTGATTATGGGCAATACTTCACCGGGACGGGTGAGGTACTCGAGGAATAGAGTGGCGGTGGCGGGAAGTTCGACATCTGGCGGGTGGTGGGGCCCGGGACGCTACGCCGGGGCGGCCTATGACAGCTCCCGCTGGGACGGCTTCGTGTTCCGGGACGACGACGTAGTGGTGTGCGCCCCCCAGAAGTGCGGCACGACGTGGGCGCAGATGATCTGCGCACTGTTGATCTTCCAGACCGACCAGCTGCCTGCACCGTTGGGTGTGTTGTCCCCATGGTTGGACTCCAAGACGGCACCGCTAGCCGAGGTAGTCGCCTGGTTGGACGCCCAGCCGCACCGGCGGTTCATCAAGACCCACACTCCGCTCGATGCGCGGCCAGTGGTGGGGTCGTGCACGTACCTATGCGTTGCCCGCGACCCCCGTGATGTGGTCATATCCGCCTACAACGCGTACCTCAACGTGAACGTGGCCGCTGCCCTCGAAGCACAGCGCGCCGCTGGCACGTTGGGGGGTGAGGCGCTCGGGAACGGCGTGACACTTCCAACGTGGTCTTTGTCCACTATCGCAACCTCGAGCAGCACCTCGGCTCTGAGATGCGGCGTATCGCCGATGCATTGGGATCACGGTCGACGACGCCGCCTGGGCGAGCCTGGTGCGGGCCGCAGAGTTTGACGCCATGCGGTCCCGCGCCCACGACCTGGTGCCCGAAGTCCACATGCCCGGGATTTGGCACGACAACCAGGAGTTTTTCCACACTGGGACAAGCGGCCAGTGGCGTACACTGCTCTCCGACACTGACTTAGCCCGCTACCAGGAGCGGCTCGATCAGCTCGATATCGCTTCGGACCTTCGCGCTTGGCTTCACGACGGCCGCCTCCCAAACGAGCCCGCCCAGCCGCAGTGACGACGCCGGCGGTAAAGGCACGTACTGGTCCAGCGCGATCACCCCTGGATAGGAGCGCGTCAGAAAATATCGGCAGATCCGAATTCATGGCTCAGACAAAACCAGGCTTTAACTTTTGTCCATAATGCTCGAAGCCACGGTGGCGACACTACTGAGGCCGTTATGACACGACCATTGCCTGAAATCCTTCACCAACGTGGTCCAGTCGAGCACAGGCATGTGCGCGTGCGAGCGGCCGTACTCCTGTCAAACGCCGACAGTGTCTACGCTATCCGGAGCGCCATCCAGGGTGAGGAGGCATGGTTCCTCCCGGGCGGAGCCTTGAATTGGGGCGAAACCGTTGTAGACGCCGCCAAACGAGAGCTGATGGAAGAAGTGGGGCTATCCACAGCCCTGGCCGGGCCCATCGCGATCGTGGAGTCGATGAACCCCGGCTTGACCTTCCACGCTTTGGAACTTGTATTCCACGCGGGTGCTCCGGCGCGTCACGAGCTATTAGCCCGTGAGGAGCTGGACCCGGGTGACGATCCGAGGGACCGTTTGGCTATCGAAGGAAGGTGGCTAACAAGGAACGAACTCGCGCACCTACCAATATATCCCAAGAGCCTGTTCTCTTTATTACTGGAATGGCCGGGCAGCGTGGAGAGCTTCGCGCCTGGGTACATTGTTGACGATTGGGGGTAGGGCGACCGGAAACGCATTTGCACACGGCCGCGCAGTGGCTCCGAACTCGCCTGGCCCGGTGGGCCCGAAGCAGGGCGCCTGGCCCCGTTATGTGGTCCACCGCGATCTGTCCCGCACGATGACGCGGTTGTCAATTGCGACGAGGTCACATAGAGCCTTCTGGCCCTGGGCAGCCAGATAACTGCGGCCGAGACTGACATGGGAATTATGCGGAGTTGTTGACCCTCGTCAGAGCCCGGGCATGTTCGGAGAGGTCTTGGCCCAGCCCACGGTCAGCGCGATCCCTTGAGGGGGCCAGACGGGTTGCTCGCTCGGAGCGCCTCTGCCTAACGTCGCGGCACCGGCCGTCGTCATCTGCCACTATGGCCGGGATGGCTGCGATGACCACCACCGCCACGGTGGTTGCCTGCTCAGACTGCGGGGTGTACTGGTACCTGGGGTGGGAAGGACCGGGGTGTACAGATGCGCGGCACACGCACGTTGAGTTCCAGGTGCATGTTCACTTATCTGCGGTCAACCTCCCTGATGGTACCGAGGTGAGTGCCGCGTCCTTCGATGTCAGGGACCCCTACGCCCGAGGCCGGATCCCTGACTACGGTCTCTATTTCGACCGGAAGTGGGAGCCTCCCTGGCCGCACGACTGGTTCGACTGGCCAGACTTCGGCGTGCCCCCGAACGTGGAGAATTTGCTCGCTAGCCTGAAGCTGCTGCTCAGCCGAGCCCGCAGCGGTACAAGGGTCGAGCTCAGCTGCCTGGGTGGGCACGGTCGGACGGGGACCGCCCTCGCCTGCCTGGCGGTGCTGCCCGGTTGCCCCCCAGCGGGGGCCGTCGCCTGGGTGCGGGCCAATTACTGCCCTAGCGCCATCGAAACGGCGGAACAGGAAGCCCTTGTCCTGACCCTTCACGCGTGATGTGGTCCCCAGAACACCGTTATCGGGCCGGGCCACTCTTGCAGCGGCTCAAGGCACCGTTCTCGCGTCCCTCACCGCGTGGCCAGATGTTTACTGTGGCCGCCCAAGAGGCGGGGTGGCCGCGGCACTAGGAGGGGAACCTAGTGGCAGCAAGGGCGAACGCTTTCTCCAACCCAGTTCGCGCAGGCAATCTAAGCATTATTTGATCAATGCTTCAACCAGGTCAGCCGATCGGACCGCGGCTTGGTAAGTTTTCGCTGCCATTTGGAGCCGGTCGAGAACGGCCGGCACTGCGACATGGTGTGTTCGGGCATCTTGCCAGCAATGGCACCAAAATCTCACAGCTCGCCGCGGCTGCTGGCTCGGCTCCACCAAAACGCCGGCGCCGGCCACATAGAAGATGTCGGCATGCACGTATTGGAAATATGCCACGTCATCGAACACAAATCAGGGATTCTGGACGCTGAGGACCTTCGTCCCTGAGGCGTTTTGACCAAGCCAAATCCCCAACATTAGCCGGTGACTTGGCGCTTGGCGGAGTGGGTGAAAGAGCGCCCAAGTGGAGAATCTGAAGGACCTGGCGGACACGTATCCAGGGCCAGAATCGCTCAAGAAGCGTACCATCACCCCCACCCCATTTGAACAGGTCAGGCAAGCGTCGTCTCCGCGGTTTGATATCGTTCACAGTTTACCGAGACATTGAGCGGACGAGACGGGAGAGCGGGTATGTGCCTGACGGTGAAGACGAAAGCGTTGACAAGAGTCAACACCGTCCAGCTAAAAGAGCACTGTGCTCGGCAGAATCCGTATCCCGAAGTTCTCTCGCGCCGACTCCCGCACCCACGTAGGAATTGGCTCGTCGTCTATAAGGCTGATCTGCGTCGGCTGGTAACCCGGATCGCCAAAAAAGGCTATTGACTGATAAGGCCCCGCTCTCAGTTCGTGGCGGGCCTCGTAAAAGACCCCGGTGAATCCTGCGAGACGCAAGGCGTGAGCCCATGTGTGACAGACTTCGTAGTCGTCACCAGTACAGATCCGCTGGTCGAGTCCCCATTCGCCAACGATC
>DATJUH010000042.1:0-4892 GCA_035502515.1 Acidimicrobiales bacterium
TGCCCCGGTTGACCTGCCCGGCGACCAGGGGAAAGTGGCTACGGTACCAACCGAGACCTTTGGCGTAGTGGTTCGAAAAGTAATGGATCTCCTTGTTGAGAGGCTGCCGGACATCGGGGTGTCGCGACAAGTACTGGTACAGGGAAGTGGTCCCGCCCCGCTGTGTACCGATGATCAAGAACCCCGGCAGCCCCATGAAGGCCGAAGTCGGCCTTCTCAGGCGCAGACGAAGGTCCAGGTACGAGCGCCGGAGGCGGATCCTCGCTGGCGACGAGGCGACATTTGCCGTCGGAGCCACCATCAGGATCCGCCTAGCCAGTCCATATAGTCGACCTTAACCTCGGGTGATCGGCCAGCGCTACCGCCTTCCTTCTGGATAGACACGCGCGGACTCCGGGCGGTCGGCTGGCCTTCGCGACACCCCGTCGCGGTCGTCCGGACGGTAGTTGAACGAGGGCGCCGGTGCGGCTGGCGCCTCGGCCCTCGCCCCGGCCCTCTCGCGGCGGCCCCGGCCGAGGTCCTCGTCCTTCTCCTGGCGGGCCCGGCGGAGGATCTCGAGCAGCGCGATCAGCAGCACGGCAAGGAACAAGCCTGCACCGACTGCGACGCCGCCCGCCTTGGCCAGGGTGCTCTTGCGGCTGACCGGCTCGGTCTGCCCAACGGCGATGACCTTTGACGGGTTCGCCGCGGCGAACTGGGCTTGCGCTGCCTGGAGGGTCGGCGTCACGCCGTTCAGCCTGGTCTGGGCCGCGGTGACCTGCGCCTGGAGGTTGTTGAAGGTGGACACTTCATTCTCGAGGGTGGCCTGCTGGGCCCGCAGCGAGTTCAGGCTCGAGTTGAGGTTCGCAGCTGTGCTGGTGTCCCCGTCGGCCTGGTCGACGGCCTGGGTCTGCTCGAGCTGGCTTATGGTCGTCTGCACCGCCTGGAGCCGCTGATCCGGCTCGGGCACCCCGATCTTGGTCTGGTAGGCGGTCACCGCCGCCTGCGCCGAATTGACCTGCGCCTGCGCACCCGTTACCAGCTTCTGGGCGATCTGCACCTGGGTTTGGAAGAGGTAGAGCAGAGTGTTCGACGCGACCGTTTGAGCAATCGATGCCGCCTTGGCCTCGCCATTCTTCTGGGTGGTGTAGGTCACGTTCATGAAGTTGCTCGACTCGACCTCAGCCACGGTCAGACCGGACCTCAGGGTCGCCTTCGCGACGTGAATTTTTGCAGAGAGCGGGTTGAGGATCAAGTTCGAGGTGGCGGCCGACTCAAAGTCGGATACAAACAACTTGGCGCCGCCGGCCCCGCTGTACTGGTTGGTCGCCGAGCCCCCGACCAGGGCAGGGGGGGCGACGGTCGCGGTTGCCGCGTACTGCTCCGGCTTGACCACCAGCACGACGGCGGCCACGCCGACGAGCCCCAATACGGGAATCCCGATCAGGATCCAGAGCCGCTTCTTCAGAATTCTCAAATAGTCGATGATTTCCATGGTTTCTCCCACCTCTAAAAGAGTTAATGAGTGATGCCCGGATCGGCGCGCCGTTTACATCGGAAGCCGCGATCCGTCGGTTATCACAGCCGGCTGCCCGTCGATCGGGCGAGCCGAGCTATGCCGGTACAACGCGGAAGATGCGGCCGCCGCGAAGGCCACGAAATACCAGAGGTTAACGACGTTGGAGATGGCATTGGATACGAGGCTACACGCCACGAAAGCGACCGCACAGCCGTAGTACCCGACCGATACGCCGTAGTCGAACGTCCCCGGTGGTGATGCGCGGGTCGCCCGACGGCCCAAGAGGATGAGCAACCACATGGCAGCTGTATAGGAGACGAATCCTATGACGCCCGTCTCCACGTAGGCCCGGATGAAGTCGTTGTGAGGTTGCTTGGCCTGGTCGGTGATGTACTGAGTGACGTAGAGACCAATACCGGTCACCGGGTTGCTGTTGGCCAGGGGGAGGACCTCGCCCCAGTAAGCCAGACGCCAGGACAGCGAGTTGCCGTTCGAGACTTGGAGCTGGGCGGCCGACACATGGCCCGAAGTTTGCGACAGGTCGGTGAAGCGGCCCGCGAGGGCCGGCACCGCCAAAAGGGCGAGCACAATCGCAACCACCATGGCCCCGAGGACCCGCTTGCTCTGCTTGGCCCCGACGATCATCAACCCGAGGACACACCCGACCAGAGCGCTGCGGGTGTAGGTAAGGAACTCGAACGGGACCATCAGGATCATCGCCACCACCAGCCATTGCCGCAGGGGCCGGCTCACGTGGGGGTACAGAGCTACGGACATGATGATCATCAACATCAGGTAACGGCCGTAGTCGTTGCACTGGAGGAACGTGCCGCAGATCCGGACGAAGCTGCCTTTGGTCTCCGTGTGCGGGTGGCCGATCGCGAAGCCGAAGGTCGTGAAAAGGAGGGGAAAGATCATCGACGCCATCGTCGCCGCCAGCAGCTTCCGCATCAGCGCCTCGTCACGCATCATGCGCTCGAGAACCATGAACATGACCACGATGGCGCCGATGCGCAAGGAATCGATGGCGCTGGCCGAGGCCCGTTGGGAAGCCACGATCGACAGCACTCCCGCCAGCCAGAACGCGATGAGCGCCTTGCGCAGGGCCGAGGGCTGCATCCGCTCCCCCGCCCGGTACTGGCCGATCAGCCACACCACACCAAGGATGAGGAAGAGGATCGCCAGCAGGCTCGACGGGTCGTCAGCCCGGGAGGTCGCGGTCACGTCCGTGGTCCCGGCCGTGTTGCCGCTGACCTTGGCCAGGTCAAGGCTGGCGCGCAGCACCAGCATGATCATCACGTAGACCTGGAACCGGGTCAGTCCGATAATCCCGAGGACCAGCCCGACGCCGAGGGCGATGGGCAGCACGATCGCGGTCTTCGAGCCCGATATGCTGCCCAACCCGGACAAGGTGGCAAGCATGCCTGCTACCACAAGGCCAAGGAAGACGATGGGCCTTTCCCACCGGCGCGAGAGACCCGCGATGTTATTCACCGAAACGGAAGACATGTGTTCTAACTCCACCCCTCGCGGCTGGCAGGCAGGGCGAATGTGCCAAAGCACTCGTGCGGCCTCAAGTCACGCCAATTCCGCTGCAGGCTACCACGGCACTGCCCAGCAGCGTCGCCACGGCCACGACATTCGGCCCGCAGCAGGCCGGGCGGCCTGTTGCCCCAGGCGGCGGGGCGGTCGTCACCAGCCCGCACCCGCAGCAGGTGCGGCGCATCATCTGTTACTCCGTCACCGTCAGCGCAGCCGGCGGGGTGCAGCTGTATCCGGAATCTTCTCATGGCCCGGGCAACCAGGAAAAGTCCAGGTCGGCGAGGTGAGTTAATGCCAAGTTATAAGGATCGTAATATTCTTGTAGTTGTTCCCTGATTCCCTCCGGGATGTCGGGCGTGCTCCCCACCTCCAGTGGCCCAGGGAAGGCGCAGGAGTCCACCTGCGGGACCCCGAGGAACGACCAGACTCGTCGGGTCACCGCCACCGGATCTGAGTAAAAGGCCTCGGCCTCGAGCAACAGAAGCCGGGACGCGGGAAACACGGCCAGGTATCGTGCCAATTGCTCGGCGTATCTGCCCCGGGCCAGGTAGGAGTGGTGCCGGTAGTGGAGGCTGGCGTAACCGGCCCCTTCCAGCCGGCTCCCTTCGGCTGCGAGGGCTTCCTCGAACGAGTGGGTCTCGTAACCCTTCCGAACCTCGTAGCAATAGTGAGACCAGGCCCGAGCCACTGGGTCGCGGAGCACCGCCACCAGCCGGGCCTCCGGAAGCAGGGCGCCAACCCGCTCAGGTGCGAGGGGGTGGAATAGATACAACGGGCTCGCCTCACCGATGGCGACCTCATGGCCCGTCCGCTGCCGGCACCGGTCCACTTGCCGTTCGGTCGGGAACGCGGATTCATACCACCTGACACCCCGGCCGTAGTTGACGTCGAAGTAATGAGTGCTCTTCGACAGGCGAGGTCCAAGCACCGCCGGGTGGCTCACCAGATTGGCGAACAGAGACGTCGTGCCACAGCGCTTGGCTCCGATGAGGAGGAAGGTCGGCAGGACCCGGGTGCCTGGCCGCAGTCGAGCTGCTGCACGCACCGTCCTGTGGCCAAGGCGGCCAGGCCGCCCGTCATGTGAGAGCCGAGCGGTCATCGGAGATCAATAAAGGTCGGGCCCGGCAGGACGCCTACCCGATCATCAGAACCGACAGGCATGGATCCCTCACGGGTCCTCGTGGACCATCCCGTCACCCACCCTGACTTCGTCCACATTTCTTCCGCTACCCCTTCACACGCTAGGGGGGTTCAGTGTAACGCCCTTGTTGACCTGCGGTGTGTCGGTGCTGGCGTCCGCTTTGTGATCATGGTTGGGCTCGGGGGTGCCGGATCGGGAGCAGCCGTCGATGGTGGTGGCGGAGCAGGCCGCGGCAGGCGGGTCGGCTCAAATCAACCCTGGTCGACGAACACGTCGCCGCTGTAAGACGGGAATGTCATCCGGGAAACAAGATGTTGCTGCAGGTCTTCATAGGTTCCCCCCAACGACATCGTCACCGTAAAGCTGTTCGGGTTGACAACCACAAAACCATTCACGAAATTGCGGGTGTAAAGACCGTCGGCCAGGTGCTGGTAGGACCCGGTGGGCATGCCGACGTTGACGCGATCGTAGATGTAGTCTTGGGGTTGCGCCGCTTCGGTGCCGTCGGAGTTGAAGTAGAAGTAATCATTACCGTCGGTCGCGAGCAGGAACGATGCCAGGGCGTACCGGTGGAGGGCATGGGCCTGCGCTACTGTCGCCTTCCCCCACACCTTCACGAAGGTCAGCACCGAGTCCCCGTTGGCACCGGCCGCCCCCAGGAGATTGACATCGTCGAGCCAGTGGGCCGTCCCCCTGACCGTCCCGGCATCC
>DATJUH010000043.1:0-6501 GCA_035502515.1 Acidimicrobiales bacterium
CGATGTGCCGATAGAGGACTGCATCGAGCCGACTAATTTACGCAACCTTTTCCTGGTGCCGGCGACAATCGACCTGGCAGGGGCGGAGATCGAGCTGGTGCCGGCCTTCAGCCGGGAGCTTCGTCTGCGACGGGCGTTGGGAACTGTGGTCGGGGACTTCGACTTCCTTATGATCGACTGCCCGCCGTCCCTGGGCTTGCTCACTGTGAACGCTTTGTCCGCGGCGCAGGAGGTGGCCGTTCCCATCCAATGCGAGTACTACGCCCTCGAAGGGCTCGGGCAGTTGCTCAACAACATCGAACGGGTCAGGTCCAACCTCAACCCCGGGCTCAGCGTGACGACGATCATCATGACCATGTATGACGCCAGAACCCGCTTGGCGGAGCAAGTCGTCGAAGAGGTACGCCGGCACTTCGGCGACCGGGTATGCCGAAGTGTCGTCCCGCGGACCGTCCGGTTGTCGGAAGCTCCGTCGTTTGGTCAACCCATTGTGGTCTTCGACCCTACGTCGAGGGGTGCGACGGCCTACCGGGAACTAGCGAAAGAGGTGAGTGGTGGCGCGCCGCAGCGGGTTGGGTAGAGGCTTGAGTGCGTTGATCCCCACGGACGCCCAGAGGGAGAGGGGTGCGCTGGTCGAACTGGCGGTGACCGTCATACGGCCGAACCCTCGACAGCCCCGTGAGCATTTTGATGAGGACGCCCTGGCTGCCTTGACTGCCTCGGTCCGTGAGATAGGCATCCTGCAGCCCATCCTGGTACGACGCGTAGGTGAGAGCGAATACGAGCTGATCGCCGGGGAGAGGCGCTGGCGGGCGGCCCGCAGGGCGGGGCTTGACACCCTCCCTGCCATCGTTCGTGACGCCTCGGAAGGTGAGAGCCTACAGCAGGCGCTCATCGAGAACCTCAATCGGGAAGAGCTCAACCCGCTCGAAGAGGCGGCGGGGTACCAACAGCTCATAGAAGACTTCGGGTTCACTCACGAACAACTCTCGACCCGGGTGGGCAAGAGCCGGGTGACCATCACCAACGCCCTCCGGCTCTTCCAGCTACCTCCGTCAGTTCAGCGCCTGGTAGCGGACGACCGCATTACCGCAGGGCACGCCCGAACTCTGCTGGGGACACCCGACCGTTCGTTTCAAGAGGCACTGGCGCGACGCGCCGCCAACGAGCAACTTTCTGTTCGCGCCGTGGAGGAAGCTGTCCGTCGCCACAATCAGCTTTCGGAACCCGAAGAAAGCTCCCCGCCCCGTCCGCCTCCCACCCGGCTCCGGCCACCCGGCGTCTTGGAACTCGAGGAACTGTTGGCTGAACACTTGAGCACCAAGGTCCGGGTGGACATGGGCGCCAACCGGGGGAAGGTCATTATCGAGTTCGCCACCCTCGAGGACCTCGAGCGGATCTACAAGTCGATGACGGAGCCAGGCTAAAAAGAGGCTTCAAAGGCCTCTGAAGTGACCTGGAACCTGAGGATCGGCTCACCTCGACCTCATCCACAGCTGTGAAAAATCTTGTGGATGGCCGATATTCGCCCCCCGGTGCGACCTACGAGAGGTGCTTGCTCAGCTCCTGCAGCAATTGGGCTTTGCCTTTGGCCCCTACCAGTCGCAACGCCGGCACGCCTTCCTTGAACAGGATCAGTGTCGGGACGCTCATTACTTCGAAACGGCGGGCGACCTCGAGGTTGTCGTCCACGTTGACCTTCCCGATACGCAGACGCCCCTCGTTCTCTTTGGCGATCTCGTCGAGGACAGGCTCAATCAGCTTGCACGGACCGCACCACTCCGCCCAAAAGTCGACCAGCACCGGCTCCGAAGCGGCCACTACCTCTTCGTCAAAGGTTGCATCTGTGAGTGCAGTGGTCAGTTGTGACATCTCGAATAACTCACCCTTTCATTGGCGACCGCCCACGTAGGCCCGTCGCGCTGGCCGTGCAGCTTCAAGTACAACCGTTCTGGTCCCCGGCACATTCCCTCGCCAGGGGCTACGGGGAACAGGAGAGACGCCGCCCCACAAGCGCCCGGCTCGACCATTCCGAACTCCCGGGCCTGGAAAACTGTAGCCGGGGCGTGAACACCCATGGGCCAGGGTCAACCAGGTTCAGCCGGCGGCGTGCTCCTCCAGCCAACGTTCGGCGTCGATGGCCGCCATGCACCCGCTGCCCGCCGCCGTCACGGCCTGACGGTACCGATGGTCAGCCACGTCCCCGGCGGCAAAAACACCATCGACGGATGTGGCGGTGGTGCCGTCGTGGGTCAGCACATAACCGCGGTCGTCCAGGGCCAGGTGGTCCCGGAGAACATCGGTGTTCGGCACGTGGCCTATGGCAACGAACAAGCCTGTCACCCCAAGGACCTGTTCCTGGCCCGTCTGCACGTTCCGAATCTTCAGGCCTTCAACCTTATTGTCCCCGACAACCTCGGTGACCACGTTGTCCCAGACAAAGTGGACCTTCGGGTTGGCCTTCGCCCGGTCTTGCATGATCTTCGATGCCCGCAGCTCACGGCGCCTGTGGACTATCGTGACCGACTCGGCGAACTTGGTCAGGAATATGGCCTCCTCGAGGGCAGAGTCGCCCCCGCCGATGACGGCCAGGTCCTGCCCGCGGAAGAAGAACCCGTCACAGGTGGCGCACGTGGACACGCCATAGCCCAGCAACCTTCGCTCTGAAGGCACGTCCAACATGAGGGCGCGGGCCCCCATGGCGACGATCAGCGCGCTGGTTTCGGCCTGAAGCTCTTCGCCGCTCGAAGGGTCGCGGTACCAGACGGTCTGCGGGCCTCCGTCCTGAAGCTTCACGCGAACGGCTTTCGCAGGTACCAACTCGGCGCCAAACCGTTCCGCTTGGGCTCGCATCTGGTCCATCAACAGCGGGCCCAGGATCCCTTCCGGGAACCCGGGGTAATTCTCCACTTCCGTTGTCAGCATGAGCTGGCCTCCGGGCTGGTCGCCCGTCGACGAGGGTTCTCCCTCGAGCACCAGCGGCCTGAGGTTGGCCCGAGCCGTATACAAAGCAGCCGTCAAGCCGGCGGGCCCAGAGCCAACGATAATTACTTCTCGCCTGTCGTTGTCCATTTCACTCCACTTTCCAAGGCGGCCAACCACTGGAGCTCCTCAAGTATTCCGGCCGCAAGTATTCGGGCCGTCCCCCCTGCAGGCCGGCCTCAGCACGCCCCGAACGCCGTCGCGAGTATGGAGGGCAGCTCAGCGGGGGCTCAGTCCTCCTCGCCCCCCTTCCAGAGAATCAGAACAGCGCCGGCAATGAAGAACAAGCCCCCGAATGTCACGTAACCAAGCCAGACGCGACGACCGAGAGGCTCTATCGGCACGTAGACGTCCCATATGCGCACGAGGCTGATGATCAGCAATACGAAGGCGGCGATCAGGGCGACGATCACTACCACGCCGTAGACGAGCGCCCGGAGGGCGGTCTGGGCCCGGGTCGTTGTCCTCGCCTTCAGCCACCCGACGCCCTGGACGACGTAATCGGCGAGCTGGTCGGCCCAGATGTCGAGTTGAGTCTTGCCGTTCCGGGTGCTTTGTGGCCCCCCCGTCAGGCCCACTCCGTCGCCGCTGCTGTGATCGCCCGAGGCCGACGTCGGAAGATCCTGGTTTTCGGGCGCCATGCGGGCAGATTAGCCCGCTCGGCCCGCCAGGCACAGGTTTGACCCGCAACTACCGGACGAGTAGTTCCTGGACTTGGGCCTGCTGCGTTGGACCGGGGTCGGTCATCCACAGGAGCACCCAGCTGGCTTTTCGGTCGCCCAGGGAAAATGTGGTGCTCCCGTATATGGGGGACTGCCTGGCTGTGGCCGCGCCCCATCCGCTCAACGCCGAGGCATCGGAGTTCGAGGTGAAGGTTTCTGCGCTCCACCCCTGCATGGACGTGGTCACCACCAGATCGTGCAGCGTGTGCTGGGACCCCAGTTTCATCACCAGGCCGAACCCCCCGTAGCCGCCGAAATTGGGCCCGTTGTAGACGGCACTTTCCCATGAAGTGGACGGGTTCCCGTCGATCAGGTTGTGCAGTTCGTTCAAATTGTCGTTAGGGACGTTGCCGTCCTGAGTTAGTTCACTCACCGAAAGAACCCGGATTTGCGTGTTGTCGTTGCGAAGGCTGGCGTTCGTCTGCGAACTCGCGCTTTGGCCTGTCCCTCGAGGAGCTGGCGGCTGCGCCCGCCATAGCGCCACCGCTGCCACCACGCCGGCCACCAGGAGCCCACCAACAACAACGGTGGCGATGATGCCCGGGCGGCGGCGAAAGCCCTCTTTGCGCCGCTTCTTCGCTGCCTTCCGGCTCCCGTTGGCGTGGGAGGGTGCGCCGGCGCTGCCTTCGTCCGGCAGAGCGACGGTCCCTCCAGAAGAACGCTGACGCACCGTCGCCCCGTACGACGGGCTTTCCTGGGCGGTGGCGAAGTGACCGGCGACGGCGAGACCTTCGTTCGACCAGGAAGGACGCTCACCATCTGCCGGCGCTTGAACCGCTTGTTCGCCGGTCGGGATGGCGGCCGGGCCGAGCTGCAGGTAGGCACCGGGCTGGCTCTGAGCCGGCATGCCCAGGCTCTTGCTGATGGCCATCAGAGCCCCACCGAGGACGAGGGCGGACGGAACACGCTTCTCGGGGTCTTTTACGAGCAGAGCGTCAACCAGGTCCCCCAGCCCCGGAGGTAAGCCGGGCCGCAGGTCGTCCAGATGAGGCGCCGGCTGCTGCACGTGAGCCAGCGCGGTGGCCATGTCCGTCGTCCCCTTGAACGGCGGCCCGCCGGCCAGCATCTCGAACAAGACCACCCCGAGGGAATAAAGGTCGGCGCGAGCGTCCGGTTCGTGGCCCTGGACCTGCTCCGGGGCAAGGTACTTGGGCGTGCCCAGCACCGTCCCCGTGGCAGTGAGGTCGGCACCGGCGGCTGCGGCCGCCTTGGCTATGCCGAAGTCAGTAACCTTCACGCGCACCATACCTCCGCCCTCGTCCCTCAATAAGACGTTGGCGGGCTTGATATCGCGATGAACGAGGCCCTGAGCGTGCGCGTATGCAAGTGCATCTGTCACCTGAGCGACGAGCGCCACCGCCAGTTCGGGCTGCAGGGGGCAAGCCCGCGCAATCAGGTCCCGGAGGGTCTCGCCGGGCACGAGCTCCATCACTATGAACGCGGTGCTCGGTGGTGCCGGCCACGGCAACTCGGCGCTTTCGCTTTCGTCGCTTGACCACCCTCCCGACAAAAGGGCACCCGGTCCGGCCCTGCCTTCGCCAAGGGGCGTAACCCCGGCGTCAAACGTGGCCACAATCCCGGGGTGCACCAGGCGAGCCGCCGTCACCGCTTCTCGACGGAACCGCTCTCTCAGGTGGGGGTCGGCGGCCAGGTGGGCCAGGAGCATCTTGACCGCCACCGGACGGCTCAAGACCTCATCGCGGCCCTCCCATACCTCCGCCATGCCGCCTTTCGCCAGCGGCTGAACCAGGCGGTACCGCCCTGCCAGGGCCCGTGGCACACCGGGCGCAACACCTGCCACGTCAGACAAGGCTAGTGCCCCGAAGGGTGCATTGGCCGGGCGGCCGTTATGGTGCCTCGCGGACCCACGCCACCCCGATGGCGCCCGGCCCGGCGTGAGTGCCTATGACCGGGCCAATATCCCCGATCAACCGCTCATGACGGGAACGGACATCCGCGACAAGGTCGAGAAAACTTGAAAAATCGGCCGCATCGGCGTTCAATATCGCCAGCCGCTCGAGCGGCCCGGCGGAGCGGACCTTGTCCGCCAGGTACTGGAGCGACTTGGTCCGAGTACGTTGCCTCGACTCCTGCTCGACCACCCCGTCTCTGACTTCGATTACCGGCTTGATGGACAACAGTGTGCCCAGGGTGGCGGCGGCACCGCCAATACGCCCGCCTTTGCGCAAGTTTTCCAGCGTGTCAATGGCCCCGAAGACGCAGAGGCGGTCCCGGGCGGAGGCGGCCGCGGCGATGACGTCGTCCATCGAGCCGCCGGCCCCGGCTGCTTCGGCCGCCGCCAGCACGACGAGCCCCTCCCCCAGAGTGACGCTGAAGGAGTCCACCACCTCGACCCGGAAGTCGTCTTCCAGGGCGCGGGCGGCTTGGCCGGCCGCCTCGTTCGTAGCTGACAGTTTGGATGAAATGGTTATACATACAGCCCCATCGGCGCCCTCCGCGGCTACCGATTCGAAGGCGGCCCGGAAGGCGCCCGGAGAAGGGGCGGCGGTCTCGGGGAGCTTCTCCTCGGTGGCACATCGCGCCCAGAATTCCTTCGTGTCGAGCTGCACGCGGTCAAGCAGTTCGGTGTCGCCGAAGCGAATGTGCAAGGGGACAAGCACGATCCCTAGGTCGTCCACCAACTCGCCGGGAAGGTCACAGGCAGTGTCGCTCACCAGCCGTATGGTCACATGGCTCCTCGGTGGGGCCCCGGAACTGTTCAGCGCCGGGTAAAGGCTATCTGGGGGATCGGCAGATCGTACTACCTAGTACAACGCAGGGGGACGTTCGTCCGGTT
>DATJUH010000044.1:0-8847 GCA_035502515.1 Acidimicrobiales bacterium
TTGACGGCGAGGCCGATGGAGGTCGGAACATGAGGGTCGGACTGGTGGGAGGTGGAGGGATGGCGCAGGTCCACCTGCGCTCCCTCCTGAGCTTGGCCGGCGCCGAGGTCTGCGGGCTGGCCGCGCTCGAGGTGGCGCCCGCCCTGTCCGACCTCTGCCAGAGCCAAAGCATCCCCGTCGGTACAGGCGTGGAATGGTTGCTCGACGCCTGCCGGCCCGGCGCCATCGTCGTGGCCACGCCCACTGACACGCACGCCGGCCTGGTTGCCGAAGCGGCCCGGGCAGGATGCCACGTGTTCTGCGAAAAGCCCCTCGGCCGCACGGCGGCCGAAGCTGCTAATACCCTGTCCGGGTGCCAAGAGGCTGGTGTGAAACTGGCCGTAGGTCACGTGGTGCGCTATTTCCCCGCCTATGCCCGCATCGCCGAGATGGTCAAAGCCGGCCAAATCGGGCCGCCCGGCATGGCAAAATGCCGGCGTGTGTCGGGGCCGCCAGGCGGGCAACGAGGGTGGTACAGGGACGCCGTCCGCTCGGGCGGCTTGATGTTGGACATGGGCGTGCACGACTTCGACTGGCTCCGTTGGTGCCTCGGCCCGGTCGAGCGAGTCTCGGCTCTGACCAGCCCGGCCAACCTCGGGCAGGCCGCAATGGTGGTGCTGGCCCACGTATCCGGGGCTATTTCGGTCGTCGAGCTGTCGTGGATGGACCCGGAGGGCTTCGCCACTGCCGTCGAGGTGTCCGGGCCCAAAGGTCTGGTCCGTCACGACAGCCGCCGCTCCCCTACGTACCTGACCGAGCTATGGCCGGCGAACGAGGGCTCCGACCCGGCGGTGCGGGTACACCTCGCCACCCCGACGGACGACCCGTATCGGGACGAGGTCGCCGCCGCCCTCTCATGGTTCGGCGGCGGCCCGCAGCCGAGGAGCACCGGTCTCGACGCGGTGGCAGCGGTGGCGCTGGCCGAGGCAGCCGAGCGCAGCGCGGCGCGAGGTGAGCCAGTTCCGGCCGGGGAAGTCGCGCCGGAAGGAGCACTGTAATGGCGAAAAGGGCCAGGCTCCCCGTTGCCGTCCTCGGTGCCGGCCATGTCCACGCTCCCGGCTACATCCGCTGCTTACAGGCCCACCCGGACGTGGACCTGGTCGGGATTTACGACGAGACGGCCGCCACTGCCCGGCATTTGGCCGAGGAGGCCGGCACATCAGCCTTCCGTTCGGTGCCGGAGGCTCTCGAAAACGCCCGTGCCGTCGCCATTTGCCCCGAGCCGACGCGACAGCTCGCTTTGGTCCAAGCCGCCGTCTCAGCGGGCCTTCCCGTCCTGTGCGAGAAACCCTTTGGCACCAATTTGGCCGAGGCGACGGCACTATTGCGGCTGTCCGAAAAGGTCCCGCTGAGCGTGGCCTTGCCCGTCCGATACCACCCTGCCGCCGTGAAGTTGAAAGTAACCGTGCAGTCCGGCGCCCTCGGCGCGTCTGCAGCTGTGTGGGCCACCAACCGCAACTCGTTCCCGGGCGGTTGGTTCGCCGACCGGTCCTTGGCCGGGGGAGGCTGCCTGCTCGACCACCTTGTCCATGTGGCCGACCTGGTGCGCTGGATCTGGGGTACCGAGCTCGTCTCGGCTATGGCCGAGGCGGGGACGCGCCACTACCCCGGGCTCGAAGCCGAGGACACCGCCGCCGTCCTCGTTCGTTGCTCCAATGGCCTCGTAGTGTCCCTGGACCCTTCCATGTCGCGGCCCCGGGGCATGCCCGGCGCGCTCGACCTTACATTGAAAGTCTGGGCCGAGCGCGGTACCGCCCGAGCCGACATTTTCCCGCCCGGCGTCGAATGGGTTGACGAGCACGGCTTTCTCCACCAGGAAGCGGTCGGTGCCGATATGGACCGGGGAATGCTCGACGACTGGGTGGGCTCGGTGGTCCAGGACGGACCGGCCCCGGTGCCCGCCCGAGACGCTTTCGCGGCCACCTGTCTATCTTTTGCCGCCCAGCAGTCGGCCATTGAACACCGGGCCGTCCCGGTCCCGCACTGAAACTGCCGGGAGGCGAACGCACTTCGGGGCCCCGAGTTCGACGGCCTCCCGATGTCGTAGACCCGCGACGGGCCGGCGCTATCCTGTGCCAGGTCATATGGCACGCATCAGACAAGCCGAAGTGGTACTGGTGAACCTGCTGCCCCAGACCGAACGGCGCGACGCGATCCAGGCTTTCGAGAGCCAGGAGACACCGATCTTGACCGTCACGGACTCCGACGGTGCCAGTGGGACCGGTTACAGCTACACGATCGGGTCGGGCGGGTCATCGGTGGTGGCGCTACTGCGTGACCGCCTGCTGCCACGGCTGATGAATGCTGACCCGGACAACATCGAGCGCGTCTGGCGCGACCTCAAAATGTCTGTCAATGCGCTGACTGTCGGCCCCGTTGCTTCCCTGGCGTTGGCCGCCGTCGACACTGCGTTATGGGACCTTCGCGGGCACAAGACCGGCTTACCGTTGCACCGCCTCGCCGGTGGGGCAAACGAACGCGTGCCCGTGTACAGCACCGAAGGCGGCTGGCTCCAGCTGTCGGTCGACGAGCTCTGCCGTGACGCCGTTGCCCGCCAAGGCGAGGGGTTCCACGGTGCGAAGATAAAGGTGGGCCGGCCCCACCTGCATGACGACCGGGAGCGGCTGGAGGCCGTACGTGCCGCCGTCGGCCCGGGCTGGGACATCATGGTGGACGCCAACCAAGCCTTCCATTACGACGAGGCCGTGCGACGGGCGGACGCCTTTGCGCACGTGGGGCCGGCATGGTTTGAGGAGCCGTTACCTGCAGACGACGTGGCCGGCCACGCCCGTTTGGCGAGGCACACCGCTATCCCCATTGCCGTCGGCGAGTCGCTCTACAGCACCATGCATTTTCGCGACTACCTTCAGCAGGGCGCGTGCTCCGTGGTACAGGTCGACGTGGCTCGCATCGGGGGCATAACACCCTGGCTGAAGGTCGCTCACTTGGCCGAGTGCTACAACATCGCCGTAGCCCCGCACTTTCTTATGGAGCTCCACCTCTCGCTGGTATGCGCCGTCCCCAACGGGGCTCGCCTCGAGTACATCCCGCAACTGGACTCGATTACCGCGAACCGCGTCGTCATAGCCGACGGTTATGCCTATCCCCCGAGCGGGCCAGGCATCGGCATCGAGTGGGACTGGGAAAAGATAGGAGATCTCGCCTCCGCCACTTTGGCGGTCAAGACATGAGAACTGAGCGCTACGCAAGCGCGGTCGGGCTGAAGCCGGAGGCAGTGGTGGACACCCGGCGAGGAAGTCTTCGACCTGGACTGATGGCGGCCACCGTCCTGTAAGAGCTTACGGCGCCAGCTCAGCCCGCTTGAGCTTTAGCGATTCATCGCCTGGTTGAGCCGGGCCCTCGAGGGCGAGCAACAGCGTGCGCAGGTCGTTATTGAGCCGCTCTTGGGCCTCGCGGTCGAGCCGCCCAAGCACCGCCAGCTCGGCCTGGGCCTTGCTCGCCAGCAGCGCGTCGGCTCTGGCCAGGCCCTCGGGGGTCAGCGACACCAAGACGTGCCTACGGTCCGCTGGATCTACGTCGCGGCGCACCCAGCCTCGCTCCTCGAGCCGAGCAACCCGGTTGCTGATCGCGCCCGACGTCACCTGGATATCCTTCAGAAGCTCGCCGGCGCTCCGGCAGTGTTCGGCGCCACGCCGGAGAGCCAAGAGGACCTCTGCCTCCCACATTTCGATGTCGCTCGTGCCGAGTTGCTCCCGAAGGGACCGCTCCAGGTGATGGGCGACCCGCCGGAGCCTGATCGCCAGGCCCCTGACCAGCAGGTCGAGACTTGGGTTTTCCTGGGACCAGAAGTCTACGACTGCGTCCACCTGGTCTTTTACCAGGTCTTCGCCAGCTTCGGTCGTGGCCATAGCACCCACCAGACCAGGGTAGCTCAGAAATAATCGCGGGACCCGAGAACGTTCTGTATCTTAACGTTGAATCATTGAACGTTGAGAGGAGTGCCATGAGCAACGCCCTGTCACCGCACCTCACCAAACCTACCCCGACGCGCTCACGTGCCTCCATCGTGTTGGTCCTGGCCTGCGTGGCCCAGCTCATGGTCGTGCTCGACGTATCCGTCGTCATTGTGGCGCTGCCTCAGATGCGCCACGACCTCCACCTGAGCGTCGCCGGCCAACAATGGGTGGTAAACGCCTATACGCTCACCTTCGCCGGCTTCCTGATGCTGGGCGGGCGGGCCGCAGACCTCTGGGGCCGAAAGCGCATTTTCCTGCTTGGCCTGACCCTTTTTACCGGCTTCAGCCTCCTTGGCGGGCTGGCCCAGGACGGGACCTGGCTCGTACTGGCCCGGGCGGCCCAGGGTCTCGGTGGTGCCGTCCTGGCGCCGGCCACGCTCAGCCTGCTCACCACTAGCTTTCCGGAGCCCGACGAGCGCCGCAAGGCCCTCGGTGCCTGGTCCGCCACCGCCGCCAGCGGCGCCGCCATCGGTGTCTTGCTGGGCGGCGTCCTGACCCAGGTCGTCGACTGGAGGTGGGTGCTCTTCGTCAACGTCCCTATCGGGGCGGTCCTCATCGCCGTCACCGCCCTGACGGTCGAGGAGTCGAGATCGGCGACCGCGGCACGTTCGTTGGACCTGCCCGGAGCGGTCACCGTCACGGCCGGGCTGGCGGTGCTCGTCTATGGCATCGTGGGCACCGAAACCCATTCGTGGGGCTCGGCGGCCACCATCATCCCACTGGCTGCCGGCGCCACGCTGTTGGCCCTGTTCCTCGTCATCGAAGCTCGTTTCGCCCGCCAGCCGCTCGTACCCCTCGGAGTGTTCCGCCTCCGCAGCCTGTCTGTGGCGAACGGCGTCGCCATGGCCTTGGGCTCGGCTCTGTTCGGGTTCTTTTTCTTCCTGTCCCTCTACATGCAGCAAATCAACGGCTACAACGCCCTCAAGGGCGGTATCGCCTTCCTGCCCGCCGGGCTGGCCACGCTGACCGGCGCCGTCGTCGGCACCCGACTTGTCACCCGGTTGGGCGCCCGGCGACAGCTGATGCTCGGGCCACTGCTGGCCGCCCTGGGGTTCATATGGCTGACGATACTGTCACCCGGGGACGGCTATTTCGCCCATATCTTCGGTCCACTGGTGATGACCGGGTTCGGGTTCGGCCTGTCGTTCGTGCCGATGACAATGACGGCAACGGCCGGGCTCCCGCCGAGCCAAGCCGGTCTGGCCGCCGGGCTGATAAATACCACCCGGCAGGTTGGGGGGGCCATCGGCCTGGCCGTCATGGGTACCGTCGCCGCCAACGCCGCCAGGCAAAACAACGGGACAGCGAGATCACTCGCCTCCGCGCTGACGAACGGCTACGACGAGGCGTTCTTGATCGGCGCTGGTGCTCTCCTGGCCGGGGTGACACTGGCGCTGCTGCTGCCCGGCCGAGGCCGGGCAACCGCCGCCAACGAAGCGCGCGTAACTGTCCAGCCCGAAAGGGCCGTGGTCGACCTCAGGGAAGGCGAAGGAGCCTGGACGCCATCCGAAGCCTGACCGCTTGAGGCCCGTTCCGCCGTCTGCCTCGTCACCGTCGGGGCAGGCGCCGGCGGCCCCACTATCCTTTGGTCGCCCCCGCCAGAAGGCCACTCACGAGGTGGCGCTGGACGGCCAGGAACAACAAGACCACCGGCAAAGAAACGAGCACCCCTCCAGCCAGGATCGTGCCGAGGGGCAGGGTGTAAAGGCTGAAGAGGTCCTGTAAAGCAAGCGGAAGTGTTTTCGACGACGTGCTGGTCAGTAGGGAGAGGGCGAAAAGGTACTCACCCCAGCACAGGGTAAAAGTGAAGGCACCAATGGCAATCACGGTGGGACGGAGGAGAGGCAGCACCATGTGGCGTACGACGGCCACCCTGTTCGCACCATCACACATCGCTGCCTCCTCTATATCGCTCGAGAAAGCAATAAGCGCTGACCGCAGCATGTAGATAGCCACCGGGAGCCCTAGCGGCAGGTACACGATAGCCAAGCCGACGAGGCTGTTCGTCAAGTGGAGCTTCTGCAATACGACGACCAAGGGGACCAGGATCACCAGCCCCGGGATGGCTTGTCCAGCGAGGATCGTGGTGCCAATAAGTCCTCTTCCCTTGAAGGAAAACCGAGCCAGGCCATAGGCTCCCAATGTGGCCACGGTCGTCACCACCAGGGATACAACCAGGGACACAAGCAGGCTATTGCGCATTGCCGTGGGGAACCCCTGGTCCAGGGCGGACTGGAAGTTCGCCAAGGTGAAGCTGTGAGGTATGACGCCGCCGTTGTCAAGGTCCAGGTTGGTCCTGAAGGCTCCCTCGTACAGCCAAATCATCGGGAACAACAGGACCAGTACGACCAGCACTTGCGCGGTGACCAGAACCGCGTGCCCGTACGACTGCTTTTGACGTTTGGATAACGCCGGCATCTTTACCGTCATCACCCTATACCTCCCGTCGGTTCACACGCGTCAAGGTGAGGAGCAGTCCCGATACGACCAGAAGGATCACGAAGAGCGACACTCCCATCGCGGCAGCCTGGCCCGGGGCACCGTTTAGGAAGAACTGCTGGTAAATAAGGACTCCAGAGATAGTGGAAGACGTCCCGGGGCCTCCCTGCGTCAGAATCCAGACCAGGTCGAAGCTATAAAAGGCCAGCACCCCGAGCACCACCGACATCACGATCATGACATTTCGGAGCAGCGGCAGCGTGATGAGGCGGAACCGCTGCGACCGCGCTGCACCGTCGATCGCAGCGGCCTCGTACAGGTTTTCGTCAATACCCCTGCGGGCGGCGAGGATGGCCACCGTCATAAACGGCAGGCCCTTCCAGCCACTGATCACGGTGAGAACCGGGAGGGCCAGGGTGGGACTGGCCAGCGGGCTGGCCTGGCCAACGATCCCGAATGCCTGAAGGACGGAGTGGATCGGGCCTCCTGTGCCAAGCAAGTACAACCACGAGTAAGAAACGACAACGAACGGGGTCACCCACGGCAGGAGCAAGAGGCTCGTCATCAACCCCGACACCTTTGTCGGTTTACTGAGCAGCAACGCCAGCGGCAAGCCCACGCCAACTTCAATTATGACGGTGCCAATCGTCCAGAACCACGTATGGCCAAAGGCCGACCAAAAGGCCGGGCTCGAGAAAATAGCTCGATATGCGTCCAGGCCCTGGAAATGCGGGGACGTGCTGGTCAGGAACTGCCAGTTCGTGAACGACAGCCACACTCCATATGCAGCGGGGGCGAGCGTTACGGCCACAATGACCGCCAGAGCTGGGCCCGTAAGGCAGTACGGAGTGAGCAGTTTCAGACGGTGCCCAGGGCCCTTCGGCCGCGCTCTTACGTAGTTGTCCCCGGCCTGCGAGCCCACCGCCAGACGTTGCCCAACTGGACGGGTCTGTACCACGCCGCTCGTCTCCTCCTACCGGTCCGCGGGGATACCAGCAATTATGCCCGGGGCGGCACCGGACCAGGCCGGTGCCGTCCCGAGCACCTTATGGCGAGCCTATTTACCGACCGCGGAATTAATGGCGCTGCAAAGCGTACTCGTGGCCTGGTCCACTGTGGCGGTCCCAAGCGCCACAGACTGCACGGCTGTTTGTACCGTGTCGGTTTCGAGCCCTCCCATCTGCGGGATTTCGGCATGCGGGTACTGGTACGGGAATGCGTCGGTGGCTATCTGCTTGGCGAACACGGCCAAGCCGCCGCTGTTCCAAGGTGCTTGCTTGGCGGCCTGTACGTTCGCCGGGACGAGGCCGGTCGCTCTCCCGAGGGCGGTGTCGCCTCCCCCGGAGCTCCCGACGTACTCGGCGAACTCCTCGGACGCGGCCTGTACACCCTGGGTGGCCGCCGCCTTCCAGACCACGAGCGGCCAGCCTCCCAGGAAGCCGAAGCGACCAGCCGGCCCGGCCGGTATCGGGGCCACCCCGATGTCGTTATAGAGGGCGGGGTTGGTCGTCTTCAACTCGTAGTAGCTGTCCGGGTCGGCGATCTGCAGCCCTGCCTTTCCCGTCACAAACTGGGACGAGAACATGGCGGACATCTGGTCGACGGTTGCGTCAGGGTAATCCAAGCCGTCCTTGAACACCGAGGTGTACAAGGTAAGAGCCTGCTTGAACTGCGGGGTGTTGAAGCCACAGGCTCCCTGCGACGTCAGGTACCTGGCGCCATAGCCGAGGTATACAGACATGAATATCTGCACTGTGTCGTAGTCGTTTTTGGCCATCGGCGCCAACCAACCGATCTTGCCGGTCTTCGCCTTGATGGTTTTGGCGTCGGAGACCATCTCTGCCCAGGTCGACGGAGGCGAGGTGAGCCCGGCCTGTTTGAAGATCGACTTGTTGTAAAGGACGGCGCGGGTCTCGTCGATCAACGGGACCGCCCACCATTTACCGTCGAGGTTGTAATACAGCCGGTCGCCGGCACTGATGTTTGCGGTGTTCTTCAAGTTGAGTGGCAGCAACTGATGCTCGGCGACGTACTCGGCGACGATGTCGTTACCCATCATCGATACATCGGGCTCGCCCCCGGTGGCCAGCGCCGTAGTCAGCTTCTGAGCCTGCTCGGACCACGGGACCGTTTCCATCTGGACCGTGATGCCCGGGTGAGTCGCCTCGAAACCCTTGATGCTGGCCTTGAATGCATCGATGCTCGGTGTGTCCGTCTGGAACTCCCAGAAGACAACAGTCTGTTTGGAGCTCGCAGAGGCAACTTGGGCAACCCCTCCCCCTGCGATGGTGGCAGTAATAACTCCGAGGCTGGCGAGGCTCGCCGTCACAGCGCGGGCCCGTCGGCGAGCGGAGCGGCTCATAGGTACGGTCGTGTCCACTTATCCCTCCTT
>DATJUH010000045.1:0-15120 GCA_035502515.1 Acidimicrobiales bacterium
GAGGCCAGTGGGGCGGACCGCCGGTCGAATCGCTACTGCGGCTCCAGCCTGTGAATTAATTCACAGGTTGGGACGCGCTCCAGAGCGTGGAGCTGGCCCGGAAGACCGACGACCCGCACCTGCTGGGACGGGTTCTGTCTATTGCTCCCGCCGTTCTCATGACCGATGACATCGCCCTAGCCCGCTAGTCTCCTTGTTTTCGTGCTGTCGGAGACCAGCACTGGCTCGGCTCGGCGCTCAATAACCTGGCAACCGTAGAAATGTATGCCGGGGACTTAACCAAAGCACGCGCTCACCTGGAAGATGCGGTTGGCATCGTGTCCCTGACGGACCTTGTGAACTTCATCACAGGTCGGGCGAGCTGCACGCTCAACAACGGCCGTGGCGTCGCGGCTGACCAGTCGCAGTCACGCCATTATCCGGGGACACCAGCTGGTGATCACGGCCCCAGGCCCGAGCCCGAGCCATAAATGACTGGCTGCCTTTATTACCAAGAGCGCTGACCCTGGCCGGCTGGCTATTCTTTGCTAGCCGGTGTTCCGACGTGGGCTCAGCCCCTGCGTGGAACCCAAGAGGTTCGAGTGGCACCACTAGACGACGACCAACCAACCGGCGGCAAGCCTGTGGACAGGCGTCGAACGGTAGCGGGACAGGCTTCGTTAGGGCTTGTGTTCGCCCTTTTGGCCTCTGCCGCCTTTTTCGACGGCTATGACGCCCAGATCCTGGCCCTGCTCCTACCGCAGATCCAAGACAGCTTCCACGCCAGTGTTACCGCCCTTGGAATTGCCCACGTCCCGATCGCACTCGGCCAGTTCGTAGCTTTTTTCGTCATCCGTCAGGCCGACCGGGTGGGCCGCCGGCCCCTCTTGCTGGTAACCATCCTGGGCTACACCGCTTTTACGGCGGCCACGGCCGCGGCCTGGGACCTGGCGTCGTTCACCATCTTGCAGTTCGGAGCCCAGGTCTTCATCGGGGCCGAGTTCGGCGTCGCCGTGACCATGTTGGTGGAGGTCTTCCCGAAGGAGCGGCGGGGACGCGCCCTCGGCGTACTGCTCACCTTCGGCCCCGTCGGCGCAGTCGTCGTCGCCGTCCTGCTCGACGCCGGTCTACAGGACACCGCTCTTGGCTGGCGCCTGTTCTACCTGATCGGGCTCCTTCCACTGGCCGTAGTGGCCATCGGCCGCCGACGCCTGCCCGAGACAGCTCGGTTCGAAGCCGAACAGCGCCGGCGTGCTCAAGGTATCAGCGCGCCCAGGGTGTCATTTCTCGAACCCTGGCTCTCCCAATATCGGGGGCGGCTGGTGCTCGTCGGTTTGGTATCCCTCTTGCAAACGCTGCCGACTTCGGCAGCAGTGGCCTGGTGGGCGTACTATGCCGAACGTCAGCGGGGCCTGAGCACAGAGGAGGTCGCGACCTATGTGATCTTTGCATATGGTGCCGGGCTGTTCGGTTACTACAGCTGCGGGCGTCTGATGGACCGGATCGGCCGGCGGCCCACCGCGATCATCTACATCGTGTGCACCGTCGTCGCCGGCATCGGCGTCTTCCAGAGCGGTCGCGGTCTGGCCAGCCCGCTCCTGTTGGCCGTGGCCGTGTTCTTCGGGCTCGGTATCGGCCCGGTGCTGTCCGCCTTTGCCACCGAACTGTTCCCCACCCGCATCCGCGCCCAAGCCTCGTCATGGGTCCGGAACTGGTTCGCTGTCGTCGGTGCTGCGCTCGGCCCCGCCCTGGTCGGGGTGCTGGGAGACCCGTACCGCGGCGCCATCGGAAATATTGGCGACACCCTCAGCCTCCTCATGCTCGTTGCCTTGCCGGCTGCTTTCCTCGTATGGCGCTACATGCCTGAAACCCGAGGGGTCGAACTAGAGGAGGTGGCGGCCCCTGGTGCAGGCTTGGGCGGGGGGAGCGAGGTGCCGGCCAGCGCGGTGGTAACGGATAGCGCCAGGCTGCGGCGACCGTTTGCCATAGGGCTGAGTGCCGTGGTGCTCGTCCTCGGAGCGGTCTTCGGCGTCGTGCTAACTCTTGGCACCGGCCAACAGCGGCCCTCGGGTGCAGCCCAGGACTGGCTCTTCGACATGGCCGGGTCCACGGCCTCAAGTGGCCGCCTCGCCGCGCTAAGCCAAGCCGCCAAGGTGGGCCTGCCCGCACTTGCCCGCCCCTTGATCGCCCCGGGGACCACCAACGAGGAGGCGTTCACCCGCATCGTCGTTGGCCGGAGCACAGTTTCTGCTAATACGGCTACCGTCCTCTTCACAGTTGTACGCCCTTCCCACCCTCGGGCACCGCCCGTACTGGCCGGGACTCTTACGCTCCACAGGTCAAACTCCGGCTGGCATGTGACGGCTGTCAGCGGAGTCCATCGGGTCACTGCGGTGCCTGAGCCCGCTAGCACCGCTCTCCCGGGGCCCGGGACCGCGTGGGCCATCGGCACCGCTCTGGTGGTCGTGCTTTTGGCCGCCGCGGCAAGCCTAATTGTCAGGCGCGCGGTGCAGGTTCCCTAAGTGGCAACCTGGCCATTCGCTCCAGTCGATGATGCGCCTTAGGCCGCGAGCCATTGAAGAGAAAACGCCGCTCGGGCACGACGCGGCTCGCACCAGTTGAACGTGTCGACCTTTGGCCCCGCGTTTTGCTGAGGCCCCTGAGCCACTCAGGAGGCCCAGACCTGTTGGGCTGGTCCCGCTCAGTGACCTTGTGAATGTGGTCACAGGTTGGTGAGGTCTCTTGCGGCTGGGCGCGAGTTCCAGCATGTTCCTTTATTGGCGGCTGCAAAACTCCATTTTCGCTCGCTGACTCCTCCAAGCACGTGGCTTAAACGGCCGGGCTCGGCGCCGCTTGACCTGACCTGCAGCGGTCTCGTCGTTGTCGTGCCATGACCCGCTCATCCCACCAGTCGTCGTGCTGATGGGCATCGGTCGCGCCCACGACCACTTGAGCCCGCCCTGTGTCAACGGCCAATTCGTTACTGTAAGTAGCTGCGGCCAAACAACCGAGCGGGCCAGGTGCCCGGGCACTGAGATGTAGCGCCGGCGCAGGGTGGCCAGGGCGATAAAGCCAGTCCCCTCGGTCATCTTCCCGAGCCGGGCGCACCAGCGGGCCATACCCCCATTAGGTTGTGGGCGATCGCCCCTAAGGCCAGCCAGGCGGCGTTGGCGCCGAAGCGCCCCGAGGGCATGTGCGCCCAGGGCCCTTCCTTCAGGTCCCTTATCACCAGCTCGACCTCGGCGTGGCGGCGGTGGCCGGCCTCGACCTCGAGGGCGTCACCGTCCCGGTCGGTGACGAGGGGGTGGTACTCGTAGGTGGCGAACAGGGCCAGCTGGCTCCCCGGCGACGGTTTCACCCGGCGCACTATGAGGCGCACCGCTTCGGCCTGGCCGAAGGGCTGGTAGCTAAGTTCGGCCACGTCGGCGCCACCTTCGGCCCAATAAGGCACAGGGGCCCAGCGCTCGGGGGGGACGGCCTCGACGGCTTGGCGCAGGGGCCGTACAGCTTGGCCGTGATGGAGTAGTGCACGCCCGCCCTCTGGCACGCCTGGGTGACTTTGTGGTTGTAAAAGCCTGAGCCGGCCCGCAGCGTGAGCTCGCCGCTCGCCCCCGCCGCCCGTACCCGGTTGAACACTTCGGCCAAGAAGCTGGCGGCGCCCCGGGCTGTATGGGCGCTGCCCCCTCTTTGGCGCACGCCCAGCACCTCCCCGCTGCCGGCGGCTGTGGCCAGGAGCGGGTTGAGCCCGCGCACGGAGGTATAACCAAAGCGTGCCCCTTCTTTTTTGCGGCCATAGGTCTCGCAGATGCTCGTGTCGATGTCAATGGTGAGCGCCTTGTCGCCCGGCCCCGCCCCGCTTGCCCATGCTCTTTTCAGCAGCTCCCCAGCGACCTTGTCCAAGCTGCGGGCGTCGCCGAAGGAAAAACTACGCAGGAAAGTCCCAAGCGTCGACGGGGCCGGCACCCAGGTGCCGAGCGGGCTCACTGAAGATCCGTGGCACCAAGGGAAACCTCTGAGATCCCAAGGATCCAGTTCAGCCAGTAGCGAAAGAAAGGGTCGGCTACGTTCCAAATCTCGCCCTCCCGGGTAATCACCTCGGCTACCGTCAGCGCGTCGACCGCCTTGCGCACTGATGCCGCATTGGCGAGTTGTACATCCCTCGCGAAATGGGCAGAGAAGATCTCGGCTTGAGGGCGCGCGGCCAAGGTCCGCAGGACGCGACGCTGGCCCGGCGCGAACCTCCCGTAAGACTCGGCGTATGTCGCATCACCGTGAAAGACCACGGCCTCCATGCCGTCGTTGACCTCATTGACGCCGATCTCATTTTCAGCCGCCTCATAGGCGGAGTAGGCGAGGCGTTGGATGTCGTTCGGGATGGGGCCGGCAATATCGATGACCCGTCCGGCCACATGGGCCGTCATCGGTTTGCCGGCTTCAGAAGCCCGCCGGCGCAGGTACTCTGCCATGTCAGCCGTTGCCACCGGGCCTAGGGCCAAGGGCTCGGCCATTCCATAAAGTGGCGCCCCGGTCGAGCCGGTCAGGCGCTCCATCAGGTGCCGTCGCGACCCGGCCAGCACGAGCGAGACACTTCCGTAACTGTCCGCGAGAGCCTTCAAGACCGCAGGAAGGTGCTCATCGAGGTCGGTGACGGCCTGGAACTCGTCTAGTACAAGGACACCCGAGCGCCGAGCGGTCTCCTCGGCCAGCAGCGCGTAGACGTCCTCCAGGACCTGGTGGACGTCGCGGCGGGCCAGGTCGCCGGCGAAGCTGAACTGCGGGGAGCCGTCGGCGCTCAGGGTGATGGTCGGGGACACCTTAAGCCGGTGCGCGAACTCGGAAACGGTGTTCTTGACCCGGTGCCAACGGCCCGAGGGAAGGCGGAAGGCCTCCCCGGCCAGCTTGGCTGCAAGTTCGGCGGAGCTGGCACACCGCAAGATGTCGACGTGGACCATGGCGGCGCCCAACTGGCCCAGCTCTTCCTCGGCCCTGAGCAGCAACGACGTCTTGCCATAGCGCCGAGGCGACACGAGGACGACGTTGATCCCGTCGGCCATTCGCGCCGTTAGGGCCTTCAGCTCCTCTGCCCGGCCTGCGAAATGCTTTGAGTCGACCGGCGAGCCGTACTGGAATGGGTTGCGAGCCACGACCTAGTATACCAATCGGCATGGTGCCGATGAGCATCATGCCACCTAGTACCCCTACCCCGCTGGCCACGGACTGGGAGCTTCCCCGTGCTGCGGGTAAGCCGTTATGCAGCTATCCGAGGGCGTTGCCCAGGGCTACCAACGCCCAGACCAGCAAACGCTCTCTTGGGTCTCCGGAACCAAGACTATGGCTCGGGCGACAGCAGGCCGCCTTTAAGAGCCCGGCGCCATAGTGGAAGACAACTCAGGAAGTGCCGCGCCCGATGAGCGCGATCACCTCCTTTCCCAGGCGCTCCTCGCGCTCGAGGGCGGTGGTCAACATCACGCGATCGAGTGTCTGCGGGCTCAAGTCGGTGCCGGCCGCGGGCATGGCATCAAGCATCGCCTGGCGATTCTTGGCCACGAAGGCGTACAGCTCGTCGCCGAAACGCTCGTGAGGTAGCCAACCGGACGCCAACAGGTCGTCGGTGGTGCCAAAGGCGGCCACGACCTGGTCGCCGGTGGGCTGGAGGATCAGCAGCACGGCGTTGGCCACGTCGAAAACCCCGCTCCTGATCACGGCAAGATCGCCGGCCCCTAGTCGGGCTCGAGCCTGGGGGAGCTGATCGACGATCACCCCGAGCGCTCCGAAGCTCACTCTCGGGCCCCACTGTTCCTCGCAGGCTACCAGGAGGCTGATACTGGACCACGACGGCGACACGTCGGCCGCCACGCGCTCGGCTTCGGACAGGGCGAGGTAGCTGGCCAGGCTGAGGATATCGGCTCCCGCTTCCTGAAAGAGCGCTAGCTGCAGGTCGTCCACTGGGCGACCCTACGGGATCCGGCCCATAAGGCGCCCGATTGCCACCGTGTCGCGACCGATCAGGTTAATGCCGAGCGTTGGGTAGCACTGGCTGATCTTTGTCCGGTAAATCGGATGCGCCGCCGGTCCGTCAGGCAATACCCCGACCCGCAGCCCGCCGGTGTTACCCTGCGTCGGGTTCATGTTCCAGGCCGCGTTCTCGGCCAGGCCACGCACAACGGGGTTGCCCAGCAGAGGTTGGAGGTGGGCCACGGTCACGTTGGTGCCCAGGGCGAACAACGAGGAGTGGCCGCCATAACCGACGCCCACCCGGGTGCAGTTGGCGAAGGTCATACCGAAATACTCGTATGTATGCCCACTCTCAACATGTCGGATGCGTTCCCCGTGGAGCGTCAGTCGGACGGTATAGGGGGGCCCACCATGGGTGCCTGCCCACGATACGGGCGGGAGGTCGACGCGCCCCACCGGCCCGACCCAGTGGGCCCGGAAGACGGGGGCGTGCACGATGACCTGCGCCCAGGCCGGCGTACCGCAGGTGGCGCCCGTGGCGGCGTTCCTTAGGGCGGCGGCGGTGCAGTTGAGCGGCGCCCCGCGGGCCACCATGGTTTGGCAGATCTGGAAGGACCTGCACGAACTCGCCGTCGGTGGGCGCCCCGGACGGGTCAGCACATGGCCGATGGAATGGCCAATTTCCAGGACGCCCCAGGCATGTAGGGCGAACGCGGCGGCGGCGGCGCCGGCGGTGGCCAGGAACGGCGCCAGCAGGAGAGCCGTCATGCCCGGCTCGACCCTGGCTCTTCCGACGATCTGACCCAACTCCGCATGGGTGAACCCGGCTGCCCGCCACTGGCCGCACGAGGCAGGCACCCCTGCCTGGGCCAGAACGCCCGCCAGGTCGGCCGCCGCGACATTGGTCGAGAAAGCGCCGTGCGTGAACTCCGCGAACTGGGCCTCGTTCCACCCCAAAGCGAGCATGGCGCGGGCCGAGGCCGGGAAGGTATTGACCTGCTTGAGGGACAGCAGCCAGGGGACCGTGACACCGAGCTCTCGCGCCCTGCCGGTGAAAACACCGAGTTCGCTAGTCGTCACGGCGCCCGGAGCGGTCATCGCCTGGAGGGCAGCCAGCAGCCCTCCCGCCACGATCGTCGCCTGCAGATCGGCAAAGGTGACCTTGGTCCTGAGCGCTGAGCCGCAGAACTCACCGACGCTTCTGGCCGTCCACGTCCCACCGATTAGGCCGAACGCGGTAGCCGGGAACAGCGGATGGGCCATGAGACCACGCAGGCGGCCCACAGGGGAACTCGCGGGCGCGACGAGGGCCCCGGCGGTAAAGAGGGCCAGGTTGTCGGCTGCCCACCCGCCGGGGATCATGCTGGACGTGGCAGCCGGCGCAGCAGGGTTGCCGACAAAGGTGGCGGCCTCGGCCGCCGGGACTGCCGCGTGCAGGAGGCCCCCGATGTAGGTACCAAGATTGGCCGCTGTCCAATGGGGCGCCAGCATTGCGAAGGTACTGGCCGCCACCCCGACTATGCCGAACAGCGTATGGAACTCCGCCGGCGCCACGCCGACCGCCAGCAGGCTGTTCAAGAACGCCGTGAGGTCAACCGCCGTCCACCCGCCCCGGGCCAGGGTGGCCAGGATGGGCTCCTGGTCGGCCACATTGGGGTGGGAACCAGCCAAAAGCGCCCACTCGGCCGCCGGACGAGCGCCCGCGTTGGCGCCGAACAGCCCGGCCAGGGTGGCCAGGTTGGCCGCCGCCCAGCCGTTGGCGACCCTGGCAAAAGCGGCCACGTCAGCCTCCTGGTTGGCCAAAGTGGCGTGGCTGACAGCGATGGCGAGCCAGTCCTGGGCTGTGCGCCCGCCGGCGTTGGCGCCGAACAGCCCGGCCAGGGTCGCGATGTTCCCGGGTGCCCAGCTATGGGCGTTTCTGGGAGAAAGCGGCGACGGTGTTTTCCTGGTTCGCCAGCCCGGGGTGGGCGGTGGCGACGGCGAGCCACTGGGCCGGGGTCAGGGTCCCGGCGCACAGGCGGGCCAGGTTGACCAGGTTGGCGGCATTCCAACCGTTGCCGGCCCGAGCCCAGGCTGCGACCAGCGCTGGTTGGTTCACGAACCCCGGTTGCGCCCGCGCGATGGCGATCCACTGGACTGCCGTGAGGCCGCCGGCGTTCCCAGTAAAGGCTTGGGCGAGCGTGACGAGGTCGTTACCTGACCAGCCTGTAGTGCGTGCCCAGCTCGCAACCGACGTTGGCTGGTCGTGGAACGGGGCGCCACCGGCGACCTGGACCCACTGAGCCAGTGTCAGGTTCCCAGGACTTCCCAAAAACTTACGCCCCAGGCTTATTACCTCCGCCTCTTGCCACCCCGCCGGGACCAGCGCGGCGAGCGCTTCGACATCGTTGACAGAGAAGTCAGTGGGCTCAAGCGCAGTGCACAGGGCCAGCGCGGCCGGCGACCGGAACATTGTGAACGCGTTCACAGGGTGGGCACAGCGGCCGCTTGTGGGCGCGAGTCACGGACTGTTCCTTGATCTTGGCTCCGGCAGGGCTCCTCGACGGTCGGTGTCAATGGCGACGTCCCGAAGACCCCGCCTAGCTTGCCCTTGAGCTGCCATAACGCGACAGCAGTGTGACGCCGATTTGACGCGCTGGCAGCGAAACGGCGCCAGCGCCTAAGCCTCGCCCGACGAGCCAAGCATCTGGGGTCGTGGTGCCTGCCGTCGGCACAGATACGCCGAGCCAGCCTCGACAGGGGCTCCTCCGTCACCGCTCCTTCGACGACCAACCACTGCCTGTCTTCGGCACCATGACCTGGGTGACGGCGCCCATGGCCCGACGGCGCCGGACCACCGCGGCGCCCTTATCGCTGGTCCAGTTCCCGTAACGGGCGTTGGCCCCCGGCGTCGAGACACTAAAGCGCATCGGCAGGGCTGTGTTCGCGCAACCAGACCCGCAATGGGACGTCATCGTCCGTTGGCGAATAACGACCATTGGCGTTGACAGCGTAACCGAGTAGCTGCCGACGAATCGGGTCGCTCTTAGGCCACAGCTCCTCGACGGTCATATCGTCCTTAACGCGGATCCACCGGTAGCCGTAGCCGTAAAACAGCACCTTGCGCGTGACGTCGGACCAGTTGGGGCTAGCACTGTGCCACAGCCGTCGGTCGAAGAGGACCGCAGTCCCGGGCTTAGCCAGCACAGGCACGGCGCCGGGCGGCTGACCATGACCCTCGGTGGGCAGTTCGAGTTCGTCATCGTGCTGACTGCGGGGCACGACCCAGAAGTTTCCCCGACCCTCTTCGGCCGTGTCGGAGAGAAAATACGCGACCTTGAGCGACAACCGAGGCCGGGGGCGTGTCTCCATCTCGATGTTCACCCGACCGGAGTCCTGGTGCCAATCAAAAGTCGCGACGCTTCGCGGTCGGCCTGACGGTGGCGTCACGATTAGATGACAATGATAAAGGTAGATATTCCAACCGAGAAGGCCCCATACCTTGGGAAGAACTCGGTCATAATCGACTAAGTCGGCAAACCGGTCGTCCATCGGAATAAAGTTCGGAACGAACATCGCTTTGTCCGCCTCCTGGCCGGCGCCCACGGCCTGCTTGTGTATACGGTCAGTGATGCTGGTTAGAGTCTCGACCCGGTCCGGCGATAGCGCATCTTCGACATACAACAGACCCTCCTCTTCAAAGGTCTTTCGTTCCTGCTCCGTAACCTTATATTGCAGACACGACCGGTCCATCAAATGCTTCCTTTCAGAACATAGCGGTACACGTACGAAAACAAGTTCAACCTTATAGTCGCCGGGGCGGTCCCGGCGTCCTCACGATGGCCTGGCCCTGCCCTTTTCGGGCACTAACGAGTGGACACACACCGACCCGATGGCCTCCTATAACTCCTCGGCCATCACGTAAGCGTTTCGCCGAGCGTTCTAGCGTCTCGCGTTCCTCCGTGCTTAGTGCCGTCGGCGCCTTTGGTCGTCCCCGCCCTGCCATGCGCCAACAATCCGCCCCTACCGGCCATCAATAGGGGTCTTCCATGACTCGGGACACTAGGTAGAAGCCGTTTTAGGTAATGCAGGAGCCCCCGCATTCTCGGTCAACGATCCGACCATGACAATAGACGAAAAGCTTTGTCACAATCAAAGAAAGAGGCCCCGCCCGAGATCTCTTTGCGAAGAGGGACATCCCGGTACCATTTATGCTTGAGGTCGCTTGAGTCCTCGTCAGTCGCGGTTCGGTCCGCCACGACGTAAAAGGCTTCGTGCCCGACGAAATCGGTTTCCAGGGCGGCAAGGCAGGCCCGGGCAGCAGCACCGACGGTGGTGTAGCCCCACAGTCCTTTGGCACCACCCTCCGGGGTTTTGCGCTCGCGCCAACGACGGAGCGCTGTCTCTCGGTCGGGCACGAGCATGTGGAAGCGAAGGCTTGATATTTTTAGGTTCGGATAAGCTCGGCTGAGCGAATCGGCCTGAGCCTCACAGATCCATTTGGAGAGGCTGTAGGGGTCCTCGTTGTAGGTGGGGTGGTCCTCGTCCACTGGCAAGTAGTCATAGCGCGGCCAGCGGCTGAACGATGCTCCAATTGCGTTTATGCTGGAGGCCTGGCAGATTTTCTGAATGCCGAGTTCGGCGGCGGCGACGAGCGCGTTGTAGGTGCCAGTTACATTGTCATTGTGGACCTTCTGGGCTGGCAGCCCGCGCGGTGAGGTGTGTGCTGCCAAGTGGACGAGGGCATGGCAGCCGACCAGGCCTGCGGCCACCCGGTCCGCCTCCGTAAGGTCGACCACATCGTAGGAGAGCCGCTCCGAGACATGCTCTGGTACACCCCGCTGGTCCATCCCCCGGACTTCATGGCCTTCTCGCAGCGCTAGCTCGGTCAGGGCCGAACCGAGCAGGCCCCTCGCCCCCGTGATCCCAATGCGCACTCTTGTGCTCCCTAACTGACTAACTCGAGGTATCTTCGACCTACGCTTGACCACCAGGATCCTGAAAGAGTTAACCGGTGTCAAGCGCGCCGGACCCTGAACATGGCCACTGCTGACCGCTACCGAAGCCGAGCAGGAAACCCGGACCGAGGGCACATCCAGTTTTGCCTTACTCAAACACCGGGCACAGTCGACCAATGCTGAGACTTTATGAGCTCTCAACGACGTCTTTATTGCTGCGCCGAAGTATTTTTTAGAGTGGTTACGCCGTGCCACAGCCTCCTCGCTTCAGATCAACTGGCCGCCCGAGACGTTGACCTCGATCCCGACCGCGTGGCGCGCCCGGTCTGAGGCAAGGAACACAAACCACGCCGCGATGTCTTCGGGCTGGCCCACGCGCTTGATCGGCATGCGGTCCCGGAGCTCCTGCAGCGCCCCGGGGCGCGACAGCCAGGTTGCCTCGGTCATGGGGGTCTGGATGTTGCCTGGCGAAACGCAGTTCACGTTCACGTTGTAGGGCGCGGCGTAGCGGGAGAGCGCTTTCGTGTAGGCGAGGATGCCACCGAATGCCGCGGTATAGGCCGGTATGGTCTGGAGCACGCCATGTGAGGCGAACGAGCACATGTTCACGATCTTCCCGTACCGACGCTCTATCATGAGCGGGAGAATCGACTGGCAACCGAGGAAGACCGCCTTTAGATGGCCATCCATCTGTCGAGCCCACTCCGCATCGTCTGTCTCCAGTTGCCCGAAGTTGCCGCCTGCCGGCCCAGCTATATTGCACAGGATCTCAACCGGGCCCAGCCGCCGCAGTCCTTGCATTAGCTGCGACCACTGGCCCCGCTCGGTCACGTCTATGCGCCGGCCCTGGGCGGAGCCGCCTTTGCCCTCGATTTCGTGGGCCGTTTCCACGGCGGCTTCTTCAATGAGGTCCGCGGCCACCACTGTAGCTCCCTCCTCGGCCAGGGCCACTGCCGTCGCCTTCCCGAGCCCCGACCCAGCACCTGTCACCACGGCTAGACGTCCCCCGAGGCCGAGTTCCACTGATGCACCACTCCTTCCGACCCGATCTTGTTGTTTTTCGGCTCTATTGGCCCACTGGCTCCGACCGCCGCATACGGACGGTGCCGCCTACCATGTTTTGCCCCGCCATTCGTCCGGGGCGCACTCCGGCGGCCGCAGGACCAAGGTCCCCGACCGCCGGAGCTTTCTCTGCGCAAGCCTGGCTCTTCGTAGCTACCTGCCCGCTGAGGCGGCGCGTGCCCGTGTACCAGTTGTTGGCCTCAGCACTGGGCGTCGTTGTTGACGCCGGTCTTGCAGGCCGTGACACTGTAGCCTTCGCCCTGCACGTAGCTGACCAGCTGGCTCTGGGTCGCAGCCAAGGCCGCATCGTAACTGATCTTGCCCTCGACGGCGCTCGTCAACTCAGACTCGAGCACAGTCGAGAACTCGGTGAACCACGGGCCGTAGTTGAAACTGTAGTTGTTGTCCTTCAGCTCCGAGTACCCGAGGAAAAGGGCGTCCATGTCCTTGGTCACGTAGTCAGGCACGGGCGCGCTGAACTCCTTGTAACTGCTGGCCGCCACCGCGGCGGGGATACCACCGCCCCCGCCCTCGGCGGCCGGCGTGAGGGTTAGCTGGATGGCGGCTGGGGCTAGGTCCTGGAACAGGGCAAAGAGCGCGGCAGCCTCCTGGTCCTTACTCGCTGACATGACTGAATAGCCGCCCCCGGCCCAGTTCCCGCTCGTCTCGACTCCGGCGGCCCACTCCGGCATGTGAGTTAGGGCCCAGGCCTGGGTACCGGGCTTCACATAGCTGTCAAAACTTCCCGGGCCCCACTGGGGGATCAGGTAGGTGGCGAAAGTCCCGGCCGCTACCTCATGCTCCCACGACGGCGTGTAATCAGTGGAGACTTGGACCGCGCCGTCCTTGATCAGGCCGCCCCAGTAGTTGAACAGGTGCTCCATGTCCGGCGAGTTGATATTCACGACCCAGTTCCCCGACTTACCGGGCGCGAACGGCTCCGCCCCGATCTGTTGCATGAGCCCGGCCAGGTACTTCTCGTCCCCGAGCGGGAAGTACGTCATGTACTCCGACGGGTCGTCCTTGTGAAGCGCAATGGCGTCCGAGGCATACTGTGCGTAGGTCGTTGGCACTGGGAGGTGGTACTTGGACAACAATCCGGGCTGGTATGACAACCCCATCCAACCGGGCCCTCCTGGTGCCCCATAAATGCCTCCTTTGTACTCCTCGAGCGCATAGTCGCCCGCCGGTATCAAGGTCTTGTACGGGGCGACCCATTTCGCGATGTTCGCCAACTGCCCCTTCACCGCATATTGCAGTACGTAGGGGTACTCCAGTTCCACCACGTCCGGGATGCCGGAATTGGCGGCCAGGGCCGTTGTCAGTTTGGCGTACTCGGCGGTCGAGGCACCAACGTCATACCAGTCGATCTTGATCGACGGGTAATCCTTGTTGAACAGCTTGATCATCGCCGCGTTCGGCCCAGCCCAGGCCCAGAACACGAGCGTGGTCTTCTGCGTATAGGGCGGCAAGGAAAGGCCGCCTCCTAGTTGGACGTTACCTTGCCGGACGGACGCGCTCGTAAGGGTGCGGACGGTGGCACTGCTCGTGCTGGGCAAAGCTACGAGCCCGGCGGCTCCGGTAAAACAAGCGGCGGCGACAGCCAAGAACATCTTTTTCATTTGTTACCTCCCCGTTTCTTCCTTTCCAGGTCCCATCGAATGGTCACTCCTTCTCGTTGTCGCAATTACGTCTCCATGAGCGGGTTCGCCTCCAGCGGCGCCAATATGGGCGAACTCCGGCTAAGGCGGGTGCGAGCCCCCTTTTCGGACCAGACGACTTGCGACCCGGTCTGCTAGCGCGGCCATGCCTTCACTCTCCGGCCAGTGCGCCGAGGGAAAGGCCGCGGGCGATATAGCGCTGGAGGAAAGGGAACAGGACGAGCATCGGCAGCACGGACACGAACGCGCCGGTGATGAGCTCGGGGTAAAGGGGTTGCGACGCCAGCCCTGCGTTCGCTAACCGGCCGAGCCAGTCTGCCAGCCCCACGGGGGCCGGCAGGAGGTTATTGCTCGAGAGGAGGACGAGGGGCAGGAAATAGTTGTTCCAAGTCCCTATAAAGTCGATTAGGAACAACGTCACCATCCCTGGCAGGAGCAATGGCAGCGCTACCCGGTGGAACAGGTAGATGTCGCCCGCGCCGTCGACGCGGCCGGCGTCGAGGATCGTCGAAGGTATGGCTTCTTCGCAATAAATAGACATGAAGTACGCGCCGAAGGGGAACAAGCAGAGGGGCAGGATCACGCCTTCGTAAGAGTTTGTCAAGTGCAAGTGCGACTCCATAATGAACACTGGTACGATCAGGACTGTGCTTGGCACCATAAGAGAGCCGATCACCAGGTTGGCCAGTAAGTACCTGCCGGCAAACTGGAATTTAGCAATCGCGTAGCCGAGTGCCGTGGCGAAGTACGTTGCCGCAATGCCTGTCACCCCGGCGTAGATGGCGCTGTTCGCTAGCCAGATGCCGAGCTCACCGCCACCCACGCTGAACGCATTGCCGATATTCCCGATGAAAGTGCCGGCCGTATAGGGAAGGAAGGTCTGCGAGTCGAACAACACGTGCGTGGTCTTGGTGGCCGAGACCAGCAACCAATAAAGAGGGATAAGCACGTAGGCGCCCGCCAGGACCAGCAGGGCGGTCGTAAGGCCGATTTTTCTCTTGGAGCCCGTCATTTGGGACTCCTCTCCTCGAGCGCCGCCATCCGTGGCCGCGACCGCCCGAGCAGCGGACGGCCCCGCCAGCCCCGCACCGCCGTCCGTTGGCCCCGCCGGGCAACGAGCCTGAAGAAGACCAACGAGGCGGCCACGGTAATGACGGCGAGCACGAGCGATTCCGCCGCCGCCAGCGGGATATTGCCGAAACTGAACGCTTCGTTGTAAATGTCGAGGTTAGGGGTGTAGTTCGAGGTGATGTAGGGAGTCAGGTGGCTGAGGATTTGGGGTTCGTTGAAAAGCTGCAGGGTCCCGATGATGGCAAGGACCAGCGTGAAGATGATCGTCCTCCGGAGCAGTGGGAGCTTTACCCTGCGGACGATCGTCCATTGGGAGGCGCCATCTATCTCAGCTGCCTCGAGCACCTCCCGGCTGATGGAGGTGAGGCTGGTGATGTATATCATCATGTTGTAGCCGGTGAACTCCCACAGCACGATGAGCACGAGCGCGTAAAGCACCAAGCGGTTGTCGAGAG